>VAXH01000078.1:22310-67087 GCA_005883955.1 Actinomycetota bacterium | reverse complement strand
CTGACGGCGAGTCCGGCAAACAGGGGCCGCGCCGACGAGTCCAATCGGCGCAAATTCGTCGCGAACGCGTAGCTCACGCGCGCGGAAATTCGACGTAGGCTCGACGCGGGGAGGAGGTCGGCTGTGCCTTCCTCATAGTGCGAGCTTCATTCGCTGGTGACGGGCCTCTCGCCCGGATCAGTCAGACTGATTGCTGCGATGGCCGATCCTGTTTCCTGGCTCATGATCGAAACCGGTTGGAATGTGGTCGCGGCCGACGGAAGCAAAGTGGGCGAAGTCGACGAGGTCGCGGGCGACAGCAGCGTCGACATCTTCGACGGGCTCGCGATTGCGACCAGCGCGTTCGGAAAGCCCCGCTACGTGCCCTCGGAGCAGGTCGCGGAGATCACGGAGGGGACGGTGCAGCTGGCGTTGACGCGCGAGCAGGTCGAACAGCTCGGGGAGTATCGCGAGCCTGCAACAAGCGCCGAGATCGAGCCCGACAGCAAAGGGGGAATCGGCGAATCGCTGGGGGCAGACGCGCGGGAACTGGAAGGCAAGGCGCTTGCTCCGACCCAGCGCCGCGAGCACTCGATGAACGTTTGGCGCCGGATCGCGTTTTTCTTCCGGCGGCTGTTCGGCTAGCGGCTCCCTGCCTCCAAGGCTCGGCAAGCGCAGGGTTTCGCTCGAACCACCGGGCTAGACTGGCCGCAAATGGCCCTGCGCACGGCCGTCCAGCTGACGGGCGAGAACCTGACGATCGAGGACGTTTGGGCAGTCGCAGTCGATCGCGCGCCCGCGGCTCTCAGCGGCGAGGCCCGGGAAAAGGTCGTGCGCGCGCGCGAGCTCGTCGAGCGCGCGGCTCACGGCACGAACGAGCACACGTACGGCATCAACACCGGCTTCGGGCGCTTCGTCTCGCGCTCCATCCCCGAGGAGCTCGCGGCCGAACTGCAGCTCCGGTTGCTGCGGAGCCACGCCTGCGGCGTCGGCGAGCCGTATCCCGACGAGGTTGTCAGGGCCGCGATGCTTCTGCGTGCGAATGCGCTCGCGAAGGGCTTTTCCGGAGCGAGGCCCCAGACAGTCGAGCTTCTGATCGAATGCCTGAATCGCGGCGTTCTGCCGCACGTTCCCAGCCGTGGGTCGGTCGGCGCCAGCGGGGATCTCGCGCCGCTCGCCCATCTCGCGCTCCCGCTCGTCGGAGAGGGCGAGGCTTGGGTGGACGGCGGGCGTCTGGACGGCGCCGCTGCGCTTGCCGCGGTCGGGCTCGAGCCGATCACGCTCGAGGCGAAAGAGGGGCTTTCGCTCGTCAACGGGACGCAGTTCATGGCCGCGTTCGGCAGCCTCGCGCTGGCGCGGGCCCGAAGGCTCGCGAAGACCGCGGACCTCGCCTGCGCCCTCTCGCTCGAAGCCCTGCAGGGATCACGGATGAGCTTCTTGCCGCAGATCCATGCGACCCGCCCGTTGCCCGGGCAGATCGACTCGGCGGCGAACGTTCACCGGCTGCTGGAGGGCTCGGCGATCATCGAGTCGCACCGTTGGTGCGACAAGGTTCAAGACGCATACTCGCTGCGGTGCGCGCCCCAGGTCCATGGTGCGTCCCGCGACCTGCTCGCCTACGTCGAGGCGACCGTGTCGGTCGAGCTCAACGCGGCGACGGACAATCCGCTCGTGCTCGTCGACGACGACCTACTCGTCTCGAACGGCAATTTCCACGGGCAGCCGCTTGCCTTTGCCCTCGACGCGTTGGCAATGGCGGTCTCCGAGTTCGCCAACATCTCCGAGCGCCGACTCGAGCGGCTCGTCAACCCGAGCCTGTCCGACGGTCTGCCTCCCTTCCTGACGAACGACGGAGGCCTCAACTCCGGGTTCATGATCCCGCAGTACGTGGCCGCCGCGCTCGTCAGCGAGAACAAGGCTCTCTGTCACCCTGCGAGCATCGACTCGATCCCGACGAGCGCGGGCCAGGAAGACCACGTTTCGATGGGCAACGCTGCAGGACTGAAGGCCTGGCAGGTGTTGGCGAACGCCGAGCGCGCGCTCGCGATCGAATTGCTCGCGGGTGCCCAGGCAATCGAGTTCTTTGCACCTCTCGAGCCGGGTCTCGGAGCGCGGGCCGCTCGGGACGCGGTTCGGGCGCTGTCACCGCGCCTCTCCGACGACCGGTCGCTCGCAGGCGATATCGAATCGGTCGCCGAGGCGATCCGCGAAGGCGGGCTCGTGGCCGCAGTCGAGGCCGACGTGGGCGAGCTTCGGTGAAGCGGGCCGAGCCGCGTCGGTCCCGTCATCCGTTTCGGGACACGGTGATCATGTACGCGGTTCTCGCGATCGTGATCGTCGTCGTTGCGAAGCTGACCGGCGGCTCGGTGGCCAGGGCGATGCTCGGGGCGCTGGCGTTCTTCATCGCGGCAACCGGCTGGAGCTGGTGGCGATTTCGCCGGCGGCCGCAGCAGGAGCGCGGCGGATGACCGCGGTCGACACACTCGCCGCGACGGTCGAGGCCCTCTGCGGCGACCTTTCGGCGATCCGTGCCCCGCGCGGAACAGCGTTGAACGCGCGTTCGTGGGCAACCGAAGCGCCGCTCCGGATGCTGCTCAACAATCTCGACGCGGACGTCGCCGAGCTTCCCGAGCAGTTGATCGTCTACGGCGGCTCCGGCAAGGCTGCCCGCAGCCACAAGGCCTTAAAGGCGATCGTGGCGTCTCTGCTGCGGCTTGCAGACGACGAGACGCTCCTGGTGCAAAGCGGCAAGCCGGTGGGAGTCCTCCGAACACATCCAGGGGCTCCTCGCGTCCTGATCGCGAATTCGCTCTTGGTTCCTCGCTGGGCGACCTGGGACGAGTTCCGCCGGCTCGAGGCACTGGGGCTGACGATGTTCGGCCAGATGACGGCAGGATCGTGGGTCTACATCGGCACGCAGGGCATCCTGCAGGGCACGTACCAGACGTTTGTCGCCGCCGCCGAGCGGCATTTTGGCTCGCCCGACCTGTCGGGTCGCACGATTCTCACCGCCGGGCTCGGTGGCATGGGCGGGGCGCAGCCTTTGGCCGCGACCCTGGCCGGCGGAGTGATTCTGTGCGTCGAGGTCGATCCCGCGCGGATCCGGCGCCGACTCGAGACGCGCTACCTCGACGAAGCGGCGGATTCGCTCGACGACGCACTGGCGCGCATCCACGCAGCTGCCGACGAGCGCCGGCCCCTGTCCATCGGCCTGCAGGGGAACGCGGCCGAGATCGTCCCCGAGCTCGCTCGCCGGCGTGAGCACTTCGACCTCGTCACCGATCAAACCGCGGCACACGATCCGCTGACGGGCTACGTCCCGGCGGGACTCTCTGTCGAGGCAGCGGCCGGCCTTCGCGCCGACGATCCCGAGGAGTACCTCCGCCGGGCTGGGGAGTCGATCGCCAGCCATGTCGAGGGGCTGCTCGAGTACGTCCGACTGGGCAGTTATGTTTTCGATTATGGCAACAATTTACGAGGTGAGGCCTATGCGGCGGGCGTAGAGGATGCGTTCACATACCCGGGCTTCGTTCCGGCCTATATTCGGCCGCTCTTCTGCAAAGGCATCGGGCCGTTTCGCTGGGCGGCTCTCTCCGGTGACGAGGGGGACATCGCCACCATCGATGAAGCACTACGCGGGCTCTTCCCGGACGACGCCGCCCTCCAGCGGTGGCTCGAGCTGGCCCCCGGACGGATCGCCTTCCAGGGCCTGCCGGCTCGCATCTGCTGGCTCGGCTACGGAGATCGCGCGCGGGCAGGGCTCGCGATCAACGAGCTCGTCCGCTCCGGCAAGGTGAAGGCGCCGGTCGTGATCGGTCGTGATCACCTCGACTCGGGCTCGGTCGCCTCTCCGTACCGGGAGACCGAGGCGATGCGCGACGGATCGGACGCCATCGCGGACTGGCCGATCCTGAACGCACTGCTCAACGTCGCTGCGGGCGCAACCTGGGTGAGCGTCCATCACGGAGGCGGTGTCGGGATCGGCAACTCGATCCACGCAGGGATGGTCGTCGTCGCTGACGGGAGCGACGAGATGGGCGAACGGCTCGAGCGCGTGCTCACGACCGATCCCGGGACAGGCGTTCTCCGCCACGTCGATGCGGGGTACCCCGAAGCGGTCGCGTTCGCGGCAGACCACGGGCTCGAGCCGCCGATGCAGGCCCAGTCCGCGGAGTGAGCGATCGCGCAGGCGGGCGGCGGCTGCTTGTCCGCGATCTCGCGCAGCTCGCGACGCCGGCCGGCAGCGAAGCACCGCTTCGGGGCGACGCGCTCGCGGCCGTCGAGGTCGTCCGCGACGCGTACGTCCTCTGCGAAGACGGGCGCATCACTTCCTTCGGCCCGATGCGCGAGCTCCACGCCGCTTTTCAGGGGACCGCCGGCGAACTCGAGGAGCTTGACGGTCGCGGCCTCTGCGCCGTGCCGGGCCTGGTCGACTGCCACACGCACGCCTGCTTCGCCGGCGACCGCGTCGACGAGTTCGAATTGCGCGCAACCGGAGCGTCCTACGAGGAGCTGCACGCAGCAGGTGGGGGGATTCTCGCGACGGTGCGGGCCACGCGGTCTGCGGGTGAAGCGAACCTGGCGGATGCGGTTCGCCGCCATCGCCGGTGGATGCGGCGAGCGGGGACGACGACGTTCGAAGCCAAGTCCGGCTACGGACTCGACCGCGAGACGGAGCTCGCATCGCTGCGCGCGATTCGGGAGGCGGGCGGGACCGCGACCTGGCTCGGTGCGCACGCGGTGCCGCCGGAGTTCGGGGACGCCGACGCGTATCTCGACTTCGCGCTCGCCGAAGTCCTGCCGGACGCTGCGCTGCTAGCGGCGACTGCCGATGTCTTTCTGGAGGAAGACGCCTTCAATGTCGACCAGGCTCGCCGCTATCTGAACGCATGCCACGCCGCGGGGCTGGCTCTTCGCCTGCACGGCGACCAGTTCACCGAGCAGGGTGCGATTCCGCTGGCGATCGAGCTCGGCGCGCGCTCGGTCGACCATCTCGAGGCGACGGGCGAAGACGGGATCCGAATGCTGGCGGCGAGCGACGTCGTCGGCGTCCTGCTGCCGGCGAGCGCGATCTTCCTCGACCGTCCGATGCCCCCCGCGCGGGCGCTAGTCGACGCGGGGGCGGCGATTGCAATCGCAACCGACTTCAATCCCGGCAGCTCTTTCTGCGAGAGCCTCGCGGTCGTCTCGTCGCTGGCGGTGACGCAGCTTCGGCTCACGCCTGCGCAGGCACTCTCGGCCTGCACCGTCAACGCCGCCTTCGTCCTCGGTGTCGCCGGGGATGTCGGCAGGATCGCATCGGGGTATTCCGCAGACATCGTCCTGCTCGACGCGACGGACTGGCGCTACCTCGCGTACCACCTCGGCGGCGACATCGTCGCGACGGTGATCGAGCGCGGCCAGGTCACATGGAGCCGCGCCGCAGAACGATCCCAGGAAAACGGGCCGCGCTAGGCTAGCTCTGATGCCTTCACGCAAGCAGCGACGACGCCGAGCGAAGGAAAGGCGGCACGAATACGAATACGTCTATGTCGACGAGACGGGACGCGAGATCGAGCCACCCCCGGAGGACGAACCCGAGCGGCGCCGCTGGCGCGGCAAGAGCAACGCGAACGGGGCCAAGGCGAAAAGCGGCAAACCAACGGGGCCGCTACGGCAGGCAAAGCCCCCGTCCTGGAACCGGTCGTTTCGCCGCGCGCTCTTGTTCTTGCCGCTCTTCTTCATCGTCTTCTCGCTCGTGAACAAACACTCGGCGATCGAGGTGCGCTTCCTCAGCTCGCTCGCCTACTCGGCCCTTTTCGTCCCGCTCACGTACGTGATGGACCGCACGGCGTACCGAACCTACCTGCGCAGGTCCGGCCAAGATCCTGCCGCAAAGCGTTAGGTCGCCTGCAGCGCTGCGCCTACGCCGGCGCGTCCCCGCGGTAGTGACCTTCGCCCGGCCAGGGCGCGAGCAGCAAGAGGATCCGTGCTCCGGCCTCGCTCGAAACCGACCGTCGTTCGTCGGGCTCGAACATACACAGCGTTCCGGGGCCCGCCTCGACCGCTTCACTTCCGGCCTCGACTCGTGCCATGCCCTCGACGACCAGCACGAAGGCATGCTCCTTGACCTGATGATCGCCGAGCGACTGCCCCGGCTCGAGCACGATGAACACCACGCGCGCCGCCTCGTCGGAGTCGAGCACGACCGGCGAGCGGCTGCCGCCTTCCACCTCGATCTCGTGAAGGTCCCAGCTCCGCAAGAGCGCCGGATCCTAACCAGGCTCTCGCGTCTGCGCGGGCGCACGACGAGCCGTCGGTTCGCCTGCAGCGCACCCCAACCCGGCGTTTCCCACCCCCGGGGGTGGGGTCAACGGTGGCGCTTCAGCCCGCGCACGAGTGTGGCGCGATCGGAACAAAAGTGGAAACTCTGCCCGCCATGACGCCGTAGACTCGGCCGTCATGAGCCTCGCCGTCGAACGCTACGAGCTTGGGCCAATCGCGACGAATTGCTACGTCGTCAGGGCTTCCCCAGAGACTCCAGAAGCGGTTGTGATCGATCCCGGCGGCGACGCGGGAGTGCTCGGACGCGAGCTCGAGCGGCTCGGTGCCTCTTGTGTCGCGATCTTGATCACGCACGGCCACTGGGACCACCTCGGCGGGGTCGCCGACCTGGCCGAAGCGACCAGCGCACCCGTTCACATGGCCGCCGAGGAGCGGATCGCACTCGAGCGCATCAACGACTTCGCGCCGGCCGAGCTGCCGCTCCGGCCCTACGCGCCCGAGGTCCTGCTCGAAGGCGACGAGACCCTCGAGCTGGCTGGGATCACGTTCCAGACGCTGCGCGTCCCGGGCCACTCGCCGGCTCACCTCGCCTACTACGCGGAGGGGTGTCTCTTCTCGGGGGACGTTCTGTTTGCGGGCTCGGTCGGCCGCACCGACCTGCCGTTCGGCGACTGGGACACGCTCGTCGCCTCGATCCGCCTGCTGGCCGATCGCTTCCCTCCCGAAACGACCGTCTATTCCGGACACGGCCCCGAGACGACGCTCGGCGCCGAGCTCGCCGCCAACCCGTTCCTCGCCGAGCTGCGCGCCTCGTGAGCCCCAAGTTCGAGGCGCCGCGGGGGACGCACGACGTCCTGCCGGCCGAACAGCCGCTCTGGCAGCGGGTCACGAGCGAGATCGAGGGTCTCTGCGCGCTCTACGGCTACCGGCGCATCCAGACGCCGGTCTTCGAGGACACCGAGCTCTTTGCGCGCACGTCGGGTGCGGGCTCGGATGTCGTCCAGAAGGAGATGTACACGTTCGAAGACCGGGGGGGCCGCTCGCTCACACTTCGCGCGGACGCGACGGCGCCGATCTGCCGCGCCTACCTCGAGCACGGGCTGCAACGCGAGCCACAGCCGCAGAAGCTCTACGCCGTCGCGTCGATCTATCGCTACGCCGCGCCCCAGAAGGGCCGCTACCGCGAGCACTACCAGGCCTCGGTCGAGGCAATCGGCTCCGACGATCCCGCCCTCGACGCCGAGCTGATCCAGCTCTACTCGGAGCTCCTGCGGCGACTCGGCGTGACCGAGTACAGGCTGGAGCTCAACTCGATCGGCGATGCGCAGTGCCGCCCTGCCTACATCGAGCGTCTGACAGCGTGGCTGGACGCTCACGACGACGTCCTGAACGAGGACGCGCGCCGGAAACGCGCAACGACGCCGCTACGGGTGTTCGATGTGAAGGACGAGCGGGTGCGCGCTGCCCTGGAGGACGCCCCGAAGATCGGGGAGTCGCTCTGCGACGCGTGCCGCGAGCACTTCGACACGGTTCGATCGTTCCTCGATGCCTACGGGATCGATTACGAGCTCGTGCCCACCCTGGTCCGCGGCCTCGACTACTACACCCGGACGGTCTTCGAGTTCATCGGGCCCGAGCACGGCGCGCAGAGCGCGATCTGCGCCGGCGGTCGTTACGACGGCCTGATCGAGGAGATCGGCGGTCAGCACACTCCGGGGGTCGGCTTCGGCGCCGGGATCGAACGGCTGCTGCTCGCGCTCGAGCACGCTGGTGTCGACGCGCCGGCCGAAGAGCCGATCGACGTCTTCTTCGCCTGCGACGCGGGAGCTCCCCGCGACCGCGTGCTCGCGCTGATGGCCACGCTTCGTGCGGTGGGCCGCACGGCCGACACCGACTACGCGGGCCGCTCGCTGAAGGGCCAGCTGACCCAGGCGGGGCGCCTCGGCGCGCGCACCACCGTCGTCGTCGGCCCGACCGCCGCCATCATCCGTACGCCCGGAACGCAGGACATCGAGGTTCCGCTCGACGAGCTTGCGGAGAGGCTCTCGGCATGAGCTGGCGGGACCTCGGCGCGGGCGAAGTCCGCACCGATCATGTCGGCGAGCGCCACACGCTCGCCGGCTGGGTCGCCCGCCGCCGCGACCACGGCGGCCTGATCTTCGTCGATCTCCGCGACGAGACCGGGATCAGCCAGCTCGTCGTCAACCCCGAGCGCTCGCCCGAGGCGGCGAAGCAGGCACACGGGATCAGAAACGAGTACGTGCTCCAGGCAGAAGGCGAGGTCGTCGTCCGCGCGCCCGAGGCCGCGAACCCGAACCTGCCGACGGGTGAGGTCGAGCTCCAAGTCGACACGCTGAGGGTGCTCGCGACCGCTCCGCCGCTCCCGTTCCAGCTGGACGAGGAGGGCGTCGACGAGACGCTGCGGCTCCGCTACCGGTGGGTCAACCTGCGCCGGGAGAAGATGCAACGGAACATCCGCACACGCGCGCGAGCGGTCTCGGCCATCCGTCGAGAGATGGAAGCCGCCGGCTTCGTCGACATCGAGACGCCGATCATGGGCAAGCCGACCCCGGAGGGAGCGCGCGACTTCCTCGTCCCGACGCGGCTGCAGCCGGGCCGTTTCTTCGCCCTGCCGCAGTCGCCGCAGATCTACAAGCAACTGCTCGTAATCTCCGGGTTCGAGCGTTACTACCAGATCGCGCGCTGCTTCCGGGACGAGGATCTGCGCGCCGATCGCCTGCAGGAGCTGACTCAGCTCGATGTCGAGATGGCCTTCCCTGACCAGGAGTTCATCTTTGCGTTGATGGAGCAGACGATGGGGAGCGTCTGGCGCGACTGCCTCGGCGTGGCGATCCACGGCCCGTTCCAGCGGATGACCTGGGACGAAGCGCAGGCGCGCTACGGCTCCGACAAGCCGGACCTTCGCTTCGGGCTCGAGATCGAGGACGCCACGGCGCTGACGCTCGGGTCCGAGTTCGGCGTCTTCGCGAACGCGCCGGCCGTGCGCTTCCTGCGAGTCCCTCAGGAGTTCTCGCGTGCCGACCTCGAAAGGCTCGAAGGGTTCGCGAAGGAGTGGGGGGCAAAGGGTCTCGCGTACATCGTCTACGACGAGGAGGGCGAGGTCCGATCGCCGTTCGCCAAGTTCCTCTCGCAGGAGGAGCTCGACGCGTTCCGCTCGGAGCCGGCGACGACGGTGCTGTTCGCGGCCGACGAGCCGGCGATGGTAGCGCGCGTGCTCGGGGCGCTACGTCTCCACCTCGGCCGCGAGCTCGAGCTGATCGACCGTGAGGCGTGGCGCTTTCTCTGGGTGACCGATTTCCCGCTGCTCGTCTGGGACGCGGAGGAAAAGCGCTGGAAGGCGGAGCACCACCCGTTCACGCGGCCGAACGACGAAAGCCTCGAGCTGCTCGATTCCGACCCCGGCGCGGCGCGAGCGATCGCCTACGACCTGGTCGTCAACGGGATCGAGATTGCGGGCGGCTCCTTCCGGATCCACGAGGCCGAGCTGCAGGGCCAGATCTTCGGTCTGCTCGACATCTCGCCCGAGGAACAGCGTGCGAAGTTCGGCTTCCTGCTGGACGCGCTCGCGATGGGAGCTCCCCCGCACGGCGGCATCGCCTCGGGCATCGACCGGCTCTCGATGGCGCTCCTCGACGAGCCGTACATCCGCGACACGGTCGCCTTCCCGAAGAACCAGGCCGGGGTCGATCCGATGAGCGGGGCGCCGACAAAGGTTTCGTCGGGGCAGCTTGCCGAGCTAGGAATCGCCGTCGTCGCCGCGAAGGACTAACCCGAAATGGCTCTTCCGCCGATGCAGTCGCCATACTTCCGAAGCTGATGGCCAGCGAACGAGGACAACAGGCGTCTCTGACCCCGCTCCCGAGTGTCGAAGAACTCCCGACGCTCGCGGACGGTGGTTTCGACCCGGAGCGCGTCAAGGAGGCCTTCGAGTCCTTCAGGCGGCATACGACGCAGCTCCAGGTGCAACTGCGCGTGCTTCAGGCGGCTGCTCGCAGCGGCCAAGTGGAGCCGACCGGCCACGCCGTCCGCATGGACGCGCTGCACATGATCCGCGCCGCCGCCGACATGGCCGACACGATC
Organism: Actinomycetota bacterium; assembly: GCA_005883955.1. Lineage (GTDB taxonomy): Bacteria > Actinomycetota > Thermoleophilia > Gaiellales > Gaiellaceae > 13-2-20CM-68-14. Next base: position 56,743 of record VAXH01000078.1, on the reverse strand, counting down.
GAGCGGGACGCACAGACTGCATCAGCGGCGCAGTTTCGGCGAACCGAGGAAGAGGTCAGTCGGCGCCAGCGCGAGTTGCAGGAACGCGAGCACGAGGTTGAGCGCTTCCGCCAGGAGAGCGAGCGCCAGCGCGCCGAGATGCTCAATGCGGCGCGGAACGAGGCCCGTGAATCGCAGGCCGAGGCACAGCGCCACGCGACCGCCGAAATCCGCGAGGCGGAAGCCCGAGCGAACAGGCTGCTCGAGCAGGCACGGCACCAGGCGACCGAGCTGACCAACGCGGCGCGAGCCGAAGTCGAGCAAACGCTCGAGTGGGCGCGGGCGCAGGCCTCGGCCGTGATGGCCCGGGCGCAGGAGGGCGCCGAGCAGCTACTGGCGGCCGCCGGTTTGGGCGACGAGGAGATCGGGCGCGTCGCCAACAAGATCGTCGAGGCAGCCCAAGCCGCAACCGAGGCGAGCCGTGGACCCACCGCCGCTTCGAGCGGCGCCGAAGAGGCATCCTCGCCCGGCACGCCGTCCCCGCCAGCGTCGGCCGCTCCACCGCTTTCAGTGCCGGCTCCGGTCGAGCCGCCGGTCGCCGCGCCCGACGAAGAGCCTGACGGCCCGGGCTCGGCGTAAGCCGAGTCTCACGAGCGCTAGGCTCTCCGCGTCATGCCGGCACGACTCGGGCCGCGGTTTGCGATCGAAGCGCTCTTCCTGATCGCGCTCGCGGTCGGCGCGGCCTACGCCGATCTCGCGAGTAAGTGGATCGTCGTCGTCATGGCTGGCGGCTGGCTCGTCGTCGCCTTGCTCGAGCTGAGCGCGGACCGGATCTGGGCGGCCGCGCCGCCGTGGCGGCGACCGTACTACGTTCCTGCCTCCCCGCCGCGGGCCGAGCATGCCGAGCCGCCGCCGCCACTCGTCGCGGCCGAGCCGGCGCCCGAAGCAGAACCGGAGCCGCCGGTAGAACCGGAGCCGGAACCTGAACGCGAGCCTGAACTCGAGCCGGCGGCGGAGCAGAAGCCGGAGCCTGCGCCCGAAGCCGCCGAAGCCGTCACCATCATCGCTCCGCGGGCCGAGCCGGCCGTCGTGGCGAACCACGGGCCCGAGGCGGAGCCGGAGCAGGAGCAGGAACTCGAGCCGCCAGGAGCAGAGCCCACTCGTCCCAAGCTAGAGCCGCTCGAGCCGGCTCGGAGGCGCGGTTGGTTTCGGCGCCGTGAGCGCGACGTGCTTGCAGCGGAACCTCCGGAGGTCGAGCTGCCGAAACACGTGCGCCTGCTGCCGCCGTCCGAGCGGACCGATCGTCCTCCGGATGAGGTCGCCGAGCTCTTCGATCTGCCGGAGCCCGAGGAGCACTCTCGACCGTGAAGATGTCCGCCTCCGTTATCCGCCGCTTCCGTCTTCTGCAAGCGCGCGTCACGAAGCCGGACGTCGAAGGCATGTCTGCGGCTCCTCCGGAGCCCACGGCCGACGAGCATCCGCCCACGCCTTTGCCGGAGCCGGAGCCGCCGGTGCCCGAGCCGGCGCCGCCGGCCCCCGCGCCGCAGCCGCCGAGACCAGAGCCCGGGGAGCCGGCACCTCAACTTCGGTCAGTGCCGCCTCCGGAGGCCCAGCGCGAAGTTGCCGAGGAGCAATCGGAACCGGTCGTTCGCCTGCCGCTGGATGGAGCACCGCGAGAATGGAACATCTGGGAGCTCGAACGCCTCGCCCATGAGGCCGAGGGCCGGAATCCCGCGCACGACGAAGAGCTCGTCTTTCTTCTTCGCGAACTCCGACTGTTTGCGAACGCCGATGGCCGACTGCCCGTGGACTTCGATGCGGTCGTGCGCGAGTCGTTCGGCGACCTCGTCTACGCAGCGGTTTGAGCCCTTCGCTAGCTCTACGGGAAGTCGCTCTCGCAGGCGTTGCCCTGCTCGCGGCGGTCGTGGCGCTCGCGATCACGTCGCCGCGCGGAACGAACAGCGGCGGGCATCTGAACCCGGTCGTGGTTCCGGGAGGCGGCTGGTACACGGCTCTGGCCGGTGCGCAGCCGGTGCGCTACGGCACGCGAACGAACTGCGGCGTCCTGCTGAGACCGACGACGCTTGGGGTCGTCGACTCCGTGCTTCCCTGCAACATCAGGCTCTTCGTCTCGTTCGGACACAGCCCGCGCATCCTCACCCAGGTGGTCGCCCGGCGTCCGGTCGTGCCGGGCCGCCGCTTCGACCTCACGCCTGCGCTGGCGGAGGATCTCGGCATCAGCGGGATCCAGCGCATCAGTTGGGTGTACGCCCGGTGAGCTTTCGAAGGCATCGCTTACGTTGGCGCTGAGGGCGTCCCGGCCTTTGCCGGCGCGCCGTTGAGCCCCGTCGCTGGTGAGGCTGCGCGACGAGTGCCTTGAGCTAAGCTCGGTTCGTGCTCGACCCTGTACGAGCTCCGCGTTCTCAAAGTAGAACCAACACCTAGTGAAAGGGAGCCTGCGTCCGCGCTACGCGCCCCAGGGTGACGTAGCGGGCAAGGCACCCACCTGGCAGTGCCAGGTTCGCTACGGGCGTGGGGTAACGGCAGGGTGGGGCACTTTTTGAAAGATGGTGCGGCGGGCGGAGCTGCGAAGCCATTGTCAACGGGTTTTCGTGCTTGTCCGGGCGATGGGGAATGCTCCTTGCGCCGGTGCGGCCAGCTAGCCTGACCTCGTGATCGAGGTCGTTGGGGACTCGTCGCGCGACGGCGACGCTGCGATCGTTCGGTTGGCCGTCGAGGACGACCGGATCGTCGACGCGGACGCAGACGGCATGGAGCGCCCGCTTGCCGGGCTGACGCTGCTCGAGGCGGCCGCGATACCCGGCGAGACGCTTTCTGCCGACGCGCTCGCGAACGCGCTCGGGCAAGTCTTTAGAGCCGGGCCTGACCCAGGTCGAGTCGCGGTCGCGATGAGCGGCGGCGTCGACAGCGCCGTCGCCCTCCTGCGCGCGGGGCCGGGAGCGATCGGCGTCACACTGCGGCTCTGGATCGATCCGGGGGCGCCGGACTCGGAGCGCGCGTGCTGCTCGCCGGAGGCCGTGATCGCCGCGCGCGAGACGTGTCACGCGCTCGGCCTCCCGCACGTGACGCTCGACCTGCGCGACGAGTTTCGCCGGGCTGTCGTGGCTCCGTTCGTTCGTGGCTACGCACACGGCGAGACGCCGAATCCATGTATCCGCTGCAACGGCAGCTTTCGTTTCGCGGAGCTGCTCGCCTTCGCCGAGCGGGCCGGCGCTTCGCGCCTTGCGACCGGGCACTACGCGCGGATCGTCGAGCACCGTGGCCGACGGCTGCTGGCGCGCGCCCGCGACCCCGAGAAGGACCAGACCTACATGCTCGCCCGCCTCGAGCCGCGGGTCCTCGACCGGATCTGGTTCCCACTCGGCGAGCAGACGAAGGACGAGACCAGAGCCGAGGCCGCGCGCGCCGGGCTCGCTGTCGCCCGGCGTAGCGAGAGCCAGGAAGCGTGCTTTCTCGGCGGGGGCGACTACCGCAACTTCGTCAGGCGGCACGGCGTCGAGGAGTCCGAGGGCGAGATCGTCGACGAGCAGGGACGTCAGCTCGGTCGACATGACGGCTTCTGGCGCTTCACGACCGGCCAGCGCCGCGGGCTGGGGGTCTCGTCGGCAGAGCCGCTCTACGTGCTGCGCACCGATCCCGGCGCGAACACGGTCGTCGTCGGGCCTCGGGAGTCGCTTGCCGTCGAAACGATTTCCGTCAGTGGACGGTTGTACGTCCGGGTGAATCGCGCCGAGGTCAAATGGCGGTACCGGTCTCCCGCGGTCCCGGCGGCGGTGGAGGAGGCCGAGCACGGGTTCCGGCTCTCACTCGACCAGCCGGCATACGGGGTCGCCGTCGGCCAGACGGCGGTCCTCTACGAGGATGGCGTCGTCGTCGGCGCGGGCCTGCTGTGACGCCGGACCGGATCCTGCTCACGATTCCTCGCGATGAGGGGTTCGAGAACGTCGCCCAGCTTGTGCTCGCCGGGGTCGCAGCCCGGCTCAACTTCAGCTACGAGGTCGTGGACGACCTCGGCACGGCCCTGGAGACGCTGCTCGAGCGGCGCGGAGAGAAGGGTGAGCTGACCGTCGAGCTGGAGGTCGGGGAGGACACCGTCAAGGCCGCTCTCGGCCCGTTCGCCGGCGACGGACTGCGGGCCGAGCTCGAACGTCCCGACGACGGCGTCGGTCTGCGACGCGTGCTGGAGACGGTCGTCGACCGTTTCGCGGCGGTCGAGCGGGAAGGCGGCGACTGGATCGAGCTCGAGAAGCGCGTCGAGAGCGTCGAAAGCGCCAAGTGACCCAGAAGAGCGACAAGGCGCTCCTCCGCCGGTACCACCAAGAGGGCGATCTCGCGGCGCGCGAGCAGCTGATCGAGCAGTACATGTCGCTCGTCCGCTCGCTCGCACGCCGCTACTCCTATCGCGGCGAGCAGTTCGAAGACCTCGTCCAGATCGGCGCCATCGGCCTGATCAAGGCGATCGACCGCTTCGACCTCGACCGCGGCGTCGAGCTGACGACCTACGCCACACCGAACATCATCGGCGAGATCAAACGTCACTTCCGCGACCGCGGCTGGTCGGTGCGCGTCCCCCGCGGCCTGCAGGAGCTGAACATCCAGCTCTCGCGGCTGCTCGAGGAAAAGACCGTGGAGCTCGGCCGCTCGCCCACGATCGCAGAGCTCGCCAAGGCCGCGGAGGTCTCCGAGGAGGAGGTGCTCGAGGCGCTCGAGAGCGGCCGGGCGTACAGCTCGCTCTCGCTCTCGGCAGGCCCCGGCCAGGACGACGACGGCGACCTCGACCCGCTCGAGTCGCTTGGCACCGAGGAGCACGAGTACGAAGTCTCCGAGGACCGCGCCGTCCTCGAACCCGGTTTCCGCGTCCTCGACGACCGCGAGCGCACGATCCTCCACCTGCGCTTCTTCAAGGGATTGACCCAGTCTCAGATCGCCCAACAGGTGGGCATCTCGCAGATGCACGTCTCACGGCTGATCCGACGCTCGCTCGAGAAGATCCGCGAGGAAATCGCGGAGGATGAGGAGGCGGGCCGACCCCTGCGGTAGGTCAGCCCGCCGATCGGACGCCTACGCCAGTGTTACCTGGGCGCTGTCCGAGCTGAGCGACGCGAGCTTCCAGCGACCGTCGCCGTAACTGCACTCGATCTCGACCGCGTCCCCGAGCGCGAAGCCGGAGAGATCCGTCCCAGCCGGCATCGCGCAGTTGACGAAGCTCGTGTGGCCGACGACCTTGATGCCGACGCCGTCGGAGCGGATTGACGCGAGCACGCCCGTCAGGTCGAACCACCCCGTCAGGCCGTCGTAGCCGTCGTCGAGCGACGCGTTGTCGGATGTGAGGGAGGTCAGCACATAGTGGCCGAGCGTCTTGCTGTAGTCGCACTGCAACTCGACGGCGTCGCCGACCGCGAAGCCGCGTAGGTCCTCGCCGGCCTGCAGCACGCACATGACGGACTTGACGGAGGTGACCCCCGGTGGAGGGGTTACAGCGACCGTCACGACGGTCGGATTGATTGTCGTGATCGACCCTTCGACGTCCACCGATCCTTCGCCGCTGCCGGGCGGATCCTCCGTCTTCGGAGTGAGCTTCACGAGCACGAAGTCGCCCTCGGCGTACTTGCAGCTCATCTCGACGGCCTGACCGACCGTGAAGCCGGTGAGGCTCGCGGAGGCCGGGACCGCACAGCGGACGGGCTCGGGATGCCCGTCGACCTCGACGCCAACCGAGGTGGACGAAAGCGCGCTCAGCAGACCGCTGACGGTGAAGATGTGGTCGCCCATGTCGACTCCGTCGTCTCCACCGGTCGACTCATCGCCCGCGTCCTCGTTGTCGATGCTGGCAAGAGTGAAGGTTCCGTCAGACTCGACGGTCGCTTGGAGCGAGACCTCGTCGCCCGGCTTCAGCTCCGGTAGGTCGAAACCGTCTGGGACGGACACCTTGACGAGCCCGCGACCGTGCACGGCGAGGCTGAGCACGCCTCCCTCGGTCGAGAGGTAGATCCCTTCGAGCTCGAGCTCGTCGTCATGGCCGACGGGCTTGACGGTGTCGCAGAACAGCTGCGCCTTCCCGAAGCTCGCTGAGGCCGTGACCCGGTCGCCCGGACGCAGCTTGGAGCCGGCGCCGGTTCGCAGGCCGAACACGAACACGCTGTTGCCGGCGGAGAGATAGAGCTTCTGCCCCGCGCGCTTGACGACCGTCGCCTGCACCCGTGCGCGCTTGCCGCGGCCGATCTGCTGCGTGGCGGCTGCAGCGAAAGTGCTGTCGGGCAGCTGCCGCGCGCGGACGGTGACGAGCGCGCCGAGGCCGAGCTTGCCGAAGGTCTTCGGGGCCCGGATCGTGCGGACGGTCCCGTTCGCGGAGGCGGTGACGATCGCCTTGCGCTTGGCGCTCTTGGCGATCACCACGCCCTGAAAGGTGCCGGCGTTCGCGGCCGCGGGCAGGACGAGCCCGGTCATGGCCACGGCAAGGACGAGAACTCGTTTCATTTTGGCTTCCTCCTGGAGTGCCGGCCCGGTGGGCGAAACGCCGGCTGTCGCTGGTTAGGGCGGCAGCGGTTGGGCGGCAACCACCGGAGCTTTCATCGGCTGCGAAGGGCTTGGCTCGCGGAACTTCCCTCTTGCGGGTCACCGCGTTCGAGGGAGCCGCGCAGCGGCTTGTCCGCGTAGCGGACCAGCGGAGGGGGTTCGGGGGAAGCGGGAGGATTCTCCGACAAGGTGGGGACCTGGGCGGCGCCTAGAATCAAACGCGATGCGCACGACCGCCGAGCTGCGTGAAGGGTTTCTCTCGTTCTTCGAGGAGAAGGGCCACTTGCGCCGGCCGTCGGCCTCGGTGATCCCGCCTGCGGACGACCCGACCACGCTCTTCATCGTCGCCGGCATGCAACCGATGAAGCGGTGGTTTCTCGGGCTCGAGCAGCCGGCGTCAGCCCGCGTGACGACGGTCCAGAAGGTCGTCCGGGCCGGGGGGAAGCAGAACGATCTGGACGACGTCGGCCTGACGAACCGGCACCTCTGCTTCTACGAGATGCTCGGCAACTTCTCGTTCGGCGACTACTTCAAGGAGGGCGCGGTCGAGTACGCGTGGGAGTTCGTCATCGAGCGCATGGGGCTCGAGCCCGAGCGCTTGTGGGCCACGATCTTCGCCGGCGATCCCGAGCTGGGCCTGGGCGAGGACGAGGTCGCAGCGAAAGCTTGGGAGAAGTTCGTCCCGCGGGAGCGGATTCTCGGCCTACCGCGCTCGGAGAACTTCTGGCAGGCGGCCGACACCGGTCCCTGCGGGCCGTGCTCGGAGCTCTACTACGACCGCGGCGAGAAGTACGGCTGCGGGCGGCCCGACTGCGCACCCGGATGCGAGTGCGAGCGCTACCTCGAGTTCTGGAACCTCGTCTTCATGGAGTTCGACCTCGCCGACGACGGGACGCTGACACCCCTGCCGCAGCAGAACATCGACACCGGCCTGGGCTTCGAGCGCGCGGCGATGCTCCTTCAGGACGCGGACTCGTTCGCGGAGATCGACATCCTCCGGCCGCTGCTCGACTGGATCGGCGAGCGCGCGAGCGCGCCGTACGGCTCCTCCGACGAGGCGACCAAGGCCTACCGGGTCGTCGTCGAGCATGCGCGGACGGCGGCCTTCCTCGTTGCCGAAGGAGTAGCTCCCTCGAACGAAGGCCGCGGCTACGTGCTGCGCCGGGTGATTCGCCGCGCGGTCCAGTTCGGCCGCCGCCTCGGGCTCGAGCCACCGTTCCTGTACGAGCTCGCCGACGTCGTCCGCGGGCAGATGGGCTTTGTCTATACCGAGCTCGAGGAGCGTCGCAGCGAGATCGCCGAGTTGATCCGGGCCGAAGAGGAGCGCTTCCGCGAGACCCTCGCCCGCGGCGAGAAACTGTTCGAGGAAATGGTGGCGAAAGGCGAGATCACGCCAGAGGATGCCTTCCGCCTGCACGACACCTACGGGTTCCCCTGGGAGCTGACGAAAGAGCTCGCGGCCGAACGGGGACTCGAGGTCAACGAGGAGGAGTTCACCCGCCTGATGGAGGAACAGCGGGAACGCTCGCGCCAGGGCTCGGCTTTCGACGTCGAGATCAAGCTCAGCGGCTCGGCGCCGCGAACCCAGTTCGTCGGCTACGAGCGAACGGAGGTGCTCACAGCGATCCTGGCGTACGTGGAGCTCGGCGACGGCACCTTCCAGGCGAAGCTCGAGCAGTCGCCGTTCTACCCGGAAGGCGGCGGCCAGGTCTCCGACGCCGGCTACATCGAGAACGAGGAGACCGGCGCGCGCGCCGACCTGATCAAGGCGACCAGGCTCGACGACGACCAGGTGCTGACTTTCAGCGGAAAGGGATTCGAGGAAGGCATGCGGGTCCGCGCGGTCGTGCCGTGGTCGGTTCGCTTCCCCACCATGGCCAACCACACCGCGACGCACCTGCTGCACAAGGCGCTCCGGGAGCTTCTCGGCGCGCACGTCAAGCAGGCCGGCTCCGCCGTGGGGCCGGACAAGCTGCGCTTCGACTTCACTCATCCGCAGGCGCTGACGGCCCAGGAGCGGGAACGGGTTGAGCAGGCTGTCAACGAGATCGTCTTCCAGAACCGGCCCGTGCGGACGTTCGTGACGCCGATCGAGGAGGCGCGCAACCTCGGGGCGATGATGCTCTTCGGCGAGAAGTACGGCGACGAGGTGCGGGTGGTCGAAATCGACGGCTACTCGCGAGAGCTCTGCGGCGGGACGCATGTGCGCTCGACGGCCGAGATCGGGCCCTTTGTGATCCTTTCGGAGGGGTCGGTGGGCTCGGGCGCCCGGCGGATCGAAGCCGTCACGTCGGGCGAGGCGTTCGCGCTCCTGCACGAGCGGAGCCGCGAGGCCGAGCAGCTGCGCGCGGAGCTCGCGGAGACTCGGAAGCAGGCGAAGCGCCAGACGGCGAAGACGGAACGAGCCGAAGTGGCGCCTCGCAGCGAGGAGGAGATCGGCGGCATCAACGTCTACGTCGGCCGGATGAGCGACGTGACAATGGACGCCCTCCTCGCGGAGTCCGACCGGATCAAGCAGGAGCGCCGGCCGGCCGCGGTCATCCTCGGCGGCAGCGAGGACGGGCGGGTGCACCTGGTCGCGAACTTCGACCGCTCGCTCGAGGGCAAGGTCGATGCAGTCGCGGTGATCAAGGCCGCGGCGGCCGAGGTGGGCGGGGGCGGAGGAGGCCGGGCGACGATGGCCCGTGCCGGCGGCAGGGATCCCGCCAAACTCGACGCGGCGCTGGAACGGGCCGAAGAGGCGCTGCGAGCCGCGCTCGCGTGAAGATCGTCGCGGTCGACTACGGCTCGGCGCGGACCGGCATCGCGGTTTCGGACCCGACCGGAACGCTTGCCCGTCCGGTCGGCGTGATCGAGCGCGCCGGCACGACGGCCGGACTCGAGCGGCTCGTCGAGCTGATCGCCAGCGACACGCTCAGGCGCGCGATCGACGTGCCGGTCGAGGGGTTCGACGAGCGCTTCACGACTGACCTCGCCGAGCAGGATCCCGGAAGCCGTAACCTGCCGCCCGATGCCCGAGCCGCGGCACACCTGTTGACGAGCTATCTCGCGTGGTCGAGCAGAGGCGCGGAGTAATTGCACCCCAGCCGCGCCGCCCCGAGCGGCGTCGGCCCCCGCGGTCCGTCGTCATGCGACGCCGGCTGGTTGCGCTGGGCGTGCTGCTGGCCGCATTGATCGGTCTCGGCTTCGCGGTCGCGAGCGTCAGGGGCCGGGGAAGTACGAAGACGCCCACGGTCGCAGCACCGCCGAAGCCGTTCCGGATTGTCTTTCCGGAAGGCTTCACCCGCCTGCAGATGGCCGCGCGCGTGAAGAGTGTCGCCGAGATCGCCGTCCACGAGCGCGGCCGCGCGCCGCGTCTCAACGAGCGGGCCTACCTCACCGCCTCGGCGCGCAGGCGTCTGATTCCTGGCTTCGGACGGCGTCCGCTCGAGGGCTTCCTCTTCCCGGCCACGTACCAGTTCACGGAACGGTCGGGCGCGGCCGAGCTCGTGAGCGCCCAGCTTCGGGCCTTCCGCAGGAACTGGAGCACCATCAACCTCGCCTACGCGCGCTCGAAGAACCTGACCTCCTACGACGTCTTGACGATCGCCTCGATGGTCGAAAAGGAGGCAGTGGCGCCGGAGGAGCGTCCGAAGATCGCGCGCGTGATCTACAACCGCCTTCATGCGGGAATGGCCCTAGGCATCGATGCAACCGTGCGCTATGCATTCCACGTTCCAGGCACGCAGTCCCTGTTGCAGTCGCAGCTGAACTCCAACAACCCATACAACACCCGCAAACGGGTCGGGCTGCCGCCGACGCCGATCGCGAATCCTGGGCTCGCATCGATCCAGGCGGCCGCGCATCCCGTCGCCGGCGACTGGCTCTACTTCGTCCGCAAGCCGGACAAGGTGCATCATTTCTTCACTGCCAGCGAGCAGGCCTTCATCAACTACAAGAACGCACACGGCTTCGGTTGATCTCCGGCTCGACGCGGCTCGTTGCGCTGCTCGGGCAGCCGGTGGCCGGATCGCTCTCGCCCCGGATGCAGAACGCTGCGTTCGCGGCGCGCGGTCTTGACTGGGCTTACGTTGCGTGTGAGGTGGCCCCGGAGGCGTTGAAAGCGGCCTTCGGCGGCCTCGTCGCCCTCGGCTTCGCGGGCGCGAACGTCACTGCCCCTCACAAAGAGGCAGCCGCCGACCTCTGCGACGAGCCGGAGGGGCCTGCCGTGAACACGCTCGCCTTTCGGGGCGGCCGCGTGCTCGGCTTCAACACGGACAAGGCAGTCGTCGCGGGGATCGAAGCTGAGCGCGTCTGCCTGATCGGCGCCGGCGGCGCTGCAAAGGCGCTGCTGCCTGCGCTGCCGGGCGAGGTGCGGATGTTCTCGCGAGACGCAGATTGGCCGCCCGATGCTTCAGACGCTGACCTGATCGTGAACGCGACGCCGGTTCGAGGCGAGCTGCTCGTCGAGCCGCGGGCGGGGCAGACCGTAGTCGATCTCGCCTATGACGCCGGCGGACGCGCGACCGCACTCGTCGCGGCGGCGCGGGCGGCGGGCTGCGAGGTCATCGACGGGCTCGAGGCGCTTGTCCGCCAGGGAGCCGCCTCGTTCGAGCTCTGGACGGGCGCGCCGGCGCCGGTGGACGTGATGCGGGCCGCAGTACGCTCCGCCTGATGCTGACGCTGACAACCGCGGGCGAGTCGCATGGTCCGGCTCTCGTCGCGATTCTCGCCGGCCTGCCGGCCGGCCTCGTCCTCGACCAGGGCGCGATCGACACCGACCTACGCCGCCGGCAGCAGGGCTACGGCCGCAGTCCGCGCCAGCAGCTGGAGCAGGACGAGGTCGAGGTGCTCGCCGGGCTGCGCCACGGGCGGACGCTCGGGACGCCGCTCGCGCTCGTCGTCCGCAACCGCGATCACAAGAACTGGGCCTGGGGGATGAGTCCATGGCCACCCGCGGGCGAACCCGAGGGTAAGGGGACGAAGCCGGTGACGCTTCCGCGGCCGGGCCACGCTGACCTCGCCGGCGCGCAGAAGTTCGGCCTCGAGGACGTTCGCGACGCGCTCGAGCGCGCGAGCGCCCGGCAGACGGCCGTCGCGGTCGCGGCGGGCGCGGCTGCGAAGGCGCTGCTCGCAGAGATCGGCATCGCCGTCGGCGCCGAGGCGCGCGCCGACGCGGGTGCCGACGAAAGCGAGGTCGACGAGGCGCGGGCGGAGCGAGACACCCTCGGCGGCGTCGTCGAGGTGCGGGCGCGCGGCGTCCCGCCGGGGCTCGGGTCCTACGCGACGAAAGAAGAGCGGCTCGACGCGCGCCTGGCCGCCTCGTTGATGGGGATCCAGGCCGTCAAGGGCGTCGAGGTCGGCGCAGGGTTCGAGCTCGCCGGCCTGCGCGGCTCCGAGGCGCATGACGAGATCGTCCGCGACGAGCGCGGGTTGCACCGGACGAGCAACCGCGCGGGCGGCATCGAGGGCGGCGTCTCGAACGGCGAGGAGATCGTCGTTCGCGCCGCGATGAAACCGCTGCCGACGCTGATGCAGCCGCTCGCCTCGGTCGACCTGCAGACCGGCGAGCCCGGCGAGGCGCTCGTCGAGCGGAGCGACGTCTCGGCCGTCGAGGCTTTGGCGGTCGTCGCCGAGGCGGCGGTCGCGTTCGAGCTGGCCAGAGCCGCGCGCGAGAAGTTCGGGGGCGACGCCCTGGGCGACTTCGTCTCGGCGCACAAGGCGTACCTGGAGCGGATCGACTGGCAGCCGCGCTAGGGAGACACGTCGCGCTGATCGGCTTCATGGGCGCCGGCAAGTCGACGCTCGGCCAGGAAGTTGCGGCGCGGCTGCACCGGCCCTTCGTCGACGTTGACGCGCGGATCGAGTCGCGCGAGGGATCGATTCCGGAGTTGTTCGAGCGAGGGATCTTCCGCGAGGTCGAGGAGCGGGTCGTGCTCGAGGCGTTGATGATGCCTCCGGGTGTGATCGCCCTCGGCGGCGGCGCCGTCGAGATCCCGGCGATCCGGGAGGCGTTACGGGCGCAGGCGACCACGGTGCTGGTCGAGATCGAGCTCGAGACAGCGTGGCAGCGCGTGAGGGGCAGCGACCGGCCGCTCGCGCAGGACGAGGCAGATTTCCGGGAGCTCTACGCCCGGCGGCAGCCGCTGTACGACGAGGTCGCCGACGGCCGGGCGCGCGACGCGGACGGCGTCGTCTTGGCCGCCGGAGGCGTGACCGTCGCGGCGATGCCCACGGATCTCGTCCCGGGACCCGGCCCGGCCGAGCTCGTCGCCGACGAACGGGTGCTCGAGCTCCACCGGCCGCCTGTTGAGGCGCGAGTGCTGACGGTGCCGGCCGGCGAGGAGGCGAAGACCGTCGCGACCGCCGAACGACTCTGGCGTGGGCTTCAGCTCGATCGCGGCGGAACCCTTGTCGCCTTCGGCGGCGGCTGCACGACCGACGTCGCCGGCTTCGTCGCGGCGACCTACCTCCGCGGGATCGACTGGATCGCGGTGCCGACGACGCTCGTCGGCCAGGTCGACGCGGCGATCGGCGGCAAGACGGCAATCAACCTTCCCGAGGGCAAGAACTTGGTCGGCGCCTTCCACTGGCCGGTCCGAACGGTTATCGACCCTACGCTCCTTCGGACGCTGCCCGAGGAACAGCGCCGCGAAGGGCTCGCGGAGGTCGTCAAGACGGGCCTGCTCGCCGGCGAGCCTCTCTGGGAGCTTCCCGACGCCGACCTCGTCCGGCGCTGCGCGGCCTTCAAAGCCGCACTCTGCCTGCGCGACCCTTATGACCGCGGCCCGAGGCAGGCGCTCAACCTCGGCCACACGTTCGCGCACGCCCTCGAAGCCGCGGCGGGTTACGAGACCGTCACGCACGGCCGCGCGGTTGGGCTCGGGCTGCTGGCGGCGCTGCGGCTGTCCGGCAGGTCGACTGAGGCGGTGGAAGAGGTGCTCGCGCCCGAGCCGGTCAACGTCGGTCGAGAGCGTGCCTGGGAGGCACTGAAGCGCGACAAGAAATCGACCGGCGACGAGTTGACGCTCGTCTTGCTCGGAGACGATGGCGGGTTCACGGCGAACGTGGCCGAGACCGACGTCCGCGGGGCGCTCGACGAGCTGATTGCCGACTGAGGCGCTCGCCTCCGACGCCGACCGGGAGGACGTGCGGGCTTTGTTCGGGCCTCCGTCTTTTCCCGGGTGGCAACGTGCGTCCGTGAGTCTTTCTCAGCGATTTCTCTTTAGGGTCCAGGCATGCGAGTGACCGTCCTCAACGGAGTCAACCTCGACGTCGTCGGCCGGCGGAACCCGGAGGTCTACGGCGGCCTCAACATCCGCGAGCTCGAATCACGCATCTTCGAATGGGCGATGGAGCTGGAGCTGAACGTCACCTGCCGCCAGACGAACAGCGAGGGCGAGTACGTCGACTGGTGCCACGAGGCGCTCGATTGGGCCGACGGGGTGGTCGTCAACCCCGGGGCGTGGACGCACTACAGCTACGCGATCCGCGACGCGCTCGAGCTGTTCGAGGTGCCGATTGTCGAAGTCCATCTCTCGAACATCGACCAGCGCGAAGACTGGCGCAGCAAGTCGGTCATTTCCGACCTCGCCGCGAAGCGCGTGATCGGCAAAGGACCGGAGGGCTATCGTGAGGCGCTCGCATATCTTGCGAAGAACGAATGAACTCCCGCGCCCAAAAACTGGCCGAACAGCTCGAAGAGCCGCTGATCGTCACCACCCCGGCGAACGTCCGCTACCTGACGGGCTTCGTCAGCTCGAACGTCGCGGTCATCGTCGATCCGGAGCGCGTCCGGTTATTCACCGATTTCCGTTACGCAGGCGCCGCCCGGACAGTCCCCGATGTCGAGTTCGTCGAGACCCGGCGAGAGACGATCGCCCACATGGCCGAGTTCCTGTCGGGCAAGTTCGGCTTCGAAAGCACGCATCTCACGTACTGGGACTACGAGCAGCTCCGCGACGGGGGCCTCGAGCTCGTCCCGCGGAAGGGCCTCGTCGAGGGGCTGCGCGCAATCAAGGGCGAGGACGAGCTGGAGAAGATCCGCCGGGCTGCTGCAATTACCAACCAGGCGTATGAGCGGATCGCCGAGGAGCGGTTCGTCGGCCGCACCGAGCGCGAGCTTGCCTGGCAAATCTTTCAGATCTTCCACGAGCTCGGAGCCGAGGAGGAGGCGTTCGACACGATCGTCGCAGCCGGCGCGAACGGCGCCCGGCCGCACGCCGACAGCGGCGACCGCGTGATCGAGCCGGGAACGACGATCGTGGTCGACGCAGGCGCGGTACTCGACGGGTACTGCTCGGACTGCACCCGGACCTTCGCGACCGGAGAGCTTCCGGAGGAGCTGCAGCGCGCCTACGACGTGTGCTTGGAGGCGCAGCTCAAAGGCCTCGACGCGGCGCGCCCCGGGGTCGAGGCGAAGCAGACCGACGCGGCCGCGCGCGACGTGATCACCGCGGCCGGCTTCGGGGAGAAGTTCGGCCATGGGCTCGGCCACGGGGTCGGGATCGACGTGCACGAGGCACCGCACGTGGCCCCGATATCCAAGGACACGCTCGTAGCCAACAACGTTCTCACGATCGAGCCGGGGATCTACCTCGAAGGCACCGGCGGGATCCGGATCGAGGATCTCGTCATCGTCACAGACGGCGAGCCGGAGGTGCTCACGAGCTTCCCGAAAGAGCTCGTGACGGTGAGCTGATGGCGGAGATCGTCGGCACCAATCAGTTCCGCAACGGAATGCATATCGAACTCGACGGCGGCGTCTGGCGAATCGTCGAGTTCCAGCACGTCAAGCCGGGCAAGGGCGGCGCCTTCGTGCGGACGCGCGTGAAGAACCTCGATACCGGCGCGGTCGTCGACCGCACCTTCCGCGCGGGCGAGAAGTTCCCGCGCGTGCACACCGAGGTCAAGAACATGCAGTACCTCTACGAGTCCGGCGACGAGGTCGTCTTCATGGACCAGGAGACGTACGAACAGACCGTCCTTCCGCGGGAGTCCGTCGCCGACGCGATCGAGTTCATGGAGGCTTCATCGTCCGTCCAGATGCTGATGGTCGACGGCCAGCCGGCCGGCGTCCAGCTGCCGGCCTCAGTCGAGCTCGCCGTCTCCGAGACCGAGCCGGGCGTCCGCGGCGACACGGTGTCGAACGTGACGAAGCCGGCGACGCTCGTGACCGGCGCCACAGTGCAGGTGCCGCTGTTCGTGAACACAGGCGACCGGATCAAGGTCGACCCGCGCGAGCGGCGCTACATCTCCCGCGCCTAGATGCTTTCCCGCGCGAGCGGCAACTCGTCCGCAACTTAGTAACAGCCTGTTACTAAGTCTGGGAGTGCCGCGACGGCTGAGCCTGAGCCGAATCTCGGTCGCGTACCGAACTTTGCGGCCGTGTCTTTCCTTGTAACAGTCTGTTACTTGGCTCGGTTCGAGGCTACCGCGGCGCTGGCCTGTTCGGCTTCGGCGCCCAGGGTCTCGTCCGGGACGACGGCGGGCCTGTCCGCGGCTGCCTCGTCGGTGATCCGCCACATGTCGGGGATGAGGAGCAGCGTCAGGCTCGAGATCATCGTGAGGGCGAAGGCCGCGAGCAGCGTCTCCTTGACGCCGATCGCGGCGGCGATCGGGCCGACGATCGCGAGGCCGAGCGGACGCAGCGCGGTCGAGCCCATCCAGTCGTAGGCGGAGACCCGCGAGAGCGCCGCGGGCGGCACGTTCCGCTGCAACGTCGTCTCCCAGAGTGTTCCGGCGACGCCGATCGAGAGGCCGGAACCGATCTCGGTTAACGCGATCGACCAAGCGGGTGCTCGAAACGCGAGTAGGACGAGACTCGGGCCGGTGAGGAGGATGATCGTCCAGGCGAAGATCAGGGGCCGTTTCGGCCGGACCCGCATCGACCACGCATTCCCGAGCAGCGTCCCGAAGCTGAACGCGACGAGGATCCCCGCCCACGCGCCGGCGCCGCCGAGCGACTCCTTCGCGACGAGCGGCCCGAGCACCATGATCGTGGCGAGGTAGATCATCTGAAAGGCGGCGAAGTCGACGATGCTCGCCCAGAGCCAGGTGCGCGACCGCACCTCCCACCAACCGCCCGCGAGCTCGCGCCAGAACGACTCGCGAGGTCGCTGCGGGTACCCGAGCGGCGGGATCCGGGCGAGCAGGATGGCCGCGACGGCGAACGTGATCGCATCGCCAACGAGCGCCCAGCCGGCGCCGGCCGTGGCGACGAGGACACCGCCGACGGCAGGGCCACCGATGCCGCCGATGCCGAGCGTCAGGTACATGAGCCCGTTTGCCGCCTGGAGCTGATCGGGCGGGACGAGCTGAGGCGTCAGACCGGACGCCGCCGGCCGGAAGACGCCTGTGGCGGCGCCGTGGACGAACTGCAGCGCCACGAGCTGCCAGATCTGCGCGTGGCCGCCGATCAGCAGGAAGCCGAGGAGCCCTTGACTGAAGAAGCGGACGACGTTCGAGGCCACCATCACGTGCTGCCTGGGCAGCCGGTCGGCCCAGACGCCGCCCGCGAGGAAGAGCAGGACTTGGCCAAGGATCCGCGCGAACAGAACGAGCCCGAGATCCGAGGCGGAGCCGGTCAGGTCGAGCACCGCGAACGAGATCGCGATCGGAACGAAAAAGTCGCCGAAAGTCGAGATGACCTGCGCGAGAAAGACCCGGCGAAAGTCGCGTAGGCGAAGGGCCGCGGGGAGCATCGTCCGGCAAGCTACTCGCTAAGGTCCCCGGCGCAAATGCCCGCGCTCGTGGATACGACGATCCGGCTTCTCTCCCAGGAGCCGCTGGCGGGCAGGATGCCGACGTCCGACCTGCTTCGCCTTGCCGAGACCCTCGACGGCGCCGGCTTCGCCTACCTCGAGGTCTCCGGGGGCGGTGTCTTCGACAGCGCCGTCCACCGTGGCGTCGAGAGCCCCTGGGAACGGATCCGGGCACTCAAGGCACGCACGAAGACGCCGCTCGCGATGGCGTTGCGGGGACGCTTCCTTGTCGGCTCGCGGCCGGTTGGCGCTGACTTCGCGCGCCGGTTCGTCGCATCCGCGGCCGAGAGCGGGATCGACGTCTTCCGCTTGCACGACCCGCTAAACGACGTCTCCAACCTGCGTGAGGCGGGCGAGGCGATCACCGGAGCGGAGCGCGAGTTCGATGCAGGTCTCGTCTACGGCTCGGGCCATATCGGCGAGACCGAGGACCTCGTCGAGCAAGCGAAGAAGCTGCCCGAGCTCGGGGCCGTGCGCATCCTCCTCCACGATCCCTCGAGCTCGCTCGAGCCCCATCGCGCGCACGAGCTCGTCGGTGCGCTGCGTGAAGCAAGTGGATTGCCCGTCGGCCTCTACTGCCAAGGTGCCGCCGGGAATGCGCTCGCGGCAGCGCTCGAAGCCGTCCGCGCCGGCGCCGACCTCGTCTCCTGCGCGTTGTATCCGATCGCGCTCACCCTGCACCGGGTCTCGGGCGAGGTGCTCGCGACCTCGCTCGCCGGGCTCGGACAGGACGCCGGCGTAGACTCGGACGCCCTCTGGCGCGCGTCGGAGCTCGTCGACGAGCATCTCGGAGACGAGCCGGTGACGCCGGTCGCCCCCCGCATCGCCGTCCGCGCCGCTGAGCACAGGGTCCCCCCGGGCCTCGTCGCCGCGCTCGACGCGCATCTCCGCGCCCAGGCCGCCGGCGACCGGCTCGACGAGGTGCTCGACGAGCTCCTCCGCGTCCGCGAGGAGGTGGGCTGGCCCCCGCTCGCCGCCCCGATCGGTCAGATCCTCGCCTCGCAGGCGCTTCTGAACGTGCTCTCGGGCTCGCGGTACCAGACGATGATCGACGAGCTGCGCGCGCTCGTCTCCGGCCGCTACGGCTCACCGCCGGGCTCGATCGATCCCACGGTTCGCCGCGCAGCCGACCTGCTGGCGGACGGCGTTCCCGAGGCGGAGCCGGTCGACTTGGAGCGGCTCAGCGACGAGGCCGAGGGGCTGGCCGCAAGCGACGAGGAGCTCCTGCTGCTGGCGCTCTTCGGCGACGAAGCGCGGCCGCTGCTCGAGGCCATTCGCGGCAGGCATGCGGGCGCCGACACCCTCGGGGCAAGCGGCGTCGACCAGGCGCGCGCCGAACGAATTCGCGAGGTCGTCCGCATCGTCCAGGAGTCGGGCGTCGGAGAGATCACGATCGACGAAGGCGGGATGCGCGTCTCGGTGCGGCGGACGCCGGATCCGATCGAGCCCGTGCTCGCCGCGGCCGCCGGGGAGAGTCCAGTCACGGAAGCCGAGGAAGCCTTGTCCGCGCCGGAGCCGACGGGCGACGGGATCGTCCGCGTCGAGGCGCCGATGGTCGGCACCTTCTACCGCGCGCCGCAGCCCGGCGCGCCGCCGTTCGTCGAAGAGGGGGACGCGGTTGGCCCCGGCCAGACGCTCTGCATCCTCGAGGCGATGAAGCTGATGAACGAGGTCAAGGCGGACGTCGAGGCGGTCGTCCGCGCGATCCACGTCGGCAATGCCGAACCGGTGGAGTTCGGCCAGCTTCTTTTCGAGCTCGAACCAATCAACGGAAGGCCGCTGGGGCTGTGACCGTCCTAGCCGCGCGAAACCGGCTTGAGACGGCTGCACTGGCTGCACCGGCAAAGCCTTTGGACGGCATCGCAAGCGATGCCTCAGACGGCCGCCCGTTGGGTCTCTGATGTTCTCCCGCGTTCTGGTAGCGAACCGCGGCGAGATCGCGGTCCGCGTGATCCGCGCGCTGCACGAGCTCGAGATCGAGGCAGTCGCGATCTACTCGACCGCCGACAAGGAGTCGATGCATGTCCGGCTCGCCGACCGCGCGGTCGCAGTCGGCCCGGCGCCGGCGTCGCAGAGCTACCTCAACATCCCCTCCGTGATCGCCGCCGCGACGACGACCGGCTGCGAGGCGATCCATCCCGGGTATGGGTTCCTGGCCGAGAACCCGGCCTTCGTCGCGGCCTGCGAGGACAACGAGCTCGTCTTCGTGGGCCCGCCCGCTGAAGTCATGGCCCGGATGGGCGACAAAGTGCAGGCGAAGGCGGAGATGAAGCGCGCCGACGTCCCGATCGTGCCTGGAAGCGACGAGGCTGTTGCGTGCGCCGAAGCCCGCTCGATCGCGGGCGAGCTCGGGTATCCCGTGCTGCTGAAGGCTGCGGCGGGCGGCGGCGGCAAGGGGATGCGCGTCGTCGACGCCGAGGACGAGCTGGAGGGCGCGTTCCAGACTGCCGCGGGCGAGGCCGAGGCGGCCTTCGGCGACGGCAGCCTCTACGTCGAGAAGCTCGTTCGCCCGGCGCGACACGTGGAGATCCAGGTGCTGGCCGACGCGCAGGACGGTGTGCTCACCCTCGGCGAGCGCGAGTGCTCGATCCAGCGCCGCCACCAGAAGCTGATCGAGGAGTCGCCCTCGCCCGGCGTCTCGCCGGAGATGCGCGAGGCGATGGAGGCAGCCGCCGAGCGCGCCGCGAAGGCGATCGGTTACCGCAACGCCGGGACCTTTGAGTTCCTGCTCGGGCCCGACCAGAGCTTCTATTTCATCGAGCTGAACGCCCGCCTGCAGGTCGAGCATCCGGTCTCGGAGCTCGTCACCGGTATCGACCTCGTCCGCGAGCAGCTGCAGATCGCGGCAGGGGAGCCGCTGACGACGACTGGGCGCGCACCGCGCCGCGGGCACGCGATCGAGATCCGGATCAACGCCGAGGATCCCGCGCGCGACTTCGCACCGGCTCCTGGCCAGATCACGGGCTTTCGAGCGCCACTTGGGCCCGGCGTCCGCCTGGACACCTTCGTCGAGGCGGGCTGCACCGTACCGCCGTTCTACGACTCCCTACTCGGCAAGCTCGCAGTCTGGGACGAAGACCGCCCCGCGGCGATCTCCCGTTCACTGCGCGCGCTCGGAGAGCTGTCGGTGACGGGGATCCCGACCACACGCGAGCTGGCGATCCAGATCCTGCGCAGCGAGCAGTTCACGAGCGGGCGTTACTCGACCTCGTTCCTCGAGGAGTCCGGCGAGAGGCTCGTGGCCGTGGCCACCGAATGAGCGACCAGCTCGTGATCACCGAGCCCGAGGGAACCGTGTGCGTGCCCGCCGCGACGTTGGCGCGCATCGTCGTTCGTGCGGCCGAGCGCGCCGACGGCGCGCGCGTGAGACGCCCTCGGCGAGCGGTCGATGTCGAGGTCGCCGGCGGCAGCGCCGTCGTGACGCTACGGCTGGCCGCGCGCTACGGCACCGTTCTGCCCCAGCTGGCCGAACAGGTTCAGCGGCACGTCGCGAGCGCGCTCGAGCAGATGTGCGGCGTCGAAGTCCGAAGCGTCGATCTCGCGATCGAGGAGCTCGTGTGACGCTCAGCCGCCGCGCCTCCCGGCGGACCGCCTTCTTCCTGCTCTACCAGTGGGACGTGACCGGTCAGCCGCTGGCCTCGCTGTACGAGGGCGAGGTGGACGCGTTCGCCCGGGACACCGCCGAGGCCGTCGCGGCACGCGTCGAGGACCTCGACCGCAGGATCACCGCGGCATCGGAGGACTGGACCGCCGACCGGCTCGGTGCCGTCGAACGGAACATCCTCAGGCTGGCGACCTACGAGCTCGACGAGGGCAGCGTCCCGCTCGAGGTGGCGATCGACGAGGCTGTCACGCTCGCCAAGCGGTACGCGACCGAGGAGGCGGGGCGGCTGGTGAACGGGATTCTCGGACGGATCGCCCGCGAGAAAGAGGTCGCGTGAGTTCCAAGGCATCGCTTGCGATGCCGACTGGAGGCCGTGGCGGCTTCGCCGGCGCGGCCGTCCAAACGCCGCACTTGGAGCGGCTTCCTGGTGGATGATGATCACGTGAGTTCCGAAGACTCTTTGCAGAAGGCTGAGGCCTTGCTCGAGCGGCTCGAGCGGACCCGGCAGGAGCTCGAGTCGACGCAGGATCCCGATCGCGCGATCGAGATCCTCTCCGAGCTCGCGGAGATCGCGAAGGAGGTCGAGGCCGAGCTAGCTCGGGCGAAGAAGGAGGCGGGCGGGTGACAGGCCCGCAAGAGCTGGCCGCCCTGGTCGAGGGCTACCTCGACGAGCTGGCGCTGACCCCCGAGCTCGGCGAGCTCGGGGGGCCGATTCGCTACGCGCTCGCCGGCGGCGGCAAGCGGATCAGGCCTGTGCTCTGCCTGGCGACCGGTGAGGCGCTGGGCCGCGAGCCCGAGGAACTGCTAGCGGCCGGCGCCGCGATCGAGCTCGTCCACAATTTCTCACTCGTCCACGACGATCTCCCCTCGCTCGACGACGACGAGCTCCGTCGCGGGCGGCCGAGCACCTGGGCCCAGTTCGACGAGGCGACCGCCGTCCTCGCCGGCGACGCGCTCCTCGCCGAGGCGTTCCGGCTGGCGCTCTCCTATCCGACGCCGTTCATCGCGCGCGAGCTCGTCCAAGCGACGCTCGGGATGATCGGCGGCCAGCATGCCGACACGAAGGAGCTTGGCTACTCGCTCGAGGAGATCCACCGCCTGAAGACCGGCCGCCTGTTCTACGCATCGATTGCGTGCGCGCTCTGGGTCGCCGAGCTGCGTGAGGCCGATCAGAAGCCGTGGCGCGACTTCGCCGATGAGCTCGGGATGCTGTTCCAGGTCGTCGACGACATCCTCGATGGGGACGGCTACGTCCTCAGCCACGGCGAGGAGGGGGCGCGCACGCTCGCCGACGAGGCTGCCGAGCGCGCCCAGGCGCGGCTGGCCGCGATCGACGTTGACACGTCAGTGCTCGAGGAAATCGTTTCCGGACTGGCGACGCGGACCGCTTAGAGGGACGGACCCCGAGCATCATCGGCGCGGCCGCAGCTTTCGCCCTGCAGGTCGGCCACGGCCGCGATCATAGGAGCATGAAGAAACGGGTCGATGTCCTGCTGGTCGAGCGCGGGCTCGCCGAGAGCCGCACCCAGGCCCAGGCGCTCCTGCTGGCGGGCCGGGTGCCCGGGCACGAGAAGCCGGGCGAGCAGGTGGACGAGTCCGTGGAGCTCTCGGTCACCGAGGGAGAGCCCTACGTCTCGCGCGGGGGGATCAAGCTCGCGAACGCGCTCGAGGCGTTCGCGATCGACCCGGCCGGGCGGGACTGTCTCGACATCGGCTCCTCCACCGGCGGGTTCACCGACGTCCTGCTCCAGCGCGGAGCCGCGCACGTGATCGCGCTCGACGTCGGTTACGGTCAGCTGCACCCGCGCATCCGCGAGGACTCGCGGGTCGTCGTCCTCGAGCGAACGAATGCACGCTCGGTCGTCGAGCTGCCGTTTCCGCCGGAGCTCGTCGTCTGCGACGTCTCGTTCATCAGCGTACGAAAGGCGCTGCCGCGGCTGCTCGAGCTCGCTTCGCCGGGCTGGGAGGCGGTTGTGCTCGTGAAGCCTCAGTTCGAGGCAGGCCGCGAGGACGCGCGCGGCGGCGTCGTACGCGATCCGGCCACCCGGCGGCGGGTCGCCAGGGAGGTGGCCGAGGCGGCGCTCGCCTGGGAAGCACAGACGGCCGGGGTCGTAGACTCGGGCCTGCCGGGACCGAAAGGCAACCGTGAGCTCTTCCTTCACCTCGTCCAGCGACCCAGTCCCCAGCTCTCCCCTGAGCTCGACGTCTGGATCGCCGATGCCGTCGGCTAAGCCGGTCAAGCGGCTGGCAGTCGTCACGCACAGCCACGCGGCTGTGGTGGACGACGCCGTCTCGCGGCTCGAGCGGCTCGCAGGGTCGATGGGGATCGAGCTGATCGGTGAGGACGACGCGCCGGACCTTGCCGTCACGCTGGGCGGAGACGGCTCGATGCTGCGGGCCTTTCACCGGTTCCTCGACACGGGTGTGCCTGTGATAGGCGTCAACTTCGGTTGCGTCGGCTTCCTGACATCAATCGAGGCCGACGAGCTCGAGCAGGGCCTCGAGCGTGTCTTCGGCGGAGAGTTCACCGTCGTCGAGCTGCCGGCGCTCGACGTGCAGATCGGCGGTGAAAGCTGGCCGGCGGTGAACGACGTCTTTGCGACGAGCTCGAAACTCGGCCGTATGGTCGAGCTTGGCTACGCCGT
The DNA here is from genome assembly GCA_005883955.1 of Actinomycetota bacterium. Taxonomy (GTDB): domain Bacteria; phylum Actinomycetota; class Thermoleophilia; order Gaiellales; family Gaiellaceae; genus 13-2-20CM-68-14. Next base: position 33,236 of record VAXH01000078.1, on the reverse strand, counting down.
GGGCGGCGAGGATCTCGGCGTCCTGCCATGCGACGGCGTCATCTGCTCAACGCCGTCCGGCTCGACCGCCTACAACCTCTCGAACGGCGGCCCGGTGCTCGTCTGGGGCCTCGATGCGATGGTAATCACGTTCGTGGCTCCGCACTCCCTGCAGGTACGGCCGCTCGTCGTTCCGCACAACCTGCCGCTCGCCGTCACGAACCGCACGCCGGACGGCTCAGTGACGGTGATTGTCGACGGGATGGAGGTCGGCAAGCTCGAGCCCGGGCAGGAAGTCGACGTGCGCCTCGGTGAGCAGAGATCTCTCCTGGCAACGCTGCCCGAGCGGACGTTCTTCAGCCGCTACAGAAAGACCTTCGCCTCCTAAGCCGGGTCCAACAGGGACCGTAGTCGCGCGCCGACGCGGTGCGTAGCATCGGGCGCGTGCTGCGCCGGCTGCGCATCGAGAACCTGGTCCTGATCCGCGACGCCGAGCTCGAGCTCGCGCCGGGCTTGAATGCGATCACCGGCGAGACCGGTGCGGGCAAGACGATCCTCGCGCAGGCGATCGGCCTGCTGCTCGGATCGCGCGGCGACCCCGCCCTCGTGGGGGCGGATGGGAAGGAGGCGTACGTCGAGGCGGAGCTCGACCTGCCGGACGGCCTGCTCGAGGAGGAGGGACTCGAGGCGCTGGCCGAGCTTCGGCCGGAGGGCGAGGAAGGGCTCGTGCTCGCGCGGCGCGTGTTCGGCGACGGGCGCACACGCGCGTACGCGTGGGGCCGGGCGGCGGCTCGCGACGACGTGGCGGCTGCCGCCGAGCGCGTGCTCGCGATGTCCGGGCAGTTCGAGCAGCGGCGGCTTGCGAAAGCCTCCTACCAGCTCGACGTGCTCGACGCGTTCGCCGGCGACGAGCAGCTGGGCCGGCGCGCTGCGGCGCGTCTCGGCTGGCGCGAGCTGCAGGCCGCGCGGCGCCGCCAGGAAGAGCTGCAGGGTGGGGCGGAGGCCGCCGAGGCGAGGCTGGCCGAGCTGCGAGCCCTGGTCGAGGACACCCTTGGCATGGAGGCCGAAGACGAGGACTCTCTTCGCGCCGAGCGGGAGCGTCTGCGGCACGTGACCGAGCTGGCCGCCGGCGCGGGAGCTGCCGGCGAGGCGCTGGCGCCCGACGACGGGGAGGGCGCGGCGTCTCTCGTCGCGATCGCCGAGCGGGCGATCTCGCCGCTCGAATCGCTCGCGCCGGAGCTTCGGCGCGCGGGCGACGAGCTGCGCGATGCCGAGCTGCGTCTACGCGAGACCGCGACCGAGCTCCGCAGCTTTCTCGCCTCGCTCGACGCCGAGCCGGATCGGCTCGAGCAGGTCGAGGCCGAGCTCGACCGGATTGCCGAGGCGAAGCGGCGGTTTCGCTGCGCGTCGTACGAGGAGCTGCTTGGGCGGGCCGCCGAGGCGCAGGCCGAGCTCGATGCGCTGGATGACGGGGCCGATCCCGTCGCGGCCGCGGCCAAGGCGGTCGAGGTCGCGGAGCGGCGGGTCGAAGAGCTGGCTCTCGCCATGCGGGAGGCGCGGCAAACCGCTGCCGAGCCGTTCGCGACGGCCGTCGCGGCCGAGCTCGAGGGAATCGGCATGGGCGAGGGCGAGTTTCGCGTCGAGCTGTCGGAGCAGCCGAACGGCCTTGGGTTGACCGGAGCGGACGCGGTCGCCTTCCAGATCCGCCCGAACGCAGGCTTGCCGTTCGCACCCGTTGCCGACACGGCCTCGGGCGGCGAGCTTTCCCGCATCGCGCTGGCGATCGCCGCGGTCGGCGGCGGCGAGACGATCGTCTTCGACGAGATCGACGCGGGGATCGGCGGCCAGACGGCGCACGCCGTCGGTGAGACGCTGGAGCGGCTGGCGACTCGCGCTCAGGTGGTGACGATCACTCACCTACCGCAGATCGCCAGCCGCGCCGACCGCCACTTCCGCGTCGAGAAGCTGTCCGGCGATCCGACCCACACCCGTATCGAGGCGCTCGACGAAACCGAGCGGCGGGAGGAGATCCAGCGCATGCTCGGTGGGCAGGAGTTCCTGTCCGCCGTCCAGGGTTGAGTCGCCGACGCGGCCGCAAGTACGGTTCTCTGCCATATGGCCGCGCGGGCAAGCTTCATCGAGTTCACAGGCGCCGCGAAGCTCGACCGGCGCACGAAGAACCTGGTTCGGCGACTCGGCCCGGACGACATCGCAGTGATCGATCACACGGACCTCGACCGCGTCTCCGCCGAGGAGCTGCTCGAGTCCGGGGTGCGGGTCGTCGTCAACGTCGCGAGCTCGCAGAGCGGCCGGTTCCCGAATCCGGGCCCGCTCCTGCTCGTGCGGGGCGGTGTGCGGCTGATCGACGCGCCGGGGGCGCCGATCTTCGACGAGGTGTCCGAGGGTGAACTAGTCACGGTCCGGGGAGCGAGCGTCTTCCGAAACGGCGACTGCGTCGCCGCTGGACGGACACTTTCGGCAGAAGAGCTTGCGGGGGCGATTGCGGAGCAGCGCGGCCGCGTCACGGAGGCGCTCGAATCCTTCGCCGACAATACGCTGCGGTATCTGCGCGAGGAGGGGCGGCTGCTCTCGGAGGGAATCGACTTTCCGCCGCTGCAGACGCGGTTCAGGGACCGCCACGCGCTCGTCGTCGCGCGCGGCCCGGGCCACAAGCGGGATCTCCGGATCGTGCGGCCGTACATCCGTGACTTCAAGCCCGTGCTGATCGGCGTCGACGGCGGCGCCGACGCGCTGTTCGAGGCCGGCTACAAGCCTGACGTGATCGTGGGCGACATGGACTCCGTGTCCGATCGGGCGCTGAAATCACGCGCCGAGAAGGTCGTCCACGCCTACGCGGACGGCGACGCCCCCGGTCGGGAGCGGATGGAGTCGCTCGCCGTGGAGTACCAGGTCGTCCGCGCGCCGGGAATCAGCGAGGACATCGCTCTGCTGCTCGCCTACGAGAAAGGGGCCGAGCTGATCGTCGCCGTCGGGACTCACTTCAACCTGATCGAGTTCCTGGAGCGCAATCGAGCCGGAATGTCGTCGACCTTCGTCACCCGTCTGAAGGTCGGCGAGATCCTGATCGACGCAAAGGGCGTCTCACGCCTCGTCTCGCGGCGCGTCGGCTTGATGCCTCTGGTCACATTCGCGCTGACGGGCCTGGCGGCGATCGTCGTCGCGATCGTGGCCTCCCCGACCCTGCGGAGGCTGATCGGCCTGCTGACCGACCGATTTCGGGACCTGATCGGGATCGCGTAGGACCCGACCCCTTCGGGTAAGCGCCCGGTGTTTTCCGCGCCCCAGAGGCAGTCGGCGGGTTTCAGGATCACACACGCGCATCCCCACCCGGTGAGGGTGGGGCCACAACCCACCACCCGCGCTGCGAGCGTAGCGGCGAATTTCGCACGGCTGCGTGACGCAACTCCATCAAAACAGCGACGATTCATCCACATGCCGACCTACAGCGCCGCCCGCGACCTGCTCGCTCCGCGCGAGGACGTGTGGGCGTTCCTCGCCGAGCCAAACCACCTCAGCGACTGGTGGCCCGGCATCAGCGGAGTGCAGCCCGATCGCCGCGGCCTGGCTCCCGGTGCGCGCTGGCGAATCCAAGGCCTCGGGCGAGCCACGTATGTCGTCGGCAGAAAGCCCGATGTCGCGGGAACGCTCATCTTCCTCGAGGTGAGGCCACCAGAATTCGCGGCCTGGCAATTCGTCCAAGCCCGCCTCGACGTCGAGTTGCGCCTGGCGGAAGCGGCGGAGAATCGAACGCGGGCCGAACTGACCGTTAGTGCGCCGTTCCTCGCCGGCCTGCGCAGATCGCTTCCGTTCAAGGCGCTGACGCGCCTGTATGCCCTGTGCCAGACTGGGGCGGAGTCCTAGACCCATGTTCGACCTCCGCTACCACGTCGCGTCGCTTGCGGCGGTCTTCCTTGCGCTCGTGATCGGGATCCTCGTCGGGGTCGGTATCTCAGACCGCGGCTACGTCGACAGGGCGCAGCGAGGGCTGCTCGAGCAGCGCATCGCCAAGCTCCAAGGCGACCTCGGCGACGCTCGCACGCACGCCGACAACCTGGCCGCGCAGCAGCGCGCAACGCAGGCGTTCGTGACCGACACCTACCCCGAGCTGATGGCGAACCGTCTGCGTGGGAAAAGCATCGCGCTCGTCTTCCTCGGGCCCTCGGACGCGCACGTCCGCGTGAGTCTCCAACAGGCGCTCGCCGACGCCGGCGCAAGCGGTTGGGTCCGCGTTCGGGCGCTGAAGTTCCCGCTCGACATCCCGCAGCTAGACAACACGCTCGCAGGCGATCCCGCGCTCGCGCGTTACGTGGGCGACGCACGTCTGCCCGCGCTCGGCAAGAGCCTGGCCGAGGAGTTCGCAGCCGGCGGTAAGGCGCCGCTCTGGTCGACCCTCGCCGAGCAGATCGTCGCGGAACGGACAGGAAGCGAGGGTCGCCCGGCCGACGGCGTAATCGTCGTGCGGACCGCCGCCAGACAGTACGACGGAACGGCGAGGTTCCTCGCAGGCTTCTACTCGGGCCTGATCGCGGCGCCGGTCCCGGTCGTCGGCGTCGAGACGACCGATGCAAGCCGGTCGAGCGTCAAGGTGTTCCAGCGCAACGGGATCTCGAGCGTCGACGACATCGACGAGCCGATCGGCCGGTTCGCGCTCACCCTGCTCTTGGACGGAGCGAAGGCCGGCCACTACGGTGTCAAAACGAGCGCGGCAGACGGCGTGCTGCCACCGCTCGAAACGGCTCCGCGGAGTGGCTGAGATCGCAGCGGTCCTCGTCGCCGCGCGCGATGAGGGGTCGGACATCGGGGGGACCATCGAGGCCTTGTGCGCTGCGTTTCCCGACGCCGAGGTGATCGTCGCCGACGACGGCTCGCGCGACGGGACAGCGGCGGCGGCGGAGGATGCCGGCGCGCACGTGCTCCGCCTGCCCGCCCGCGGCAAGGGACAGGCGCTGACGCTCGCGGAACGCGCGGCGCCTGCGGGCCGAATCCTGCTTGTCGACGCGGATCTCGAGGGTGATCTGGCAAAGCTGGCGAGTGCCGACGGCGACCTCGCGATCGCGGCGTTCGCTGATCGCCGGGGCGGGGGGTTCGGGATCGCCAAGCGCGCAGGACGGGCACTCGTTCGGACGCTCTCGGGCTTCGTACCGCGCGAGCCGCTGTCCGGCCAGCGCGCGCTCTCGCAGGCGGCGCGCGAGGCGTGCTTCCCGCTCGCCGCCGGCTTCGGTTGCGAGGTGCGGATGACGGTCGACGCCGTTCGGGCGGGGCTGCGGGTCGCCGAGCTGGAGCTGCCGCTCCGCCACCGCGCCACGGGCCGCGACGCGGCCGGCTTCGCACATCGAGGCCGGCAACTGCTGGACGCCTTGCTCGCCTGCGGCCCGACAGCGGTCAACCACCGCGGTCTGCGGCTGCCGCTCACGGGCTGGCTCGTGGCAGTGCGGCGCGACCCCGCGGTCGCGGCAGTGGCTGCGATCGGGCTCGCCGATGATCTCTGGAGCGGCGAAGAGCGCGGCTTTCGCGCGCATCTCGGCAGCCGCCGGACGACGGGCGTGCTGAAGTTGGTCGGTATTCCACTCGTGGGCCTCGCGGCCTCACGGAAGCTCTCGGGCGCGCTGCTTGTCGGACTGGCGGCAAACTTCCTCAACCAGCTCGACACGCGGCCGGGGCGCGCGCTCAAGGCCTACTTGCTCGCGGCCCCGTTCGCCGGCGCACCGGCGGGGACCGCCGTCTTGCTCGCACCTTACGATCTCCGGGAGATGGCGATGCTCGGGGACTCGGGGGCCAACGCGCTGGGCGCGATGCTAGGCTTGAGTTCCGTGAGCAAACTCACGGGAAGAGGCCGCTGGGCCGCGATCGGCGCCCTTGCAGGCCTGACCCTCCTCGGAGAGACGCGCTCGCTGGGCGAGTTGATCGAGCGGACGCCTGTCTTGCGCGAGCTCGACGCCCTCGGGAGGCAACCGTAGCCGCCCGGCCGCCGAAGTACGTCTTCGTCACCGGCGGCGTCGTCTCGTCCCTCGGCAAGGGCATCACCGCCGCCTCGCTCGGCCGGCTGCTGAAGGCGCGCGGCCTCAAGGTCCAGGTGCAGAAGTTCGACCCGTACATCAACGTCGACCCGGGCACGATGAGCCCGTTCCAGCACGGCGAGGTGTTCGTGACCGAGGACGGCGCCGAGACCGATCTCGACATCGGCCACTACGAGCGCTTCATCGACGAGAACCTGTCGCGGAACTCGAACCACACCGCCGGCGCGATCTGGGAGCGGGTGATCCGAAAGGAGCGTCGCGGCGAGTACCTCGGCTCGACCGTGCAGGTGATCCCGCACATCACGAACGAGATCAAGGAGCGGATCCGCAGCGCCTCGGAGGCAAGCGACTGCGACGTGGTCGTCACCGAGATCGGCGGCACCGTCGGCGACATCGAGTCGCTGCCGTTCCTGGAGGCGATGCGCCAGTTCCGGCGCGAGGCCGGCGCGGAGAACATCTGCTACCTACACGTGACGCTGGTCCCGTTCGTCGACTCGGCGGGCGAGCTGAAGACGAAGCCGACGCAGCATTCGGTCAACGAGCTGCGCAGGATCGGTATCCATCCCGACATCGTCGTCGCGCGCTCGAGTGGGCCGCTCTCGGCGGACATCCGCGAGAAGATCGCTCTCTTCGCCGACATCGACACGCGCGCGGTGGTCTCGAACCAGGACGTCCCGGATCTGTACCTCGTCCCGTCGGCGCTGCAGGAGGAGGGCCTCGACGCGCTCGTCTGCGAGAAGCTCGGCCTGCCGGCGCAGGAGGCCGATCTCGGCGAGTGGCTGCAGCTGACCGAGCGGATCCGCGAGCGCGACGGGGAGGTCCAGATTGCGCTCGTCGGCAAGTACGTGAAGCTCCAAGACGCCTACCTGTCGGTGCACGAGGCGCTCAACCATGCCGGCGTCCACCACGGCTGCGCGGTGCACGTGCGCTGGGTCGACGCCGAGGGGATGTCGCTCGAGGAGGCCGAGGCCGAGCTCGAGCAGGTCGACGGCGTGCTCGTGCCCGGGGGCTTCGGCTCGCGGGGCTGGGAGGGCAAGATCCTCGCCTGCCGCGTTGCGCGCGAGCGCGGGATCCCGTACCTCGGCATCTGCCTCGGCATGCACGTGGCCGTCTCGGAGTACGCACGCCACGTGGTCGGGCTCGAAGGAGCGAACTCGACGGAGATGGATCCCGAGACCCCGTATCCGGTGATCGACCTGCTGCCCGAGCAGAAGGAGATCGAGGATCTCGGCGGCACCATGCGCCTCGGCGCCCAGGCGGTCGAGCTCGCCTCTGGAACCAGGACGCATGAGTCCTACGGCGAGGCGGTCATCCACGAGCGCCATCGTCACCGCTACGAGGTCAACAACCATTTCCGGCCGCGCCTCGTCGACGCGGGACTGGTCGTCTCGGGCACGTTCCAGGAAGGGCGGTTGGTCGAGATCGTCGAGCTGCCCGACCATCCCTGGTTCGTCGCCAGTCAGTTCCATCCCGAGTTCAAGTCGCGGCCGACTCGCCCGGCTCCGCTCTTCCGTGAGTTCGTCGGCGCCGCGCTCACCCGCTCGCGCGGCCGGGTCGGGGCGGCCTACTCGGCAGGCGCTTAGCCGCAAATAAGATCGGGCCCGTGGAGAACGGGTTGCCCGATGTCGCCGAGCTCTTCCTCGAGCTCGCACGTGTGCCGAGCCCTTCCGGGCAGGAGCGTGCAGTCGCCGACCGGGTGGTCGACTATCTGCGCTCGCTCGCACTGCCGGTCGACGAGGACGACGCGGGTGCCAGGATCGACTCGACGATCGGCAACCTGCTCTCCCGGATCGAGCCGAGCGGCGAGGGAGCGCCCCTGTTCTTCTGCGCCCACCTTGACACGGTTCCGCCGGAGGGTTCGATCGAGCCCGTGGTCGAGGACGGCGTCGTCCGGAACGCGGGCGGCACGATCCTCGGCGCCGACAACAAGGCGGCCGTCGCGGTGATGCTCGAGGCGACGCGGCGGATCGTCGCCGAGAAGCGTCCCCACGGCGGCATCGAGCTCCTCTTCACGCCCAAGGAAGAGGTCGGCCTTCGCGGCGCGGAGGCCTTCGACCACGAACGGCTGCGCGCGAGGGTCGGCTATGTCTACGACCACGCGGGGCCGATCGGGGAGGTGATCCTCGGCGCGCCCTACCAATGCAAGCTCGACGCCTCGTTCCACGGCAGGGCCGCGCACTCGGGCATGTACCCGGAGGAGGGCCGCTCGGCCATCGCCGCTGGCGCGCGCGCGATCGCCGATCTCAGGCTCGGCCGGCTCGACGAGGAGACGACCGCGAACGTCGGCGAGATCCACGGCGGCACGGCCCGCAACATCGTGCCCGAGCGCTGCTCGTTTGCTGCCGAGGCCCGCTGCCACGACGAGCGGAAGCTCGGCGAGCTGGTGCAGGAGATGCTGGAGACGATCACGTTTGCGGCCCAGCTCGGCGACTGCGACGTCGAGACGGCGGTCGATCCGAGCGCGCGGGGCTATCGCTTCAAGCGAGACGACGAGGTCGTTCGCCTCGCCGCGTCCGCCCTGGAACGGAGTGGCTTGCAGCCGACCTATGGACTCAGCGGCGGCGGCGCGGACGCCAACGTCTTCAACGAGCGAGGGGTGCAGTGCCTGAACCTCGCCAACGGGATGACGGACATCCACACCCCCGACGAGCGGATCGCGGTCGCCGACCTCGAGCGGATGGTCGACGTAACGCTCAGCATTGTGGAGACGGCGCGGTCCTTCTCGTCATGAACCATCGCAACCGACCGGAGGACGTGTAGCGTGCCGCTCAGCTTGCGGCGAGGGACCGTGACGGCGATCGGGGAGCGCCACGAGGACCTCGTTCGCTGCGAGGTCGATGACGAGGTAGTCGTCAACGTCCAGGGACGCGAGCTCGCCCTCGGCTCGGGCGGTTTCGACGTGCTGCACGTCAACCTGACCCGAGGCATCGATCTGCCTCCGCCTCCGGACGCGCACGTGATGAAGCTTCCCTATGCACCGGTGCAGTACGCCGTCCGGCACGCCGAGGAAGACGGGCCGGTGGCGGATGCGCTCGCCGGTCTGCCGGTCGTCTGCTGCTCGTTGCACAGCCAGGTTGCGCCGGTCTGTGCGGCGCTCGCCGGCACGCGTGTGGCCTACGTCCAGGTGGCGGGCGGCGCGCTCCCGCTCGGGCTTTCGGACACGCTGCGAGCGCTGCGGGCGCGGGCTCTGATCGCTGCGACCGTGTCGGCCGGGGCGTGCTTCGGCGGCGACGTCGAGTGCGTCACCGCGGCCTCGGCATTCGCGTGGGCGGCGGCTACCGGCTTCGACGCGGTCGTATGCGCGATCGGGCCGGGGATCGTCGGCACGGCCTCGCGACTCGGGCACGGCGGTCTGGCGGCGGCGGACGCCGCGAACGCAGCTGCTGCGCTCGGCGGCACCCCTGTGCTCGCCGTGCGCGTCTCGAGCGGAGATGAGCGGCAGCGCCACCGCGGCGTCTCACACCACACGCGGGCGGTCGTCGAGCTCTGCCTCGCCGAGGCCACGGTGGCGTGGCCCGCAGGTCTCGAAGCTCCCGAGTGGCTTGCCAGCCGGCGCGAGCTCGATGTCGACGAATGGCGCGAGGCGTGCGAAGGCCTTCCGCTCGACCACATGGGCCGCCGCTCGGACGAGGATCCGTGGTTCTTCGCCTCGGCGTTCGCGGCCGGGAAGCTCGCTCGGACACTCATCGGCTAGTGGAGAAGCGGCGGGTCTTCGAGGGGAGACTGATCAGCGTCGACGTCGAGCGCTGGGGCGACCACGAGCGCGAGATCGTCCGCCATCCCGGTGCGGTCGCGGTTGTCGCCGTCGATAACGATCAGGGAGTGACGCTCGTCCGCCAGCTGCGCGAGCCGGCGCGCAAGCGCTTGCTGGAGCTGCCGGCCGGCACCTGCGAGCCCGGCGAGGAGCCGCTCGTGACCGCGAAGCGGGAACTCGTGGAGGAGGCTGGGCTGGGCGGCGGCGAGTGGCGGCTGGCCGCGAGCTTCTTCACGACCCCCGGCTTCTGCGACGAGCTGGTCTGCGTCTACATCGCCGAGCGAGTCGAGCAGAGGGAGCGCGCGCCGCAGGCGGACGAAGAGATCGAGCTTGTCCGCGTCCCGGTCGCGGAGCTCGCGTCCCTGCTCCCACAGATCGAAGATGCCAAGACGCTCTCGGGGCTGCTTCTCTACCTGCGCGGGAGGTAGGGTTGGCCGGCATGAAAATCGGCGTGGCCAGGGAAATCAAGTCGGACGAGTACCGCGTCGCGCTGACGCCTGCCGGCGCGCTCGAGCTCGGCCAGCGAGGCCACGAGGTGCTCGTCGAGGCCGGCGCGGGGGAAGGGAGCTCGTTTCCCGACGACACCTATGAAGCGGTCGGCGCCCGGGTCGTGCCGGTGGACGAGGTGTGGGAGGCAAGTGAGCTGCTGCTCAAGGTGAAGGAGCCGATCGAGCAGGAGTACCGCCGCCTGCGGGAAGGTCTCGTGCTCTTCACCTACCTCCACATCGCGGCGGACGAGCCGCTGACGCGGGCGCTCGTCGAGAGCGGGATCACGGCGGTCGCCTACGAGACGGTCGAGACCGACGACGGCGCGCTGCCGCTGCTAGCACCGATGAGCGAGATCGCAGGGCGGCTCGCAGCTCAGGCCGGCGCCTACTTCCTCGAGAAACCACTCGGCGGGCGTGGCCTCCTACTCGGCGGCGTGGCGGGAGTCGCTCCGGGCAAGGTCGTCGTCATCGGCGGCGGCATGGTCGGCTACAACGCCGCGGTGATCGCCCTCGGCCTCGGCGCCAACGTGACGATCCTCGAGCGCTCCGTCGACCGGATGCGACACCTGGAGGAAATCCTCTCCGGCCGCGTCAGCCTCCTGATGTCGTCGAGCCTGCAGATCGAGGAGTCGGTCGCGCAGGCCGATGTCGTCATCGGCGCCGTGCT
>VAXH01000078.1:0-22280 GCA_005883955.1 Actinomycetota bacterium | reverse complement strand
ACCCACAGCGATCCGGTCTACGTCGTCGAGGGGGTTACGCACTACTGCGTCGCGAACATGCCGGGCGCGGTGCCGATCACCTCGACCAAGGCGCTGACGAACGTGACGCTGCCCTACGCCGAGGCGATCGCCGACCACGGCCTGCGCGAGGCGGTCGCCCGCGACAGAGCCCTGGCCCGGGGCGTCAACGTCCTGGAGGGAAAGATCACCTACGAGGCCGTGGCCGAAGCCCACGGGCTCGACTATTCGCCGCTCGACGACGTCCTACCGCTGGCCCCAGTTTGACCAGAGCCCGCACCCCCGCCCTTAATTGGGTGGGGCGCTGCCCTCCGCCCACGAAAACGACGATATCGACGAAAAGCGCACCAGTGGGCGACTCAGGTGAGCCGATTTCGTGACGATCGCTGAGCGGTGGGAAACGGGCCGGCGTTATGAGCTGCTGCTCGGCTCCGCGTTCTCCTTTTTCGGGCTGATCTTGACCACCAGCCAGGTGATCCCGGCGGCGAGCGCGATCACGGAGACGATGAATGCGACCAGGCCGATCAGTCCCAGGGCGGTTGCCATGACCGACCTAGAATAGCCACGTGTCGCGCGCCTGCGTGATCGTGCTCGACGCCGTCGGCGCAGGAGCCCTGCCCGACGCGAGCGACTATGGCGACGAAGGCTCGGACACGCTCGGAAACGTGGCGAAGGCCGTCGGCGGGCTGGACCTCCCGAACCTCGAGGCGTTGGGCCTCGGCAACGTCGAGCCGCTCGAGGGTTGCCCGCCGCAACCTGGTGCCCCCGCGGTCGCCGGCCGGCTCGTGGAGCGCTCGAAGGGGAAGGACACCACGACCGGCCACTGGGAGCTGATGGGCGTCGTCACGCCGCAGGCGATGCCGACCTACGCGCACGGATTCCCGCACGACGTCATCGACCCCTTCATGCACCGCACCGGGCGCGGGGTTCTGGGGAACAAGCCGGCGTCCGGCACCGAGATCATCCAGGAGCTCGGGGAGGAGCATCAGCGCACCGGCAAGTGGATCGTCTACACCTCCGCGGACTCGGTTTTCCAGATCGCCGCGCACGAGGACACGATCCCGCTCGAGGAGCTCTACGCGGGAAGCCGGGCGGCACGTGAGATCCTCACAGGCAAGCATGCGGTCGGAAGGGTGATCGCGAGGCCGTTCACAGGTGAGCCCGGCAACTACGAGCGAACCCCGAATCGACACGACTTCTCGCTGGAGCCCAAACGTCCCAACTACCTGACCCTGGTCCGCGAAGCCGGGAACAAGGTGCACGGGGTCGGGAAGATCTCGGACATCTTCGCGGGCCAGGACATCGACGAGTCGCACCCCACCAAATCGAACGTCGAGGGCATCCAGCAGACCGAGGTGCTCCTCCAGGAATTGGAGGCCGGCCTGATCTTCGTCAACCTCGTCGAAACGGACATGCTCTGGGGGCACCGCAACGATCCGGTCAACTTCCACCGCTGCCTGCAGGACTTCGATCGGCGGCTGCCCGACCTGCTCGAGGCGATGCGGTCCGGCGATCTCCTCATCCTCACCTCGGACCACGGCTGCGATCCGACGACGCCTTCGACCGACCACTCGCGCGAATACGCGCTGCTGCTCGGCTATGTGGCCGGAAAGAACGCAGCGGGCCGCATCCACGAAGGTGGATTCGCGGACGTCGGCGCCACAGTGAACCGTTGGCTCGGCGGTAAGGCTCCGGGCCGCGGGATTCCCGGCGAGGCGATCCTCGAGCCTTGACGAGCAACGATTCGCTGCCGGCGACGCCGCGCACCGACTGCGTCTTCGTTGCATTCGAGGCCGCCGCATGATTCGCGTTCCGGAGCTGATTGAGCGCAAACGCGACGGCGGGGAGCTCTCCCCCGATGAGCTCGCTGAGCTGATGCTCGGCTACGCGAAGGGCGAGATTCCTGACTACCAGCTGGCCGCGTTCTGTATGGCGGTCTTCTTCAGGGGTTTGAGCAGCGCCGAGACCTACGCCCTCACCGACGCACTGATCCGCACGGGCGAGACAGTCGATCTCCACGGGGCCCTCGGCCGCAAGGTCGTCGACAAGCACTCGACCGGCGGCGTTGGAGACAAGACGTCGATCGCCGTCGGGCCGATCGTCGCGGCGTGCGGCGTTCCTTTCGGGAAGATGAGCGGCCGCGGGCTCGGGCACACGGGTGGGACGCTCGACAAGCTCGAGTCGATCCCCGGTTTTCGCGTCGAGCTGACGACCCAGGAATTCATCGACCAAGTGCGCTCGGTCGGGCTCGCGATCGTCGGAGCGACCGCCAACCTGGTGCCGGCCGACAAGAAGCTCTACGCCCTTCGCGACGTGACGGCGACCGTCGACAACTACTCCTTGATCGCCGCGAGCATCATGTCGAAGAAGATCGCCGGCGGTGCCGATGCGATCGTTCTCGACGTCAAGGTCGGAGACGGGGCATTCATGAAGGCACGCGCCGATGCGGAACGTCTTGCGGACGTCATGATCAATCTCGGGCGGCGTGCCAGCCGCGAGGTTGTCGCGGTGATCAGCAACATGGACGATCCGCTCGGACACGCCGTCGGAAACGCGCTCGAGATCCGGGAGGCGATCGCGACGCTACGGGGGGAAGGCCCAGAGGATTTCGTTCAGCTCGTCGTCGAGGCGTCGACGCAACTGCTGGCGCTCTCGGACCTTGGAGTGCCGCGGGACGAGGCGCGCAGCCGTGTCGATCAGGCGATCGCCGATGGGTCAGCGCTGGCTGCCTACGAGCGCTGGATCGGGGCGCAGGGGGGCAAGCCGGACGAAGCGGCGCTACCGACCGCCCCGGTGATCCGGAAGGTGATCGCTCCGCGGGCCGGCTATGTCCAGTCACTCGGGGCGGTGCAGGTCGGCAACGCGGCGTTGCACCTCGGTGCGGGACGCCGCGACAAGGACGACCAGATCGACCACGCCGTCGGCGTCCTGTGTCTCAAGAAGCATGGCGACGCGATCGCGACTGGAGACGCGCTTGCCGAGATCCACGCGCGTGACATGGCGAGCGCCGCGGCTGCGGCCGACGAGGTACTTGGAGCCTACGAGGTCGGAGACGAAGCCCCCCGGGAGCACAGTGTCATCCTCGACGTCATCACGGCCTAAGAGCCCCTTTTCACAATGAGGCACTGTGCCGCCGGGCCGCGCTGGACGGCCCCTGGCGGCGCTGGCCGCCGCGCCAGACGACCCGGATGCTCGGCGCTAGGCTGCTGACGCGATGCCCGAGTTGCCCGAAGTCGAGACGGTCCGGTCGAGTCTTGAGCCCAGGCTGGTCGGTCGCCGGTTCGAGCGTGTCGACATCCTCGATTCCCGGTTGACGCGTCCAGTCGATCCCGCAGAGGTGGCTGCCGAGCTCGCCGGCGAGCGCGTAGGCGAGGTTGGCCGGCGTGGCAAGTATTTGGTTGTTCGGTTCGAGAGCGGTCTTGTTCTCCTGATTCACCTCCGGATGACTGGAACGCTTGCTCACTCGAGAAACGGGGCCGCAGCCGGGTCCCATGTCCGAGCCGTTGTCACATTAGACGACGGATCGGACATCACGTACCGGGACGTTCGCCGGTTCGGAACCTGGCTCGTCCTGCACGCAGACGAGCTCGACGCGTACCTTGCGACCCGTCTCGGCCTCGAGCCGCTCGAGCGCGGATTCTCGGCCTCCAAGCTGGCCGAACGGCTCGCGGGCCGACGGGCTCCGATCAAGGCCGCTCTGCCGGCAAGCTCGATGCGGGCGAGATCCGCGCCCTCCACCGCGGTATCCGCCGAGCGCTCGAGGCCGGAATCGCGCGCCAGGGAGCGACCCTCCGCGACTATCGGACGCTCGACGGGGGGGCGGGAGGAATGCAACATGAGTTCAAGGTGTACGGACGCGGCGGCGAGCCCTGCCTGCGCTGCGGGACACCGATAGAGAAGACGAGAGTCGGCGGGCGCGGGACTTGGTTTTGCCCTGGCTGCCAGGGCTGAGCGCCTACGCCGCAAGCTGTTCGTCGAGCCAGCCGCTCTTGTCGAGCCGCCAGAGCTCGGTATAACCGCCGATGGGTTTACCGTCGACGAGGATCTGAGGCACCGTCCAACTACCGGTCAGGTCGAGGAGCCTCTGGCGGAAATGAGGGTCGTCGTCGAGGTTGATCTCCTCGTACTCGATCTGCTTGGTGTCGAGCAGCGCCTTTGCGCGGACGCAATAGCCGCACCAGGCCGTCGTATACATCTCAACGCGTGCCATCCCGCTTGCAAACGGTGAAAACAGACTGGAGATTCCCGACCCGTCTTGTCCCTACACTTGACGGCACGGTGGCGGGGCGGACCTACAAGACGGAAGCTGTCGTCCTGCGCTCCTTTCGGCTCGGCGAGGCGGACCGCGTGCTCCATCTCTACACACTCGACCGAGGTCGCGTCGGAGCCGTCGCGAAGGGCATCCGCCGGACGAAATCGCGCTTCGGTGCCAGGTTGGAGCCGCTGAGCCATGTCGAGCTGCTTCTCCATCAGGGCTCCGGAGAGCTGCAGACGGTTACCGGCGTCGACCTGATCGAGTCACATCACGCGGCGCGCGAGGATCCATACCGGCTGAACGTCGGGCTCGTCGGGCTGGAAGCGATGCTCCGCCTCTTCACCGAGCAAGAGGCGAATGCGCGCGCGTTCCGCGCTCTGACGCGCTTCCTCGAGTTGCTCGACGAGCGGACGCCGGCCAAGGGGCGGTCTGCTCGGGCCGCGCTCGACCCGCTCGCGCTCTCCTTCCAGCTGAAGCTCCTGTGGCTCTCCGGTTACCTGCCGCACGTGACGAGTTGCGCCGAGTGTGGGGCGGAGCAGGGCCTTGTCGGCTACTCGCCGCGAGCGGGCGGCGCGGTCTGTACGGTCTGCCGCGACGAGACGACGCTTGCGCTCGCCCCCGACGGACTGAGGGGGATCGAGGCGCTGCTACGCCGACCGCTCGCCGAGGCGGGAGACGCCGGTCTCAGCGCGCGGGCAACACGGGATGCGCTGGCGGTCGTCAACTCGTCGCACGAGTTTCACGGCGGTTTTCGACTGCGGACGCTTGCGGGCTAGTTCCGACAGGGCCGATGCCTGAAACCCGCTACGACGTTATCGGCGACCAGTACGCAGCAACGCGCCGGGAAGATCCACGAATTGCGGCGTTGATCCATGCGGCGCTGGGCGATGCGCGCACGGTCGTCAACGTCGGTGCCGGCGCCGGTTCCTACGAGCCGCGCGACCGACAGGTCTTGGCGGTCGAGCCGAGCGAGGTGATGATCGCCCAGCGCGGCCCCGCACTGTCTCCTGCGATCGTAGGCGCGGCCTACCCGCTGCCACTCGAAGATCGAAGCGTGGATGCGGCGATGGCGATCTTGACGATCCACCACTGGGACGACGACCAGGAGCGAGGGGTCAGAGAGATGCGCCGGGTCGCCCGAGGCCCTGTTGTGATCCTCACCTTCGACCCGGAGGTCAGCGCCCGCATGTGGCTGATGGCTGACTACTTCCCAGAGGTCGTCGAGCTCGACCGCAGCACCCTCCCCGGGCCAGAGACGATCGCGCGGTGGCTGGGCGGAGAGGTCACCATCCGCGAGGTGCCGATTGCCCGCGATACGCTCGACTGGTCACTCGGTTCTTTCTGGGCTCACCCCGAGCGCGTGCTCGACGCTCGGGCGCGCAGCTCGACCTCCGGGTTTGCGCGGATGCCGCCGGAGGTTGTCGATCGCGTCGTCGCGGCCGTCGAGCGCGACCTGGAAGACGGAACCTGGGACGCACGTCACGGTCATCTCCGCGAGCTCGACGAGTACGACGCTGGGCTGCGGCTGCTCGTCGGCACTCCCGCGTAGCCGCGATCGAGCGTTCGCTCCTTCGGCCGCGCTGACAACGGCACAGCCGACCTCCTCCCCGCGTCGAGCCTACTCGGAGAAGGCGCACGGGTGGGAAACGCGCCTGTGCCGGAAACGTGACGTTCGACGGCGTGACCCGGCCGTCGTTCGAGAGCCAAGCGCGGCCCTAGTCTCCGTGTTCGCCGTCTCTGATGTCCTCGGCGACGAGCTCCTTGAACGGCTTCAGCTTCTCGAAGAACTTCTGCGGCGGCACGCTCTGCTTCGGCTTGTCGCCGAGCAGCCAGGGCGCCGCGTCGACCGCCGTCCGCCACGCGACCTCTTCCGCGTCTCGGTCGGCCCCGTTCGAGCCCTCCTCGTGATCCTCGAGTGGCTCGACCTTGTCGAGATAGACGTTCGTGTAGCCGTTGCGCTGTTCCTCGTGGGACTCGATCCGGGCGCGGCCGCCCTCGGCCGCGAGCGCCTGCCGCGCGATTCCCTCGCGGAAGGTCGTGTATTCGTTCCCCTCGTCGTCCTTGAGCACGAAGCGGGCGTTGCCGGACTTCGTCTTGAAGGCCTTGACCTCGGCGACGTGAACTTCCTTCTCCATCGTGGGCACCCGAATACCCGTCGCGCCAAATGCGACACTCCCGAAGCCGTGAACTACCAGGAGATGATCATCGCGCTCGAGCGCTACTGGGCCGATTACGGCTGCGTGCTGATGCAGCCCTACCACACCGAGCTCGCGGCCGGCACGATGAATCCGAACACCTTTCTCCGCTGCCTCGGCCCGAAGCCGTGGAGCGTCGCCTATGTCGAGCCCGTGATCCGGCCGCTCGACGGCCGCTACGGCGAGAACCCCTTCCGTTTCCAGCATTACTTTCAGTACCAAGTCGTGCTCAAGCCCGCGCCGGAGAATGTGCTCGACCTCTACTGGGCCTCGCTCGATGCACTCGGTATCGACCTCCGCCGGCACGACATGCGTCTTGTCGAGGACGACTGGGAGCAGCCGACGCTGGGCGCCTGGGGACTCGGCTGGGAGGTCTGGTGCGACGGGATGGAGATCACGCAGTGGACCTACTTCCAGCAGCTCGGCGGCTTCGACGTCGAGCTTGTCCCCGCTGAGATGACCTACGGGCTCGAGCGGCTGGCGATGTTCCTCCAGGGCAAGCGGACCGCCTTCGAGCTCGAGTGGGCCCCCGGAGTGACCTGGGGCGACGTCTACCTCGAGGCCGAGCGCGAATGGTCGCGTTACAACTTCGAGGAGGCGCCGGTCGAGGTGCTCACGGGCCGCTTCGACGAGTACGAGGCCGAGTGCAGGCACCTGCTCGAGAGCGGCTTGCCGATCCCGGCGTACGACCAGGTGCTCAAGTGCTCGCACACGTTCAACCTGCTCGATGCGCGCGGCGCGATCTCGGTGACCGAGCGGGCGGCCTACATCGGCCGCGTACGCAAGCTCGCCCGCGGCGTCGCCGGAGCGTACCTCGGGACGCAAGAAGAAGATGCCGTCGCTGCTGCTTGAGATCGGTACCGAGGAGCTTCCGGCCGCGGCCTGCCGCGAGGCCGAGGCACAACTGCCCGAGCTCGCCCGCGCGCACATCGGGCCGGCGCCGTCCCAGCTCTTCGTCGGGCCGCGGCGGCTTGCGCTCCTGATCGACGACCTGCCTGAACGGACGGCCGACGAGTGGGTCAAGGGCCCGCCGGAGAACCTGCGCGACCAGGCCGCGGCCGGCTTCGCCAAGAAGCATGACGTCGCCGTCGACGAGCTCGAGTTGCGCGATGGCTTCCTCGGCGTCACCGTGCCGGGTCGAGAGCTCCGCGAGGTCCTGCCCGAGCAGATCGACCGGATCGTCCGTGGCTTCTCGTTCACCAAGTCGATGCGCTGGGACGAGAGCGGGATCCGCTTCGCCCGTCCGGTGCGCTGGGTGCTGGCGAAGCTCGACGCAGAGACGATCGTGGGGGAGACGTCGTTCGGCCACCGTTTCACCCGCGGCGCGGTCGAGATTCCGACAGCGGCGGCGTACGCGAATGTCCTGCGCTCAGCCGACGTCGAGCCGGTTGCAGACGAGCGCCGGCGGCTGATCGTCGAAGGGCTGGACGCGATCGGCGGCTGGAGCGACCCCGGCGGCAAGCTCGCCGAAGTCGTCCACCTGGTGGAGAAACCGATCGTGCTCGAGAGCCGCTTCGACGAGCGCTTTCTGCAGCTGCCGGAGCGGGTGATCGTGACGACTATGCAGTCGCACCAGCGCTACTTCCCGATCGAGGGAAACCGTTTCGCGCTGGTCGCAAACGGCGGCGAGCCGAACGTTGTCGCCGCCGGACACACCCAGGTGCTCGAGGCGCGACTCGAAGACGCCTCGTTCACGTTCGAGCGCGACGTCGCGGCCGGGATCGACGCTCTGGCCGATCGGCTCGCCGCGATCACCTTCTTCGCCGGCGCCGGCTCGTTCGCCGAGAAGGCGGAGCGGGTCGCGAAGCTGGTGGAGCGCCTCGGCGGCGGCGACGCCTCGCTGGAGGCGGCACGGCTGGCCAAGGCCGACCAGGCCTCGGAGCTCGTGCGCGAGTTCCCCGAGCTGGAGGGCTACATCGGCGCCGAATACGCGCGGCTCGCGGGCTATCCCGACGCGGTCACGAAAGCGATCGAGGAGCAGTACCTCCCCGACGCCTCCCGCGGTCCTCTGCCGCAGACCGAGCCGGGCAAGGTGCTCGCGGCCGCAGACAAGCTGGACACGCTGCGGGTCGCCTTCGAACTTGGCCACAAGCCGTCGGGCTCGCGCGACCCGTATGGCCTGCGGCGCGCGGCGATCGGCCTCGTCCGGCTCGCGCTCGAGGGCGGGCTGACTATCGACCGAGAGCTGCTCCCGGAAGAGCTGCGGGAGTTCGTGGAGGAGCGTTTGGAGTCGCTACTCGACGTCCCCGTCGAGTACGTACGCGCGGCGCGCGCCTCGAATGCTCCCGATCTCGGCGGCGTCGCCCGACGCGCGGAAGAGCTCTATCGCGAGCGCGAGTCGCCCGAGTTCGAGGGCGTCTACACGGCCTACGACCGCGCTCACCGTCTGGCCGGCAAGGCGCAGGAAGAGGCCGCCCCGCAGCTCGACCGGGGCTTGCTCGTCGAGGATGCCGAGAAGGAGCTGGCGGAAACACTCGCGAAGGTCGCGATCGACGGCAACGGCGACATCAAGGCCGCGCTCGAGTCCGGCGCCGAGCTCGCGCCCGTGATGGAGCGCTTCTTCGACGAGGTGCTCGTGATGGCGGAGGACGAGGCCGTCCGCGCGAACCGGCTACGCCTCCTGCTCGACGTCCGCGACACCCTCGGCGCGCTCGGCGACTTCTCGCAGATTCCTCGCTAGTACGAGCCCGCGGGGGTGCTGGTGCGCACGGAGCGCCGACGGCTGCGAGCGGCACCCCAGTGAAACCGGGCGAGTCACGCGCAGAGCGCCAGCGTGCTCACGGTCCGAGGTTTGTTTCCCGGCTGCAAAAAGCGCAAAAAAGCAGGCATTCCACGGTACGCTCAGCGGCGATGGCGAAGACACCGGTCGAGCTACACGTCGTCTCCGACTCCACCGGCGAGACGGCGACGCGGCTGGTGCACGCGCTCGAAGCTCAGTTTCCCGACCAGGAGTTCGAGGAGATCCGCCACCCGCGGGTCGAGACGGTCGACCACCTGAGACTTGCCGTCGAGCGGGCAAAGGGGCGGCCTGCGGTTGTCGTCTACACGCTCGTCGAGCCCGAACTGCGGGAGCAGATGCGCACGCTCTGCCGGAGTGCTCGTCTCCACTACTGCGACCTGCTGGGGCACCCGATCGACGCTGTCGCGCGGGTCTCAGGCCAGGCTGCGAAGATGACGCCGGGCGCTCGGCCGCCGCTCGACTCGGGATATTTCAAGCGGATGGCCGCGATCGAGTTCGCGGTCAAGTACGACGACGGCATGGGGAGCGGCCTCCGCGAGGCCGACATCGTCCTCGTGGGCGTCTCCCGCACGTCGAAGACGCCGCTGTCGATGTACCTCGGCTACCTCGGTTACAAGACTGCGAACGTTCCGATCGTGAAGGGGATCGATCCGCCGCCCGAGCTGTACCAGATCGATCCGCTCAAGATCGTCGGCCTGACGATCGAGGCCGGCCGGCTCGCCGAGATCCGCCTGCAGCGGGTGCGCCGCCTCGGCGGCAACAACCGCCAGTACGCGAAGCTCGTCGAGATCTACGACGAGCTCGAGGCGGCCGAGGCGGTCCATCGCCGGCTCGGCTGCCCGGTGATCGAGATCTCGGAGCCGACGCGGCGCTCACGACCGCATGAAGCCGAAGCCTCCCGTGCCGCTCTGGCGCTGGCTGACGTGGTTCGGGATCCTCGCGGCTGCCCTGTTCGTCTTCTACGTGGTCTTCACGCCGTTCTGGATGGCGACCCGCGCGGTGGCCTGGCTCGCCGACTTCCGCGCCAGGCGCCGCCCGGGCTACCGACCGCCCGTTCGGAGCGAGGAGGCATCGGAGGGGGTTGCCCAGAAGACCCCCTCCGATAGGTTCGATCGTTAGGTCGTTACGGCCGTTGTCGTCGGTGGTGGCGACAGCGAGCACAAGAGGGCGCCCAGCGGCCCCTCGTTCGGAGCGGCCGTGATCTGAAGATGAACCTGATTCAGATCGACGATCAGCCCGAGTAGGTCGAGGTGGAGTGGGCCCAGGACGAGGTCCAGGATCGGGCAAGGCCCTGGCGTCATCGCCTGAGCGTGATTCGCCGGAACCGCGAAGCCGATGCCCTTGGTTGAGAGACCGCTCGAATGTGCAGCCTTCGTTAGCTTCTGCGCATTCGACATGGTTGCGAGCTTGACCTTGCCGTTCGAGATCGAGCAGAACAATCGCCCGAGGATTCCGCCTTGGGAATCCGCCGTGATCGTCAGCACGACCTTACTCAGATCGACGTGGAGCCCGAGCAGGGCCAGCGAGAGCTGGTCGAGCTGCAAGGCGAGAACTGGGCAGATCTGCTGCTGCGCCTGCGTGCCGAACAGCCGCCCGGCGACTGAGACGCGGGCAGAAAACGGCTTGGTCACGACCGTCGGCGCCCCGGACTGCGGCGTGAAGGTCGCGATTGCGTTGCCCTTGGCGATCAACCGATGTCCGCGTTTGACGAACCTGTTGATCTTGAACTTGACGCTAACGCTGCCCATCGCCTGCCCGGCGCTCTGTTTGGCGCTGCTGGTCCCGAGAACGCTCCCCGGTGTCGCGATCGCAGTCGCTGCGCCCGCTGCGAGCAGGGCTGTGGCGAGGACTGCCAGTAACACGAGTCGCTTCATTTTCCCCCCTTTGGTAGAGCTCGTGACGCTTGCGGCTTATCCACTTGCAAGACGGAAAAACCTTCTTTAGAAGGAATACGAAGTTGATTCCACAAGACCCCGTCTTTGAGAGCTAGACGTGTTCGGGGCCAGAGGCCTTACGACTTCGCAGCGCGTACGTGGAGGAAGAGCGGCAGTCGCCGCCAACGCAGCTGCGACTCGCGTTGCGGCGGCTCTTCGTCGTCGCCGATCTCGCGGATCCGTTCGATTACCAACCCGGCTCGCTCGAGCGCATCGGCGTAGTCCTGGAGCGGCCGATGGAGGTCGAAGAAGGTCATGGTCAGTTCACCGCGCTCCGCAGGCACCACTTTGCGGTGCGGCTCGAAGTAGGACTCGCGGATCACGAAGGGGCTTTCCGGCTCTCTGCTTTCGAATTCGCCGGCCGTGCTGATCGGATGAGTGATCGCCATACAGAATCGCCCGCCCGGCTCGAGCACGCGCGCAGCCTCGTGCACGACACCGTCGAGGTTGTCCACGTTCATCAGCACCATAAAGGAGACGACCAGGTCGCTCGCACCGTCCTCGACCGGAAGCGCGGCCGCGTCGGCGACTATGGCGTCGAGCGACGGCTCGGCGGCGCGGGCGGCTTCGACCAACGCCGGCGAGGCGTCGAAGGCCCGAACGTTGTGCCCGACCCCCTTCAGGTCGCGGGCGACCCGCCCTTCGCCGCAACCGACGTCGAGGGTCAGCCGGCCCGGCGGCGGCAGCAGCTCGAAGAAGCGCTCGCGGTGGAAGCGCCAGTAGGAGTCGTGCCCCGGCTCGCGTGCCCAGCGCGTCCAATCGGCGGCGTGGCGTTCCCAGTGCTCGCTCAGCGACACGCCCAAAGCGTAATCCCGCTGCTCATGGGAAGATCCAGCGCACGGTGAGCGGGCGCTACGTCTTCGACTTCGACGAACCGGCCGAGGGGGGCAAGGAGCTCCTGGGCGGAAAGGGCGCCGGCCTCGCCGAGATGACCGCACTCGGGATCCCGGTTCCGGCGGGTTTCACGATCACGACCGACGCTTGTCGGGACTACCTGCGGACAAAGGAGCTCCCGGAAGGTCTGGAGGCGGAGATCGACGAGCACCTGGCCGCGCTGGAGGAGAAGACCGGCAAGCGCTTCGGCGACCCCGACGACCCCCTGCTCGTGTCAGTGCGCTCGGGTGCGGCCGTCTCGATGCCGGGAATGATGGACACGATCCTCAACCTGGGACTCAACGACGACGCCGTCGAGGGTCTCGCCGCGAAGACCGGAAACGAGCGGTTCGCTCGGGACTCCTACCGGCGGCTGATCCAGATGTACGGGGAGGTCGTCGACGGCATTGACGCAGACACCTTCGAACAGACGCTCGCGGAGCTAAAGAAGCAGCGTGGCGCCCAGCAGGATGTCGACCTCTCCGCTGGCGATCTCGAGCAACTGGTCACGAATTTCAAAGAGCTTTACGAACAGGAGACAGGCAGCTCATTCCCGCAGGACGCCCGGGAGCAGCTCGGGCGGGCCGTGCGCGCCGTCTTCGATTCCTGGGACAACCCGCGCGCGCAGGTCTACCGGCGCGCACACCGGATCCCCGATGACCTCGGTACGGCCGTGAGCGTCGTCCAGATGGTCTTCGGCAACAAGGGCGACCGGTCTGGCACCGGCGTCGCCTTCACGCGCGATCCGTCCACCGGCGAAGCCGGCCTCTACGGCGAGTTCCTCGCGAACGCCCAGGGAGAGGACGTCGTCGCCGGGATCCGGACGCCGCAGCCGCTGCAGGAGATGAAGGAACGCTTGCCGGAGGCTTTCGAGCAGTTCCTGGAGACGATGCATCGGCTCGAGGAGCACTACCAAGACATGCAGGACATCGAGTTCACGGTCGAGGATGACCGCCTCTACCTGTTGCAGACCCGCGCTGCGAAGCGCACGGCCGCGGCGGCGCTGAAGGCGGCCGTCGAGATGGTGGACGAGGGGCTGATCTCCAAGGAGGATGCCGTCGCCCGCATCGACCCGGCGCAGCTCGACCAGCTCCTGCACCCGATGCTCGACCCGAGCGCCGACTACGAAATCGCGGCGAAGGGCCTGAACGCGTCTCCGGGCGCCGCGTCGGGCAAGATCGTGCTCGACGCGGACAGTGCTGCGCAAAAAGGCGAGAGCGAGCCGGTGATCCTGGTCGGCTGGGAGACCTCGCCCGACGACATCCACGGCATGATCGCCGCGCAGGGAATCCTGACCGCGCACGGCGGCATGACCTCGCACGCGGCGGTGGTCGCCCGCGGGATGGGCAAGCCGTGCGTCGCCGGCTGCGAGGAGCTGAGCATCGACGCCGAGAACCACCGTGTCCGGATCGGCGAGCACGACCTGGCCGAGGGCGACGTGATCACGATCGACGGCGGCAGCGGGATCGTGATCGCCGGCGCCGTCGAGCTCGTGCCACCGCAGATCAACGAGGACTTCGAGACCATCCTCGGCTGGGCCGACGAGCATCGCAGACTGCAGGTACGCGCGAACGCGGACACCCCCGACGATGCGGCCAAAGCGCGCGAATTCGGAGCCCAGGGGATCGGTCTCTGCCGGACCGAGCATATGTTCATGGCCGAGGAGCGCCTGCCGATCGTTCGCGAGATGATCATGGCCTCCGGCGAGGACGAGCGGCGGGACGCACTCGACAAGCTGCTGCCGATGCAGCAGTCCGACTTCGAAGGGATCTTCGAGGCGATGGCGGGTTTGCCCGTGACGATCCGCCTCCTCGACCCGCCGCTCCACGAGTTCCTGCCGCCGCTCGAGGAGGCGACGGATGAGCGCATGCGAGAGCGGATCAAGTCGCTGCAGGAATCGAACCCGATGCTCGGCACCCGTGGCTGCCGGCTCGGCCTGCTCTGGCCCGAGATCTACGAGATGCAGGTGCGGGCGATCATTCGCGCAGCCGTCGCAGTCGAGGAACGAACCGGCGACGCTCCGCTGGTCGAGATCATGCATCCCCTCGTCGGCTTCGCCGAGGAATTGCACCGGCTCCGCGCGATCACGATCGCCACCGCCCACGATGAGAGCGAGCCGGTCGAGTACCTCGTCGGGACGATGATCGAGCTTCCGCGCGCGTGCATCCGCGCGGACGAGATCGCCGAGCACGCCGACTTTTTCTCCTTCGGCACGAACGATCTCACCCAGACGACGCTCGGGTTCTCGCGGTGGGGGACCTGATGCGAATCGCGGTCGAGCGCGGCCGATCGACGAAGGACGACATCAAGCTGGGCATCTGCGGCGAGCACGGCGGCGAGCCCGCGAGCGTCGCCTTCTGCCACGGTCTCGGACTCGACTACGTCAGCTGCTCCCCCTACCGCGTGCCTCTGGCGCGGCTGGCCGCGGCGCAGGCCGCTCTGGCCGAGCAGGGCGCGGCGTATGTCGCGGCCGGAGGCTAGCGCCCGAGGGGCGTGATTACCGCACGATAGGCGGCGCGGCTGCGAGGCTTCGTCGCGATGTCGAACGTCCCGCCGGACGCTTGGCCGTTGAACCACGAGAGCAGCTCCACCCGGCGGTGCGTCCTGACGAACTTCGCCATCGAGCGGATGAACGCGGGATCGTCGATGCCCCATAGCCCCCATTCGGGGAAGGCGTACGGCTTGGCCGGGTGGGCTCGATAGAGCCGCTCGTTCGCCGCCCATTGAGGGCGGAAGCCGATGTCGTAGATGTCATTCCCGACCACGTCGACGTAGCGGTCGCCCGGGTAGTAGGCCTGCGTGGTGTTACCCGCGACATTCGGGCTTCCCTCGGCCTGTGGATTCCAGATCACCCGCAGGATCGGGTACGGGTTCGGAGCGAGGTCGGACCGGACCGGCGGTAGCCCGAGCCGCCTGAGTTGTGCGTTGACCTCGAGGGCCGTCCCGCCGTGCGCGAGCAGATAGACGCGCGCGAACGCCTTGCGGAACCACGCCGTTGAATGGGACCCGCCCTTTGAACGTCCGCTCGCGGTGTAAGCGCAGTAGGCGTTCCAGTGACCATCCATCTCGCCGAAGGGCCGCAGGTAGATCGGCCGCGCCCAGCGCGCGATCGCCTGGTTGAACGCATAGAGGTACGCGTCTCCCTGCCCGAGCGCGATTCCCTGTGGAGTTATTACTTCGCGCTTGCTCGGGTACGAGGACGTCCCGATCCCGAGCATCGGCATCGGGCCGTACTGAGGTATGAGAGCCGCGAGAGGCCTACCCCACCGGTAGACCTGGTAACAGCCGACGATGATGTGGCCGACAGTCGATCGCTGCCCGGTCAACGTCTGGAAGCGCGACTTCGCACCGAGGACACCGAGGAACGGGCGCGCAGAAGCGGCCGGGCAGGCGACGGCGGCCACGATCGCGACGAGGAGGAGACGGCGCATGAAACCAGTATCGCGCCAGCTTCAACCGAAGCCAAGATCGGCGCTGGCCCGGCAAGGCTGATGCTGTCCGGTCCACGGCGTAACTTCGATCGAGTGTGTGACGGAGATCGCTACGACGACCGGGTGACGGAGATCGTCGACGCTGCCCTCGAGCGCGGCTACCTGCTCGCGTTCCGGCAGCGGGCGGGCGGTTGGGAGGCGGCTTGGCGCCCCAGCCACGCCGACAGCGGCGCGCCGGCGCCTCCGGCCTTCGGTTCGACGCGCACGGCGGCGGCCGAGCAGGCGCTGGCGGCGATTCGCGCCGCCGCCTAGGTCCGCACTTTCACTGTGCCGAGGGATCGCCGGAAGGGCCGCGCACGCCGATTACGGCCTTGAAAGACCAGCTCGGCGGCGCGGCCACGCCAGAAGTTCCAGGAGGTCTCGAACGTGGCCCCGCGCGACGCGAATCGACTCAGGACAATCGCCGCAATGTTCGCCTCGCTGGCGCTCTTCGCCGCCACGAAGGTGCACGCTGCGACCTACCACGCCCAGGGCTGCACGATCACCGGCACGAGCGGGCCGGACATCCTCTTTGGCACGCCCGGGCCGGATGTGATCTGCGGACTCGGTGGGAATGACAGCATCGACGGCCGAGGCGGGAACGACGTCCTGATCGGGGGCGATGGCGCCGACCTGCTGGGTGGCGGCGAGGGCAACGACGTCCTTTACGGCGGCCCCGGGAACGACAGACTCCAGGGAGACGGCGGCCGTGACACCGTCTACGGCGGGCCCGGCCGAGACACGATCTGGGCCTGGGACGGCTTCGCCGACCGCCTCAACGGCGGGACCGGGGTCGACCACGCTTGGAAAGACAAGCTCGACCGAGTGACCGAAGTCGAGCGCTTCGGGTAGCTACGCGTATCCGCGAACTTTCCAGTATGCGATTGCGACGCTGAGCACGGCGACTGCGAGGACGCCGGCAATCCCGATTGCACCGATGCGTCCGTACGCCCCGTGCCCGCGCCCGAACCGAGAGAGGACGAGCATGCATGCCGCGCCGCCGGCCAGGCCCCCGATGTGCCCGCCGATCGAGATCCCGGAGAGCACGAAGCTCAGAGCGAGGTTGATGATGATCAGCCCCATCGCGCTGCCGCCGAGCACATAAGAGCCCTGACGCTCGAGAATCAATGCTGCACCGAGAATCCCGAAGATCGCGCCCGAGGCGCCCACCGTGACCGAGTTGGGTGAGAGGACGAGGGCGCCGGCCGAACCCGCCAGGCCCGAGACGAAGTAGACGAGCAGGAACCGCGCGCGGCCGAGGTACTGCTCCACCGGCGTCCCGATCCAGTAGAGGAAGAACATGTTGAAGCCGAGGTGAATGGGGCCGTAGTGCAGGAACGCGGCGGTGATCAGGCGCCACCAGTCGCCGTTTGCGACCAGCGGACCGAACAGCGCTCCCTTCTCGAAGATCCTGCTGCCGACACCGTCGATGTTTCCTCCGGTGGCGAGTTCGAGCAGGTAGACGGCGACGTTGATTCCGATCAGCGTCCGCGTCACGAGTCCGACGCTGCCACCGGTCGAGAGCCCGCGAAACCCGCGCGACATCCGAGCGACACCTTGGGGCTTGCCCGAATGCTCGGGGCAGCGCTGGCCGACAGGCGCCGGCGTCATGCATTCCGTGCAGATCGGCCGGCCACATTCGGAGCACGAGATGTATGTCTCTCGGTTGGGGTGCCGGTAGCACCTCATCGCAGCGGCCATGTCTCGTTAGCGTAGACGCGCTATGCGGATAGACGTCGCCTTCACTCCGGCCGAAGCCGGTCCGGCCCACGTGGCGATCGTCGTCGACGTGATGCGGGCGACGTCGACCATCGCCCAGGCGCTCGCCTCGGGCTATCGCCGGGTGCTCTGTTGCGGTGAGATCGACGAGGCGAGGGCGCTGCGCGAACAGCTGGGGGAAGAGGCCGTCATCGGGGGTGAGCGGGAAGGCGTCCTGATCGAGGGTTTCGATCTCGGCGCCTCGCCGCGGGACTACCTCGAGCCTCGTGCCGAGACGGCCATCCTGACGACGACGAACGGAACGCGGACGACCCTCGCCGCCGCGGCGAACGCGGAGCACGTGATCCTCGGCAGCCTGCTCAACCTCGACACCGTTGCCGCCGCGGCGCGCGAGCCCGGTGAAGACATCACGGTCGTCTGCGCCGGCTACAAAGGCGCGTTCGCCGTCGACGACGCCTATTGCGCGGGCCGGATCGTCGGCCTGCTGGGCGGCGAGCGAACCGACGCAGCAGTCGCTTCCGCCGCGATCGCCCGCGCCTATCCGACCGCCTGGGAGGGTGTGAACGCCCGAACGTATGGCCCACCGGGGCTCGAGGACGACCTGCGCTGGTGCACGCAGGAGAACACCTTGTCTGTCGTCCCCCGGTTCACGCGGATGGTCGGACCGGCTGCCGAAGTAACGAGCTAAAGGTTACCGAGCTTCAACCGATATTTACTTCAGTCAGCAGAGGAAGCGGATCCTTTCCGCATGGGGGCTCGCCAAGCTAACCCAGCTGACAACAACGGGAGGCGGTCTCGCCGCAGGGGCCGCCTCCGTGTTTTCCGGGTCAGCTGACCGCCGCCGCGCTCCCGCCGAGGAGCTCGTCGACGGCGGCAACATGAGGGGTCGCTTGGAGCTGGGTGAACAGCCGGCGCGCTTCGATGAGATCCCCGTTTCCGTCGGCCCCGAGGGCGAGCGCGCAGCGGCCCCTCCCGGCGTGGGCGTGAGCGTTCTCGAAGACGTGCCCGAATCGGGTCCAGCTCGCCGCTGCGTCTGTGTAGAGGCCGAGCGCCTCCTCCAGCGCTCCCGACGCCTGCGCGAGGGCGGCCCGGGCCGAGAGCCGCTGGGCGTCTGCGCGTGGAAGCGGCGGAAACGGGTCGGCGAGAAGCCGTTCCACGGGGCCCGTGTTCCCGGTCACTGCCGCGACGCGGGCGGCCTCGGCGGCCTCGATGCCGCGGCTACGAGCACGCCCCCGCGAACGCTCTTCGAGCTCGGCCAGAAGCTCGCCGGCACGCGCCGAGTCGCCCGCCGCCGCGGCCACGCCAGCGGCAAGGGTCAATGACGGGACGATCGCCTGCGGAATGTCCGCTTCCCGCACGAGTGCGACGGAGGCTTCGGCATCGACCCGCGCCTCCTCGACGCGGCCGCGCGCGAGCAGGATCCGCCCGCGCGTAGGGCGGGCCATCGCTTCGAGCACGACGAGGTCCGCTGCCTGAGCACTTGCGACGAGCCGCTCGGTTCGCGCGACGACGTCGTCCCACTGCCCGATGTCGAAGAGCGCCCAGGCGAGCTCGGTCTCTGCCCAGGCGGAGGGAATGCCCCGCCGCTCACAGAATTCGAGACCCTGGCGGAAGAGCTCGGCTCCTTTCTCCGGTCCTTGGACCCACCAGGTCCAGTAGCCCAGATTGATGAACGCGGCCAGTCCTGTAGAGCGGGGAGAGCCGACAGCTTCCTCGTGGACGTCGCTCAGCTCTCGCAGGCCGCGTTCGACGTCTCCGGTCGCGACCCGCGAGATCCCCCGAAACTCGTGGAACATCATCCGGCTGTGGTCGTCCCCGTGCTGCTCGACGACCGGCTCGATTCTCTCGCAGAGAGCGAGGCATTCCTCGGAGCGCTCCTCCATCATCAACATGCCGGCGGTCCGCGCATACACGAAGGCCAACTCGGGCCCGGCAGGCTCGCGCTCGAGGACCGCTACGGACGACCTTTGGATCGCCTCAGCCTCGACGGCGTCCGCCCCGAAGGCGACCGTCCACGAGAGCTCGCTCAGGGCCCGGCCGAGCTGGATGTTGTCCTCCGCAGCCTCGAACGCCGGGATCGCCTCGTCGAGATCGGCACGTGCGTCGCGCGTGCGTCCGGCCAGGTCGCAGGCAATCGCATGTGCGAGCAGGACCCCGGGCCGCTCCTCGGCGGAAGCGAGCTCGAGAGCGCGATCGAGACTTTCCACCCACCGCTGCACGTCGAGGTCCTTCGCGCGCTCGGCGGCGGCGAGGAGCATCCGGACCGCTGCGGCGCGCAAGGGCTCGGTTTCGTCGCCCGCGACCCCGGCGGCCCTCGCGAGTTCGAGCGCTTCCGAGTAGTGGTACGCGAGCAGCTCGGCGTGATCGGACACGCGCTCCCCGACGCTCGCTTCGATCCATTCGGCAACCAGCCGGTGCTTGAGGGCGCGCTCGGCGCGCGGGATCTGGCCGTAGGCAACATCGCGCACGAGCAGGTGCGTGAAGGCGAATTCACGCTTGCCCTCCAGAGACGTTGCGCGGGCGGGACGGACGAGATCGCGGTGCGCGAGGTCGACGAGCGCGGCGAGTACTGTGCGCTCGTCGCGGCCGGAGACCTCGGCGACCGCCTCGGCCCAGAAGACCTTGCCGACAACCGCCGCGTCCTGAACCAACGTTTTTCGCTCCGACCCGAGCGCGTCGAGGCGGGCGGAGATGATGGCCTGGACGGTCTCCGGAACACCGGCGTCCTCGCCGCTGTCGACGAGCATCCGCGCGAACTGCTCGGCGTAGAGCGGATTGCCGCCGCAGCGCTCCAGTAGCAACGCTTGCGTCTCGGCAGGGAGCACGCTCTGGTCGAGCAATGCGTGGAGGAGGCGGGCGGTGTCCTCGGGAGCCAACGCCGACAGCGAAACGGTAGTCGAGTTCCGCTTGCCGCCTCCCCAGGACTCGCGCAATTCGTAGAGCTCGGGGCGAGCCGTGCACAGCACTAGCAGCGGCACGCCGAGCGACCAGTCGACCAGGTGCTCGAGGAATTGGAAGAGGGCCGGGTCAGCCCAGTGTAGGTCCTCGAAGAGGAGGACGAGCGGACGCTGCGCGGCGACCGCCTCGAGGTAGCTGCGCCACGCGGTGAACGATTCCTCGCGGCTCGTCCCGGCGGCGTCGGTCGCGACGCCGACGAGGGGCGCGAGCCGGGCGCGGATCCAATCCCGCTCCGCCGCGTCAGGGACGACGGCCTCCACGCTGGCCGCGAGCTTCCGCGCCGCGGCCCGCGCGTCGTCCGACTCGAGGATGCCCGCCTGCGCCTTGACGATCTCTCCCAGAGCCCAGAACGTGATCCCCTCGCCGTAGGGAAGGCAGCGGCCCTGGCGCCAATAGACAAGATCCGGCTCGTCGTCGAGCCAGCTCCCCAATTCCCGGAGTAGCCGCGTCTTGCCGACGCCGGCCTCGCCGACAAGCGTCACGAGCTGCACCGCCTCGTCGCGGCGGACACGGGTGTACGCCTCCTTGAGCAGCGAGAGCTCGGACTCTCGGCCGACGAGCGGGGTGGAGCCGCCGATCTCGACGTCGACGCCGAAGCTGCTCCGCAGCCCGCGCGCGCCCCAGAGCGGCACCGGCTCCGACTTCCCCTTCGCGGCCACGGGTTCAAGCGGCTCGTAGTCGATCTGGTGACGTGTTGTGCGGTACGTGAGCTCGCCGACGACCAGGCTGCCCGGCTCGGCGGCGCTCTGCAGCCGCGCTGCGGTGTTGACGACGTCGCCCGCCACCATCGCCTCACCGAGCTCGGGACGGGCTCCGAGCGCGACGAGCGCTTCGCCCGTGTTGACCGCGGCCCGGGCCTCGAGCCCGAGCACCTCCGTGGCTGCGAGCACCCGCAGGCCTGCGCGCACTGCCCGCTCGGCATCGTCCTCGCGCGCGACCGGGGCGCCGAAGACGGCCATGACCGCGTCGCCGACGTACTTTTCGACCACCCCGCCGAGCCGCTCGATCTCCTCGCGAACGCGGGCATGGTAGGGCTGTAGCGTCGCGTGGACGTCCTCTGGATCCGCCGCGTCGGCACCGGCTGTGAAGCCGACGAGGTCGACGAAGAGGACCGAGACGACCTTTCGCTCCGCCTGCTGCGGCGAAGGTTCCTCGAGCGGCGCTGCGCAGGCGAGGCAGAACCGAGCCCGGTCCGGGTTCTCCTCGCCGCAGCGCGGGCAGACCGTCATCTGACGAAGCCTAGACTGCTCTCGAAGCGACGCCTAGCGTGGTCTATGCCCGGACGGATGCGCTGCAACGGGAACACGCGACGCGTAGTTTCGCCGCGGTCACGACCCTCGAGACGGCGCTCTGGTCGCGAACTCGCAAGCAATCTGTCGCTGCCGAGGCTCTCGTCCAAGGCGTGTGACGAGCCGCCCTTGACGGGAAGTATCCCTTTGAGGGAGAGGCCGCTAGATGCCCGCCCTCACTCCCGAATGGGGCGGCGTAGAGCGGGTAAGGCGCGAATGGGTGCGGGGGAGAGCCGGTCTCGGCTTCTGTGACGATCCTGAACACCTGGCGGACGAACTCTTTGAAGATGTCGAGGCTTACCCCCTCGATAGCTACGTCATAGGTGAACTCTGGGTTCACCTGCATTGGATCGAACTCTGCGTTGGAGACGGCGACGAACGATGCGATCTCTGTTCGACCTTTGCCCAGGCGCTTCCCAGTAGCGGGGTTCCACTGTTCGAGCTTGACAGGGTCAACAGTGCCGACCATCTCGAACATGACAGCGGCAGCGACAACGTTGAGCGTTCGGTGCTTGTCGGCGTTGGAGAGCCGGGCAAGTATCGCCCCACGCGAGCTTCCGCTGAGCACTACTCGTCACGGTCACGGGGTAACCTCAACATGAATGGCAGACAAGCCGCAACAGCCGGCCTCAGACGAGCCGAAGCAGACCACCCCGAAGGGCCTGGAGATTCCCGTCCCGAAGCGCAAGGACGTGATGGCCTCGCTCCGGAAGCTCGTTCAGCCTGCGAAGAAGCCCTAGACCGTTCGCGTAGCGGCCGTCTCGATCAACTCGCGGAACATCGGCGTATCGCCATCGCGTCGGTTGTAGCGCCACGCGTACTCATTGAC
>VAXH01000037.1 GCA_005883955.1 Actinomycetota bacterium | reverse complement strand
CTCGACCTCCGGCTCGGCGAGCTGCTCGACTCCGTGACTGACCGGAGCGGGCCAGGCGCCGGTGCGATCGCGGCGTTGAGCGCGGCGAGCGCAGCCGCCCTCGTCGAACTCGCGGCGCGGGGGACGGGGCTCGAGCAGTGGCCGGAGGCCGCCGGCGCCGCAGCCCAGGCTCGGAGGCTCCGCGAGCGCCTGGTGCCGCTCGCGCGCGAAGACGCTGAGGCCTACCAGTCCGCGGTCGCCCGCTTGAAGGAGCACGACGACGACTTCGCGCTCGGTGAGGCGCTCGCCCGCGCAGCCGATATCCCGCTCGAGATCGCCGACCACGCTGAGAACGTCTCGTCGCTCGCGGCCGAGGCGGCGCTGCGGGCGAATCCGGACCTGCGCGCCGACGCCGCCGCGGCCGCGGCTCTCGCGCTCGGAGCCGCGTGGGCTGCGGCGAAGCTCGTCCAGGTCAACCTGGCGATGCGCAGCGAGGATCCTCGGCTCGCACGAGCCCAGCAGATTGCGGCCGGCGCGACGCGCACGGCTCGCGAGGCATTGACCGCCGACGAGTAGTCTTTCTCGCGGGTGTGCCGGGAAGTCTGGTCGGCGACCAGACATGGGCGCCGCGAAACTCACCCAGGCACCGACCGTCCTCCTGACTAGGGTCGCGTCGTGACGGAGATCACTGATTTCGGCTTGGTGATCACTGCGGTCGCGGGCGTCTTCGCGCTTGCGGTTCTCTCGAACAAGCTGAGCGAGCGTTTCGCGGTACCGGCGCCTGCGATCTTCCTGCTGGCGGCGGCGCTGGCCGGTCGCCTCTTCACTCATCTCGGTAATGAGTTGTCGATTCGCGACGTCGAACGGCTCGCCGTCGTTGCCCTCATTGCGATTCTCTTCGACGGCGGGATGCGCGTCGGTTGGCGACGATTTCGCGCCTCGCTCGTGCCGATAGCGTCGCTGGGCGTGCTCGGGACCTTCGCGACCGCCGGCCTGATGACCCTGGCGGCGCGGTACCTGTTCGGCTTTGGCTGGACCTCGGCTGGGATTCTCGGGGCGGCCTTAGCCCCGACCGATCCTGCCGTGATGTTCTCGGTGCTCGGCAAGCGCGAGATCGGCGGTAGGACGGGGACGATTCTCGAGGGGGAGTCCGGCGTCAACGATCCGGTCGGGATCGCGCTCATGATCGGGATGCTCGAGCTCGCCACGCATGCCGATGCGACGTTCTGGGTCGTCGTCCGTGAGTTCGCGGTCGAGATGGCGGTCGGGCTCGCGATCGGCGTCGCCGGAGCCTTTCTCGTCATCCAGGCCATCCGCCGGATCGACCTTCCCAACCCGGCCCTCTATCCGCTCCGCACGCTTGCCGCTGCCGGCGTCGTCTACGGCGTCGCCGCGATCGCGCACGGCTCAGGTTTCCTTGCGGTCTTCGTTGCCGGCATCATCGTCGGCGCCGCCGACTTACCCGAGAAAGGTGACGTCGAGCGCTTCCACACCTCGCTGGCAAGCCTCGCGGAGATCGTCGTCTTCGTCGCTCTCGGCCTCACGGTCAACCGAGTGCCCCTGGGTGATACGTCGGTCTGGCTCGACGCGCTCCTACTCTCGGCCCTGCTTGCCTTCGTGGCGCGACCGCTTGTGGTTGCGCCGCTGCTCTGGCCGACTCGGCTGCGGCGCGGAGAGCGGCTGTTCGTGATGTGGAGCGGCTTGAAAGGGGCCGTGCCGATCTTGCTCGCCGCGTTCGCACTGCTCG
The DNA here is from genome assembly GCA_005883955.1 of Actinomycetota bacterium. GTDB lineage: Bacteria > Actinomycetota > Thermoleophilia > Gaiellales > Gaiellaceae > 13-2-20CM-68-14. The sequence continues at coordinate 9,286 of VAXH01000037.1, read as the reverse complement.
AGCACGTCGACGGCGCAGAGCGGATCTACGGAATCGTGTTCGTGCTGGTGACGTTCTCGGTCTTCGTCCAGGGTGCGACGATTCCCTTCGCGGCGGGACGGCTCGGGATCCCGATGAGCTCGCGTGGTGGAAACCCGTGATCGTCGCCCACCTCGATCTCGACGCGTTCTTCGCGGCCGTCGAAGAGCTCGAGCAACCCGAGCTGCGCTCGAAGCCGCTCGTCGTCGGGGGCGATCCGCATGGCCGCGGCGTCGTCGCGACCGCGAACTACGAGGCGCGCAAGTTCGGGATCCACTCCGCGATGTCGTGCGCCGAGGCGCTGCGGCGCTGCTCGCACGCGGTCTTCGTGCGGCCGCGGCACACGCTCTACCGCGAGTACTCGCAGGCGGTCTGGACAGCCGTGCGCGAGGTTATTCCGACGGTCGAGCGAACCGGGCTGGACGAGGGCTACCTCGACGTGGGGGAGGTGGCAGCTGACTTCGGGCGAGCGCGCGTCGTCGCGGAGGCTGTTCAGGCCGCGGTGCGCGGCGCGACGAGCCTTTCGTGCTCGCTTGGGGTCGCGAGCTCGAAAGTCGTCGCCAAGATCGCCAGTGACCGTCGCAAGCCCGGCGGATTGACCGTGGTACCGGCCGGGCGCGAGGCGGAGTTCCTGGGCCCGTTCGACGTCCGCCGTTTGCCGGGTGTCGGCCCACGGGCCGAGGAACGTCTTCGCCGGGGCGGCGTCGAGACGATCGGAGCGCTCGCTGCGCTGCCGGACGCCGAGCTCAAGCGGCTGCTGCCGGGCAAGCTCGGCCCCTTGCTCCGCGACCGCGCCCGCGGGATCGACCCTCGTCCGCTCGAGACGACCTCGGAGACGATCTCGATCTCGACCGAGGAGACGTTCGACCGCGACATCGCCGACGTCGAACAGCTGAAGGCCGAGGTGCGGCGGATGGCGGAGCGCGTGGCCGAGCGGCTGGAGAGAGGCAGCCAGAGCGCCCGCACCGTCACGACCAAGGTTCGTTACCCCGACTTCTCGATCCGCAGCCGCTCGACGACGCTGCCGGTTGCCACCGACGACGGCGGCCGGATCGCCGAGCTCGCCTGTGAGCTGCTCGACCGCGCACTGGCAGACCGTCCCGGCGCGCTCAGGCTCGTCGGGGTTGGAGTCTCGGGGCTGGAGGACTTCCGCCAGCTGGCTTTGCTTCGCTAGATCTCTTCGGTTGACCAGCGAGCCACGTCGCGGATCGAGACGATCCCGATCGCACGTTCGCCGTCGACAACGGGAATGTGGCGAAATCCGCGGTCGAGCATGATCTCCGCGGCCTCCTTCGGCGAGGCCGAAGGCGACAGCGTCACCGGGTCCGGCGTCATCCACTCGCGCACACGCGCCTCGCTGGAATGCGTGCGGCCTGCGACGGCGCGCGTGAGATCGCGCTCGGTCAGGATCCCGATCAGGCGGCCATAATCGGAGACGGCGGCCGAGCTGACCTCGCGGTCGACCATCTTCTGCGCGGCCTCGCCGATTGTGTCCTCCGGGGCCACGGTCAGGACGTCGCTCGTCATCAGGTCGGACAGCGTGCTCATCGGAAGCGCGAGCATAGAAGAAAGCCTAGGCGTCCAGCCGCGCGTCCTCCAAGTCGAGGTCGCGGGTGACGCGATGCATGACGTCGTCGTTGATGCGCCCTTGGCGTCGAAGCTCGGCGACGGCGCGCCGCTCCGCGTCGAGCAGCTCGCGCTGCAAGCGCTGGTATGCAAGCGAGCGCTGCTCGATCGCTCCGTCGTCGTCGGCGGAGAAGCGCGCGGAGAACCTGTCTCGGCGGAAGTTCATCAGCCCGCGCGCGCGCTCGACCGTGTCGGCGTTGACCCAATCTTCGTCGGCCAGTTCCTCGAGCCGCTCCAGCGCAGCCTCGGCAGCATAGATCCGCGCCTTCGTCTCCTCCTTGGCGTCGAGGCCGTCGTCCTCCACGCCCAGCTTTCGAATCACCAGCGGCAACGTGAGTCCTTGGAGCACGAGCGTGGCCAGGATGACCGTGAACGCGAGATAGATGATCAGCGAGCGGTTCGGGAAGCCGTTGCCGGCGTCGGTGGAGAGCGGCAACGCGAGCGCAGCGGCTAGGGAGACGGCACCGCGCAGGCCCATCCACGCGACGACCGCGGGCCGCTGCCACTGGGGCGCCGGCTCGTGCTCACCGATCCTTCCCCAGAGCCTCCATGGCACGTAGGAGAACGGGAAGACCCAGACGATCCGCATCACGATGACTGTTGCGGAGACGACGACCGCGTCCCACACCAGCTGCGCCGCCGGGCGCCCGGAAAGCGTGTCGAGGATGTGGTGCAGCTGCAGACCGACGAGCGCGAACACGAGCGCGTTGACGACGAAGGTCAAGATCGCCCACATGGCCGCGCCGTCGAGCCGCGTCTGCACGCCCGTCAGTTCCGGCGTTCGCCAGCCCATGTAGACGCCCGTCGTGACGACCGCGAGCACACCCGAGACGCCGATTGCGGTTGCTGGGAGGAACGCGAAGTAGCCACTCATGAGCGCGATCGTCACCTCGACCGGTGGGTTGTCGAGCCGCCGGCGCACCGCCGCGACCAGGAAGCCGACCACCATGCCTACGGCGATCCCGCCCGCCGCGGTTCCGACGAACCGCAGGCCGGAGCCCCAGATCGAGAAGCTGCCGGAAACGACGGCGACGACCGCGACTCGGTAGAGGACGAGCGCCGTGCCGTCGTTGACGAGGCTCTCACCCTCGACGATCGCGACGATCCTCCTCGGGACGCCGAGCCGCCGCGCGATCTGCGTCGCCGCCAGCGGATCCGTCGGCGAGACGATCGCCCCGAGAACGAAGGCCGGCCCCCACCCGAGGCCGGAGACGAATTCGTGCGCGACGACGCCGACACCGACCGTCGTCGCCGCCACCAGGCCGATCGCGAGCGCCGAGATCTGCGTGATGTTCTGACGGAGGTCGCGCAGGGAGGTGTAGAACGCAGCCGAGTAGAGCAGCGGCGGCAGGATCGCGACGAGCACCAGATTGGGCGGTAGCTCGAGCGTTGGAATCCCGGGGACAAACCCGAGCGCGAGCCCGCCGAGCACGAGCAGAATCGGATACGGCACCCGCAGGATCGGCGCGAGCACGAGCAGAGCCGCGATCGCGATCAGCAGCGCCAGCAGAACGAGGTCCTGGTGGGGGCCGAACGTCATCGCCGCGACGATACGCATCGGCCGCGCTTCGATGAAATCGAGCGGTGGGCCGGACACCTTGCGACCGCGATCAGGGCGCGCTAACTCGAGGCCCGCGACTCGGCTCTCCCACCCAAAAAGGGGGATGCGCCGGACTCCGAAACGATCAACTCTGCAACAGAACGGCAATCGGCGCGCGGCACGCCAGACCAGGAGGTGCGTCCCGTGCGAATCTTGCTCGCTCTCTCGATCCTCGCCACACTAGGGACGCTTGTTCTTGCAGCGCCTGCGTCTGCCTCTGACCCGACGGGGCCTCAGGTCGAGCTGGTGAGCCCCGCCGAGGGCGAGGGTTTCTATCAGGGACAGAAAGTTCAGGCGGCGTGGGGTTGTTTCCCCGGCACGCTCGGATGGCCAGTGATCGTTTGCGACGGTGACGTGGGGCTCGGCGACTGGCTCGACACGAGCAGCGTCGGCCCGCACTCTTTCAGCGTCCATGCCGTTGATTACTCCGGCGCGGAGACGACCGTGACCCACACGTACACGGTCTTCGATGTGATCGCGCCGACTGCGACGATCGTCACCCCGGCCGCAGGGGCTGAGTACCCGGTCGGCGCGCAGCTGTATGCGAGCTATTCCTGCGACGACGGCGTCGGCGGCTCGGGAATCGTGGGCTGTATCGGCACCTACCCGAACGGCTATCCGCTACCGACCGACCGCACCGGCACATTCACTTTCAACGTCGATGCCTTCGACGGCGCCATCAATCACGGCACCGCGAGCGTCAGCTACACGGTGGTCGACCGGACGCCGCCCCAGATCACGATCACGGCTCCAGTCGAGGGTGCTTCCTACCTCGTCGGCGAGACGATCACACCCGCCTATTCCTGTCACGACGATGTCGACGGCTCGCGGCTCAGCTGCCGCGCGACGCCGATCGATACCGCGCCGGGAACGCACGTTTTCCGCGTCGACTCCGTGGACTCGGCCGGCAACTCGGCCTCGGCGAGCACGAGTTACTCAGTCCGCTACGCCTTCGCAGGCTTTTACTCGCCACTCGTCTCCGAGCCGGCGAGCGCCGACGCGCGCGCAGGCGACACGGTGCCGGTCAAGTTCTCGCTCGACGGCGACCGTGGTCTCGATGTCCTCACCCGCGCCGCCTGGCGGCCTTGCTTCGTCACGAGCGGTGACAGCGGTGACTCTTCGACCGCCTTCGGCAGCTTGAGCTACAACCCCCGTCCTGACCGCTACACGTTCATGTGGCAGACGGACAAGGGTTGGGCTGGTTCCTGTCGAGAGGTATTCATCGTCCTCCGCGATGGGACTTCGCACGCCGCGCTGGTGACGTTTCGCTGAACGACGCGACCGCACGATCATCGAGCTCGATCAGAAGCACCGAGAGACGATGGGCGGTGCCGGGCTCGAACCAGCGACCTCCTGCTTGTAAGGCAGGCGCTCTCCCAACTGAGCTAACCGCCCTCTAGGCGAGTCTAGCGGCTCAACCATGCGGGTTTTGAGCCATGAGAAGAGGCTCTCGGATGAGTCTGTCTGTCCTTCCGCGTCGGGCAAGCGAATGTAAGAGCCGAGTGACCCCCTCAGGCGCGCACCCCCTCTCGGGTGGCGATGCGCTCCTTCCCTTAGTCGAGGACCCCTCGGCTCGCGGACAAGGTAGCCCGGGTTCACCCCTATCGCGGACCTGCCCGAAGAGCTGCTAGGCGCGAGCGTCGCGAGGACGTGGTTAGAGGCTCCGACGCGGCTATCCTTGCCCGGCCGCCCCCGTCGACTAGCGGCCTAGGTCACAGCCCTTTCAAGGCTGTAGCACGGGTTCGAATCCCGTCGGGGGCACTGACCGCGGGGCCGGTAGCTCAGTTGGTAGAGCAGGGGACTTTTAATCCCAAGGTCGCAGGTTCGATCCCTGCCCGGCCCATTCGGGACACTCTGCGATCTCTTGCGTCGCGTGGCGTTCGGGGCGGGCGAGCAGCGCCGAGCACCACGCTGCCGGCGGCGATCGGCAGCGCATTTGTCAGCAGCGTCGCCAAGCCGGCGACCACGAGCGCGCCACCCTTCTGATATCCGAGCTGCAGGAAACCGGTGCCGAGGGAGTAGCCGGCGATCACGCCGATCGCGAATGCCGCCCGGGCGCCTCCTTCGGTGGCGACCTTGACCGAGATGTCGCCGATCGAAAACAAGAGTCCGCCCGCGAGGCCTTCGGCGACCGCGAGCGCCCCGAACTTCCGCCCGAGCGCGAGCACGACCAATGTTGCTCCGGCCGTGGCCGCTAGCCAAAGAATGATCTCAGAGGTCGAGCCGCCGGTGCCCTCTCCGCTCCCGCCGGCGAGCGACACCGCCAGCGCGAGTAGCCCGAGCATCGACACGAGAACTCCCGCGAGCTCGTGGCGACCGAGGCGCCTCCTCCTCATCCGAGCGGAGACAAATGCGAGGATGCCGATCCCGCCTGCGGAGACGCTTTGGACGAGCGCGAGCGGTGCGAGCGCGAGCGCAAAGACGTAGAGCGCGAAGCCTCCGCTCTCGAGCGCGAACCCCGCCAGCCAGCTGCGATCGGTCAGCAGTGCCTCCGCCGAGTGAAGCGGTCGCCGAAGAGACAGAGCGGGCAGAGCGGCCGCGGCTTCGTGCTCGCGCAGGTATGCGACGTTCGTCAGCGTGGTAGCCGCGAGCGCCAGCAGCAGCGCGATCGCGATCTGAACACTCAAGCGCGCAGGTCAGTTCGGCCCGCCTTCATGGATGCCGATCTTCCCTCACGCTGCCGGGTGAAGGATAGAAGCGCTGCAAACCAGGTCTAAACTACGATCGTGCGGGCTGCGATCATCGCGGCGGTCGTCCTCGCGTTCAGCCCTGCCGCGACGGCCGCCGCGCCGCCGCCGATTGTGGCGACGGCGACGAAGACATCCGGCGCAGCTCCCCTCGACGTCGTCCTCACCGCCTCGGGCGACGCAGTGGCGTACCACTGGGACTTCGGCGACGGCGCTTCGGCGGATGGCGCCACCGTCGAGCACGTGTACCAGGCGGGCGCCTTCACGGCTCATGTGACTGGAACGAGCGCGAGCGGCGAATCCGCGACGGCGTCGATACGTGTGCTCTCTTTTGCGCTGAGCCTGAGGGCGCGACGGGTCGTCGGCTACGCGCAGCATCTCCGTTTCTCCGGGAACCTGGTTCCGGCGGTCAGCGGCAGGCTGGTCTCCCTCTACACCGCGGACGGAAGGCGGGCGGCGAGGGGACGCACAACCCGGAACGGCAGCTTCCGCATCGGCGTGCCCGTCAGGCGGCCTGGGACCTACGACGCTCATTTCGGCGATGCGGTCTCGAACGCAATCGCCGTGCGCGTGCGGCCCTCGCTTTCGGCGGGGTTTCTCGGCTCGGGCGTTGTCGGGCAACCGTTGCAACTGGCCGTGCGGCTGCGCCCGGCCGTAGCCGGGCCGGTTCGGATTGAGATCAGGCGGCGGGGTCGACTGGTCACCGGCGGTGAATACGCCGGCGAGGCCAGGATCAGGCTGCCCTCGGGCCGCGTCGCCGAATACCGGATCGCGCTCTCAACTGCGGCGTCGGTCGGCTATGCGCCGCGCCGCTTGACTCTCCGCAAGATGGTCTTCTATCCGCGGCTCAACGTGGGCTCCACCGGGCCAGGCGTGCTCGCGCTCAACCAGGCGCTCGATCGCCTCCAGATCGCACTCGGCGCCGTCGACTCGACCTTCGGCTTGGACACGCGCGACGCCGTCGTTGCGTTCCAGAAACTGCACGGGCTACAGAGAACCGGCTCCGTCGACGCGCACTTCTGGCGGGTGCTCTCGAGGGCGGGCGCGCCGCGTCCTCGGTACCCCGGCGACCACATCGAGGTCAGCAAGCGGCTCCAGGTCCTGTTCGTCGTCCGCGGTGCCCGAGTGATCCTCGTCAGTCACGTCTCGACGGGCGCGACGGGCAATACCCCTGTCGGCCGTTGGCACGTCTACAGCAAGGTCCCGGGCTGGCTCCCCGACGGGATGTTCGACTCGTCCTTCTTCCTTCGCGGCTTTGCGATCCACGGATACCCGACAGTTCCGTTCTATCCAGGCAGCCACGGCTGCGTTCGCGTGCCGGTCTGGCTTGCGCCTCGGATCTACGGCTACGACCCGCCGGGCTCGACGATCTACATCTACTGAGCCCGGCTTCTAGCCGCGAACTGAGGGGGAGGGCTACGATCGAGCCCGTGGCGGGGCACGAGCACGATCATTCCGGCGATCGGCGGATGCTGGCCGGAGCGCTTGCTCTCATCGTCGGGTTGCTCGTCGCCGAGATCGTTGTCGGGCTCGCCGCGAGCTCGCTGGCGTTGCTTGCCGACGCAGGGCACATGCTCACCGACGCGGCCGCCCTTGCGCTCGCTCTCGTCGCCGCCTCGGTAGCGCGACGCCCGCCGGGCGGGAGCTGGACCTTCGGCTTCCGGCGCGTCGAGATCCTCGCGGCCCTTGCGAATGGAATCACCCTCGTCCTCGTCGGGATCTGGATCGTCTACGCGGCCGTGCGGCGGCTCGTCTCGCCGCCGGACGTCCACGGCGGGCTCGTGCTCGTGCTCGCCGGAGCGGGGATCGTCGTCAACGTCGCGGCGGCCGTGCTGCTCGCGGCTCCGAGCAGCAGGAGCCTGAACGTCCGCGGCGCCTTCCTGCACGTGACGACCGACGTCGCGGCATTCGCCGGAACGGCGGTCGCCGGCGTCCTGATCCTCGTCACGGGCTGGGACCGGTTCGATCCGCTCGCGAGCCTCGCCGTCGCCGGGCTGATCTTCTGGTCGAGCGCGATTCTGTTGCGGGAGTCATCGCGGATCCTGCTGGAGATCTCGCCGGGCGAGATGCCGCCGCAGGAGGTCGCCGAGGCGATGCTCGCCGTCCCGGACGTCGTCGAGGTGCACGACCTGCACGTATGGACGGTCGGCAGCGGCTTCCCGGCTCTGTCGGCGCACGTGCTCGTGCGGCCCGAGGGCGATTGCCACGAGGCGCGCCGCGAGCTGGCGGCCGTTCTTGCCGAGCGCTTTCAGCTCCAACACACGACGCTTCAAGTCGAGCACGCCAGGCCGACGCTCCAGAGCGAGCTCCCTTTGGCGCGTCCCTAGCTCCTCCCTAGACTCAGCGCATGCAGACGTGTCCGAGCTGCGGCCAGGAGAACCCGGCGGGCCTTCACGTTCTGCGGCGCCTGCGGAGCGGAGCTCGATGCTGCGCCCGCGCGCGCGCGAGGAGCGCAAGGTCATCAGCGTGCTCTCCCTGCTGGTGGCCGCGAGCTAGTCTCCGCCGATCGTGGCGGGCCTCGAAGGAAAGACTGCGATCGTCACAGGCGCCTCGAGCGGCATCGGCGCCGCGACTGCAAGCGCGCTCGCACGGGAGGGTGCCCGCGTCGCCGGCGGTGCGCGCCGCGTCGACCAGCTGCAGACGGAGATCAGGCTCGAGCTGGACGTCACCGACCAGACGAGCTGCGAGCGGTTCGTCGACGCCGTAACTACTGCGGACGCAAGTGGTGGCCTGGACATCCTCGTCAATAACGCAGGCCTCGGTCTCGGACGCGATCCTTTTTGGGAGTCGACCGAACAAGACGAAGAGACGGTGCTCGAAACGGACGTCCACGGCCTGATCCGGATGACGCGCCTCTGTCTGCCACACATCCGCGACGGCGGGCACATCGTCAACCTCGGCTCGATCGCCGGGCGCCAGGCCTACGAGAACGCCGCCGTCTATGTCGCCTCGAAGTTCGCGGTGCGCGGCTTCACCTATGCGCTGCGCGAGGACCTGCTCGGGCGCCCGATCCGGCTGACGACCGTCGATCCCGGGCTCGTCGAGTCGAACTTCTCCCGTGTTCGCTTCCGCGGCGACGAGGAGAAGGCGAAGGGGCCGTACGAAGGCGTCGACCCGCTTCGGCCCGAGGACATCGCCGAGTGCATCCTCTTCGCGCTCACCCGGCCGCTCCACGTCAACATCGACGAGCTCGTGGTCAAGGCCTTGGCCCAATCCAGCCCCGTTCGGATCGCCCGGAACTAAGTGCCTCATCCAGCAATACATGCCGGCTTCTGGCCCGCGATCACGCGGCGCCAGAGTCCACCCTCGCTCTTGCCAAGGCTGCCAGCCTTGGCCGCGAGCGAGTGCGGCCTCT
>VAXH01000036.1 GCA_005883955.1 Actinomycetota bacterium | reverse complement strand
TCGTTCTCGGCCATTTGCCCTCCTTCCTCCTGGTTTGCAAATCAACGGAATGCACCCCCCGTAAACCCGGCGATGAAGCGGTTCAGAAAGCTGTTGTAGAGCAGCGCAAGTGGAATGGCGGGAATCAGCGTCGCCGCCATCAGCGACTGCCAGAAATAGACGTCCCCGCGAATCAGATCCGTCGGCACCCCGGCCGAGATTGTGTGCTGCTTCGTCCCTGAGATGAAGGTGATCGCGTAGACGAACTCGTTGACACAGAGGGAGAACGAGAAGATGACGACGGTCAGGATCCCGGGAATCGAGATCGGGAAGATCACGCGGGCCAGCGCCTTCAGCCGCGAACAGCCGTCGACGAGCGCTGCATCCTCGAGCTCGGCCGGGATAGTCCGACGAGCTTCGAGATCACGCGCGAGAGCGGCAGGAACAGCAGAGTCGGCGGGACGAGGTAGGTCAAGAAGATCCCGACGCCGACGCTCTGCCCCCAGCGGCCGGACAGTCGCGCGAGGGAGTAGCCGGCGGGTACGGCGAGCAGAAGCGTGATCAGGACAACGAGCCCGCCCACGACCGCCGTGTTCTCGACCCAGCGGAGGTAGTTCGTGTCGCGAAAGATGAAGCTGACGTGGGAAGTCGTCGCGTTCTCGAAGCCGAAGGGGAGCCAGTGGTCGTGCCGGAACGGCAGCGTCTCTCCGACGGCGGCTTGCGCGTGGTGGTAGGTGAAGGGGACGTTGTTCAGGTTGTAGAGGTCGCCGTTCGTCTTGAAGGCGGTCACGAGCATCCAGTAGAACGGGAACGCGAGCACGATCGCGAACGGCCCCACAATCAGATACGAGACACCGCGCTCGCGGAGCGTGCTCCACATGTCTAGGAGACCTCGACCCGCCGCGCGAAGTGGAGCATCAAGACACTGACGACCAACAACACCGGCAAGAGATAGAGCGAGATCGCCGCGCCTTCGCCGAGGTTGCTCGAGACGATGCCCGTCTGATACGCCCAGGTCGTCAGCATGTGGGTGCTGTTGAACGGGCCGCCGCTCGTGAGGATGTAGACGACGGTCATGTCGGTCGCGGTGAAGACGATCCCGAACAGGAGTGCGACCGTCGCAATCGGAAGCTGCAGCGGCAGGGTGACGTGCCAGAACTTCCGCAGGCCGGTGGCGCCGTCGACCTTGGCGGCATCGTGCACCTCGGTCGGAATCGACGAGAGCCCTGCGATGAAGATCACGGTCGCGAACGGCAGGATTCGCCAGGCCTGAACGAAGATGATCGCGAGCATCGCCAGCGTCGTCTGCCCGAGCCACTGCGGCGGGTTGAGTCGATCGATCTTGCCGACGTGAACCCAGGGGAGGTGGTCGACCCCGCCGAGCACCCAGTTCACGGGCCGGTAGAGATAGAAGTGCCCCCCGCCGGGCAGCAGATCGTGGACGAGCGTCCAGTTCACGACACTGAACTGGGAGTCGAAGATCCAGAGGAAGCCAATCGTGCTCACGGCCACCGGCGCGGCCCACGGGAGCAAGATCAGCAGCCGGAGGAACCAGCGGCCCCGGAACGGGCGCACGAGTGCATGCGCGAGGACGCCGGCGCCGACCAGCACGATCGCCTGCGAGGCAAGCGTGAAGACGATCGTGTTTCGCAAGGCGCGCCGGAAGTTGTCGTTGTGCCATGCCTCGGTGAAGTTGTGGAACCAGATGAACTTGCCGGTCAACTCCCCGGCGGTCGCATCCGTCATGCTCAGGTACACGGCGAGGACGAGCGGCGCGCCGACGAGCAAGACGATGAACAGAGCCGCCGGGCTGATCAGAGCGGGCGCGAGAAAACGGCGATCCTCCAGAAGATCGCGGAAGCGCCGCGTTTGCGCCCCGGCCTCCGCCACCGCTGCCAACGCGGTGAAGGTCTACCCCGAAGTAGAGTTTTTACTCACAAGCGGCTTGCGGAGGCGGTATGGCGGAGATCAAGCTCGAGCAGCTGACGAAGGTCTATCCCGACGGCACGAAGGCCGTCGAGAGGCTCGACCTGGAGATCGCCGACGGCGAGCTCGTTGTCCTCGTCGGCCCGTCCGGCTGCGGGAAGACAAGCGCGCTTCGCATGGTCGCGGGGCTCGAGGACATCACCGACGGGAAGGTCTGGATCGGCGGCCGCGTCGTCAACAAGGTCCCGCCGAAGGATCGCGACATCGCGATGATCTTCCAGAACTACGCGCTCTACCCGCACATGACGGCGGCTCGGAACATGGGCTTTGCGCTGCGCATGAGGAAGTTTCCGAAGGGGCAAATCCGGGAGCGGGTGACGGACGCAGCCGGTGTCCTCGGGCTCATGCAGGCACTCGACAAGCGTCCGCGCACCCTCTCGGGCGGCCAGCGGCAGCGCGTCGCAATGGGTCGAGCGATCGTGCGCGAGCCGCAAGCGTTCCTGATGGACGAGCCGCTCTCCAATCTCGACGCGAAGCTGCGGGTCGAGATGCGTGCGGAGATCGCACGCCTGCAGCGAGACCTCGGCGTCACCACGATCTACGTCACCCACGACCAGACCGAGGCGATGACGCTGGGCGACCGCGTCGCGGTCATGCGCGATGGAGTTCTGCAGCAGCTGGCCCCGCCGCCAGAGCTCTACCGTGAGCCCCGGAACCTCTTCGTCGCAGAGTTCATCGGTTCGCCGGCGATGAACCTCGTCGGCGTCGACCTGGAGCGATCGAACGGATCGCTGGTGGCGGCTTTCGGCGACAACCGCCTCGCGCTCCAGGACTCCCAAGTCTTGGCGCCCTTTGTGGGCAGGCGCGTGATTCTCGGCGTCAGGCCTGAGCACATCGAGGACGCGGCGATTGCTTCCGACGCGCCCGAGGACAGACGCCTCGCTGCGGTCGTCGACATACGCGAGGACCTCGGGTCCGACGTCTACGTCCATTTCGGAGTCGGTGGGCCGGCGGTCCTCGGCGAAGACGTCCGAGCGGCGGTCGGCAGTGACGCAGTCGAGACGACCGAGGCGCAAGCGAGGCGGAAAGGCAATCTCTGGGTCGCGCGCGTCGGCCATACGAGTCCGGCGCGCGAGGGCGAGCCGATCGAGCTCGTCGTCGACACGTCGCGACTCCGTTTCTTCGACCCCGAGACCGGCGACGGAATCTACGCCGACCGGGCTGCTCGATCAGCCGAGCGCACTTAGCTCACGCGCGAACCTGCCGCCGCCGACGATCCGCTCCGCTCTTGCGCCCGCGCGTTCGCGGAGCTCACGGTCGGAAGTCACGAGCACGTAGGGCTCGGAGAGCTCCGCTGCGCGTCGGGTGATCCAGTCGTCGGCCGACTCTGCGCCCGTGCCCACGACGTCGACTCCGGCAACTGGCTCCGGGGCGGGGCCGTCGAAGACCGCAACCGCTTCGGCGCCCTCGGCCTCGGCCCACCGCGCCAGCCGCTCGACGAGCCGTTCCGGAGAGAGGTTCGGCCAGAGCGATCGCCTCACGTTCGGCGCGTCGACGAGCACGATCACGGGCGGGAGGCTACCGCGGTGATAAACGGATCGCGGGCTTGGCCCGCGATCCGCTAAAACGTGCTTCGCGATTAGACGGCCTGGCGCTGGAGCGCGGGCGTGCAGCTCGAGCGGCCCCGCTTCTCCAGGTACTGCTGGTGGTAGTCCTCGGCCGCGTAGAACATCTGTGCAGGCTCGATCACCGTGACGACGGGCTGGCGATAGTGCGTCTGCTCCTGCGCCTTCGATCGCGTCGCGATCTCCTGCTGCTCGGAATCGTGGAAGAAGATCACCGAGCGGTACTGGTCGCCGACGTCCCAGCCCTGGCGGTTGAGCTGGGTCGGGTTGTGCTTGGCCCAGAAGACCTCGAGCAGTTGCTCGTACGAGATCTGCTCCGGGTCGTAGGTGACCTCGACGACCTCCGCGTGGCCGGTCGTGTGGGAGCAGACGTCCTCGTAGGTCGGGTTCTCGAGCGTGCCGCCCTCGTAGCCGACCTCTGTCCTGGTTACGCCGTCGAGCTGGCGGAACGCGGCCTCCACGCCCCAGAAGCAGCCGGCGCCGAACGTTGCCTTCTTCTCCACTATTCCTCCTCCAGTTTCAACGCTGCTGAGTTGATGCAGTAACGCTGCCCGGTCGGGGCAGGCCCGTCCGGGAAGACGTGGCCGAGATGGCCGCCGCAGCTTGCGCACAGGACCTCTGTGCGAACCATGCCGTGGCTGGCATCCGTCTCCGCCTCGATCGCTTCATCCGAAGCCGGCGCGTAGAACGCGGGCCAGCCGCAGCCGGAGTCGTACTTCGTGTCCGACACGAACAGCTCGGCTCCACAGCCGGCGCAGTGGTACGTGCCGGGTTCGAACGAAAAATCGTACTCGCCCGAGAACGGCGCCTCGGTGCCCTTCTCGCGCAGAATCCGGTACTGCTCGGGCGTCAATTCGGCGCGCCACTCTTGTTCTGTTTTCTGAATTTTCGGCATCGCTGAACAGTCTCGCAAAGAGACGGTTCGTTACGTCTGGGCGGCCTTCAACCATTGTTCGCCCCACCAGTCCCGGTGCGGCATTCCGCTCGCCTGCGCGATGTCGAGCAGCGCCGGTATGTCGTACGGGGCGCGCCTGAGCTCGGTCGAGACGCGGCCGTCCTCGACGGTCAAGATCGCATACTCGGCCCAGGGTGACATCCGGATAGCGCCGTTCGGTGGCCAGCTGTTGAAGGGCAGGCCGACGCTGCCGGGATTGACGATCAGCGTCGTACCGTGCACGCGTGCCAGCTGGACGTGCGTATGACCCGCGGCCAGGACCGTGGGCTTCGTCCCGTTGAACATCTGCGCAATGTCCTCGTCGGACGTCGTCGCGTGGATGTCCTCCAGCGCCGAGCGCGGCGAGCCGTGGACGCAGAGCACCGTCGCTCCGTCGAGCTCGAGCTCGAGCCGCGGCTGGAGCCTTCGGAGAAAGTCCTTGTCCGGCTCGCTGAGCTGCGCCCCGCTCCATTCGCCTTGGTCGCGCAGCATCGGCCCCGCCTGCAGCGCCAGCGGGGGAACTCCGTCCAACACCCAGGTGTCCCAGTTGCCGAGGACAACCGGGCACGCGACCTCGCGCAACCGCTCGATCGTCTCGCGAGGCTCAGGCCCGGCTGCCACGTCTCCGAGGCAGACGAGCCGGTCGATACCGGCCTCGTTCAACTCGCCGAGAACAGCATCGAGCGCGAGCAGGTTGCCGTGGATGTCCGAGATCAGGCCGAGGCGCACCGCGCGGAAGCTTAAAGGCGTTTGGTTGCGACGCCGACGTGGAGGGTGTCCGGGCTCTGCCCAGGTCTTAGAGCCGTCACTCGGCGCACGTTCGCGCGAGGCCGGAAAGAGCCTCGCGCTCGATCGCCCGAAAGCCTTCGTGGTGACCGTATTGCGCGAGCGCAGTCGACAGCGAGAGCGCAATCACGCGTGCGCGCATGAGCTGCTCGTCGCTGACCGCTCCGTACTCGGTCAAGAACGCCTCGCGTCCCTCGCGGGGCAGGTAGCTCCAGAGCATCGACAGGTCGATCGCCGGATCGCTGCGGCAGACGTCGACCCAGTCGATCACGCCTGTCGGGCCCGCGTCGTCGCCGATCAGCACCTGCCGGAAATGGAGGTCGCCGTGGACGACAGCGGACGCGTCCGAAGGAGGAAGAGCCTCGGCTGTCTCGAGTAGCCGGTCGACAGAGGCGGGCCGCTGCCAGAGGCCGCTCGCCTCCAGCTCATCGAGCCGCTCGCGCGTTCTCGGCACACGCACGCTCATGTCCGCCCGCCTGTTCCCGTCGGGCGGCAGCTCGTACGCGATCTCGGCGTCGTGAAGTCGGCGCAGGAAGCGCGCGAGCGAACGCCCGATCGCCACGCGAGCCGGGTCTCCCAGCTCCGCCTCGCCGAGCTCGCGTCCGGGCAGGAGCTCGCTGCCGAAGAAGGGCCACGGGAACCCGTCGGCGGGCTCCCCGACGAAGACGGGCACCGGCACCGGAATCGGCAACAGCGGCGCCAGCTCGGGCAAGACCGCAATCTCGCGTCGCACGCCCGGAACGGCGATCTCGCGGCGCGGGAAGCGAAACACCCAGCGCTCGTTGACGAGCAAAATCGTGTAGTCCCAGCCCTCTGCGAACGGACGCACCGACTCGATCCGGAGCTCGGGAAACTGCGTCAGCAGCTGCCCGGCAAGCTCCTCGTCGACGACGAGCTCAGCGGTCCAGTCGGGCATGACCTAGATCAAAGACGGCCGGCGGTGCGAATTCTCGAGCTCGTCGACGAAGGTGTGCCCGAGCCAGTTGACGAGCCAGATGATCACGACCGTGCCGACGTAGGTCCAGAAGCCGTGGATCGAGAAATGCGGTGCGATCCACGCCGCGAGGGCGACCATCGCGATGTTGATCAGAAGCAGGAACAGGCCGAGCGTCAGGATGATCAAAGGCAGCGTGATCAGCGCAAGCACGGGCTTGATCACGGTGTTGGCAATTCCAAGCACGGCCGCGCCGATGATGTAGGCCCACCAGCCGTGGATCCGCACGCCCGAGAAGAGGGCGTTGGCGACCCAGAGCGCGGCCGCGTTGATGGCCCAGGTGAGCACGAGGCGGACCGAGGACGGCACGCGAGGAGCGTACCGCGAGAGGCGAACTGAGCCGCGATACTTGACCGATGGCCTTCGTCCCGCCTGCCCGCCACCTGCTGCGCGCGAAAGACGTCGCCGACGGCCACTACAACGAACCGCTGGGCGTCGACGATCTCGCCGGCGCCGCGGGCCTCTCGCGTGCGCACTTCAGCCGGGAGTTCCGCCGAGCATTCGGTGAGTCGCCTCATGCATACCTCCTGACCCGGCGGCTGGAGCGCGCGGCGGCGCTGCTTCGGTCGACCGACCGCACCGTCGCCGACATCTGCTTCGCGGTCGGCCTGAAGAGCGTCGGCTCCTTCACGACCAGCTTCACGCGCACCTACGGCCGGCCGCCAACCGCCTACCGCGCGGAGTTCCCGCCGGCATCGCAGCACGCGCTGATTCCCGCCTGTGTCCTGCGTGCCTACGGGCGTCCACAACACCGCACATTTCGAGAAGACAGCCGTCTCGATCCGGCCTAGCATCGCGCTTGCCGTTTCAATCGACTCAGGAGGACTCGGATGATCAAGATCGCCAACGCTCAGCTGTGGGTGCACGACCAGGACGAGGCGCTTGCCTTCTACACCGAAAAGGTTGGCATGGAAGTGCGTGCCGACGTGACGCTGCCTGAGATGGACAGCTTCCGTTGGCTGACCGTCGGCCTGCCCGGCCAGGACGACGTCTCGATCGTGCTGATGGCCATCACGATCTTCCTCACCACCGACGACTGCCACGCCTCCTACGAGGAGCTGAAGGGACGGGGCGTCGACTTCGTCGAGGAGCCCGAGGAGCGGCCCTACGGAATCGACTCGTCGTTCCGCGACCCGTCCGGCAACCACATCCGGCTCACGCAGGTGCGCGAGTTGGCCGCGCTCTAAGGATCACCCGCCCGGCGCCGGTTCGTGCCGGCGCCGGATAACCCAACCTTCCGCAAGGGATAGCCGAAAGAACGGCTCTCGTTAGCCGTTCGTATATCGCACTACGAACCGGGCGCGTGCACCCTCTGACCGTGGAGGCTTCGTCCGTTCAATCGAGCGGGCTGGGTGCGCGGGATGAGCGAACCACGCCGTTCAGTCTTTCCGCCGCCGTCTCTGTGCGGCTCGCAATCGTCGTGTATGCCGCCGTGGGGTCGGCGGCGGCCGTAGTCGACTACGTTGGTTTTCGCAGCGCCCGCTTCGATCTCGGGAACGCGGCCCAGGCGGTCTGGAGCACGGCCCATGGCGGGCTGCTGCAGACCACGAATGTTCCGGGAGATCAGATCTCTCGGCTCGGAGTCCACGTCGAGCCGCTGCTCGTGCTCTTCGCTCCCCTCTGGCTGATCTGGTCGAGCCCGGTGATGCTGCTGGTCCTGCAGGCGGTCGTGGTGAGCGCTGGGGCGCTACCGATCTTCTGGCTCGCCCGGAAGCATCTCGGCTCCGAGCGCTCGGCCGGCTGTTTCGCCTTGGCCTATCTCCTTTATCCCGCCACCCAATGGAAGGCGCTCGATCCGAACACCGGCTTTCATGCCGTCTGCTTTGCCTTGCCGCTGCTGCTCTATTCGCTCTGGTGGCTCGACGAGGAACGCTGGGTCCGCTTCCTCGCCGTGGCCGTGCTGGCGGCTGCTTCGAAGGAACAGGTCCCGCTCGTCCTCGGCTGCCTCGGCATCTGGTACGGCGTCTCGCGCCGGCGTCCGTGGATCGGTGCGGCGATCTTCGCGGCCGGGCTTGCCGCCACCGCCGTCGACTTCCTCTACGTGATTCCGCACTTCAGTTCGAACGGAGCGGATCCCTTTGCCAATCGCTATGCGGCGCTCGGTGGCACGCCGAAGCAGGTCGTCGAAACAACAGCCGTTCATCCGCTCAAGACGGCAGAGATCGTCCTGACTACCCACAAGCTCGTGTACCTGGTGCTCCTCGTCGTACCGCTGCTCGGCCTCTGTTTCCGGGCGCCCCTGCTGCTCCTCGCTGCCGTGCCTTCGCTGGCCATCAACCTGCTCTCGTCCTCGCCGGACCAGACCTCGATCACGAGCCATTACTCGGCGGCCACGACGGCGGTGCTCTTCGGTGCGACGATTCTGGGGGCTGCCCGCACGACGACCGACCCCTGGAGGCTCTCGCGCGGGGTCTTGGCAGCGGTGGCCGCCACCGCAGTGATCTCTCCGCTCTGGATCGCTCTTCCGGTGGCCCGCGAGACCATTGCAAACCCACCGCATCTGCGGGCCGAGCGCTACGCCACCGGGTTGATCCCCGACGGCGTCCCCGTGAGCGCCTCGAACGCCCTGGGAGCGCATCTCTCCGCGCGTAAACGGATCCTGCTCTTTCCCGCCATTCGAGAGGCAAAATGGATCGCGGTCGACACGACTGACACCGAGGGGGCACCTTCGTTCAAAGCAGCGCTTAGCCGTCTTCGTGAGAACAGGCGGTTTGCCACCGTCTATGAGTCAAATGGCGTCGTCGTCATGCGCCGTACAAAAGCGCCTGGCCGAAGCTAAAGCGCGCTCTCCCGCGTTTAAGCTCTGCCGGCCGATCGCGCATGTAACATCC
>VAXH01000077.1 GCA_005883955.1 Actinomycetota bacterium | reverse complement strand
GATGCTCGGCGGGCGTGTCCACGCCGACCACGTCACGATCAGACACGGACGCCGCGCGGCGATCTCCGGTCTCGTCGTCCAGGGGCTGCTGCGCGATGCGGGTGCGAACGCGCTCTTCCAGCTCGACACCGGCAGCTACCTCGTCGTCAGCCAGAAGGCCGTGATCGGCAAGAAGACCGGTTACGTGGGGCTGCGGCTGAGCGTCGCGCCGGGCTATCCGGGCGTCCCGAGCGGCGCCCAGGTGCTGGTCGGCTTGCGGGAGCGCGGCAACGTCAGCACGAACCAGCTTGCCAGCCGCGTGGTCACGGCTGCCGGACCGTGGGCATCGCTCGGCTTCGGCGCGGCGCCCTCAATCGCCGGGCTGCCCGTCGTCACCGAGCCCCTGCTGGCAGGCGCGCTACCCGCCGCGAACGGGGTCGGCGGCCGCGCGGTCGCGATCGCCGCCCAGTACCTCGGCGTTCCCTACCGCTGGGGCGGCGCCAGCCCGCTGACGGGCTTCGACTGCTCGGGGTTGACGATGTACGTCTACGGTCAACTCGGGATTCCGCTCACGCACTACACGGGGGCACAGCTCCACGAGGGCACGCCCGTGCCGCCGGAGGCGTTGCAGCCCGGCGACCTCGTCTTCTTCGACGCTGGTGCCTTCGGGATCCCCGGTCACGAAGGCATGTACATCGGCGGCGGCCTGTTCATCGAGGCGCCTCACACGGGCGCGGTCGTCCGGATCTCGAGCCTGAACCGCTATGCGAACCGTTACGTGGGCGCCGTGCGCCCATACGCCTAGAGACAGACGGCTAGCGCCCGCGTCGCTGCTTCTGCAACCTCTCCATGGCCCGCCGTTGCTGGCGGTTCTGTGGCTCAGGCAGCGCGCCTTCTTGGCCCGCCGCCTCGAGGTAGGCGCGGCGCTCCGAAGCGCTCAGCCGCGAGAGGGCGGCCTGCGCCCGCTGCGGATCGTTCGCGACCCCGGCCCGCTCGAGCTTCTCGAGCGCGCTTGCGGCCTCGGGGTTCTGCTTGGCCAGGGCGGCGCGCGAGGCCTTCATCATCAGGCCCCGGACGCCCGGAATCTTCGCGATCCCTTGCATGACGGGCCGCGCGTACTTGCCGCCTTTCACCCGTCCCAAGAGGGTGAAGAACGCGAGCATGAGGATGATCGCGCCGACGATGTAGAGCGGGATGAAGTAGAGCCACACGGCCGCGGCATCGTAGCGCGCAGCCCCAGTCCGCGGTCATGTCCGGAGCAGTTCCGCGGCTGCGCGCTAGCGGGACTTCCAGTCGCGGAACACGGCCAGCAGAGCCGCTTCGGCCTCCGGGCTGAGGTCGGCGGGCGTCAGCTGACCCGTCAGCTCGATCGTCTCGCGCATCTGCCGGACGTACTCGTGGCAGCCCGTGCAGCCTTCGATGTGGTGCTCGAAGCTCGCGCGCTCGCTGTCGGGCAGCGCGCCCTCGAGATAGTCCGTCACCACCTCGACGAGCTCCTGGCAACTCAGTTGTTCGATGCTTGCGCTCACCGGGCCTCCACGAGGTAGTCCTCCAACGCCTGCCGCACCTTCGAGCGCGCACGGTGCAGAAGGACTCGTTGATTTGTCTCGCTGACGCCGAGAGCGTTACGCGTCTCCTCGGAGCTCCAGCCCTCGACGTCTCTCAGGCTGATCACCGCCCGCTGTGCCGGCGGCAGCTGCTCGATCGCCCGCTCGACGACCGCGCGCGTCTCGGCGGCGAGTAGCCGCTCCTCCGGCCAGGGCTCGGGCTTCGAGGCCCAGTGGCCCGGCCAGCGCTCATGGTCGGCCTGCAGGAACCGGTCTGCGTCGACCGCGGCCTCGGGCACGGCGTCCGGCCGCTCCAGGGCGGAAAACGGCACCGTCCGCCCTTCTCGCTGGCCGCGCGTCTTCGCGATGTTGGTCAGGATCCGGAAGATCCACGTCTTCAGCGAGGAGCGGCCCTCGAAGCGGTCGATCCCGTTGAGGACGCCGATCCAGGTCTCCTGGACGACGTCCTCGGCCACCGACCTGCTGGCGACGTAGATCTGCGCGACCCGCAGCAGCGAGGCGTTGTACATCCGCATCAGCTCGGCGAAAACCCTCTCGTCGCGGGCCCGTAGCGCTGCGATCACGGCGGCGTCGTCCACCCGGCGACTGTAACGCGGGTGCGAAGTGCGAGACGATGGGCGCATGAAGGCAATCGCGGTTCATCCAGGCAAGGCGGGCTCGATCCACCTCGAGGACGTCCCGAAACCGTCGGTCGACCAGGTCGCGGACGGACGCGGCGTGCTCGTCCGAGTCCTCCGCGTCGGCGTCGACGGCACCGACAAGGAAATCAATGCGGCCGAGTACGGCGCGGCGCCGGAAGGCGACGACTTCCTGATCATCGGACACGAGAACTTCGGGGTAGTCGAGGAGGTCGGCCCGAACGTCCCCGACACGATTCGTCCCGGCGGTTTCGTGGTCGCAAGCGTGCGCCGGCCGGGGTCCTCGATCTACGGGAAGATCGGCTTGCAGGACTTCACCACAGACGACGTCTACTACGAGCGCGGCATCAATCTGCTTCATGGCTACCTGACCGAGTACTACGTCGAGGACTCCAAGTTCGTCTTCCCGCTGCCGGAGACGCTGCGCGAGGTCGGTGTACGGTCTGGGAGCCGCGGAAGGCGCTGATCCTGGGCTCCGGGACGATCGGGCTGCTGATGGCGATGGCGGCGCGGCTGCGCGGACTCGAGCTGACAGTCGCCTCGCTGCCGAAGCCGCCGTACCGGAACAGCGAGCTCGTCGAACAGCTCGGCGGCATCTACCTCTCGACGCAGGACAGATCGCTGCGCGAGATCAGCGAGGAGCGCGGGCCGTTCGACCTGATCATGGACGCCACCGGCTTCTCGCCGGTCATCTGGGAAGCGGCCGAGGTGCTGGGCAAGAACGGCGTGCTCGTCCTCTCCTCAATCACCGGCGGCGACCGCAAGGCGGAGATCAACTCGGACAAGATCAACCAGAGCTTCGTACTCGGCAACAAGGTGATGGTCGGCACCGTCAACGCCTCGCCGGCCGACTTCCGCAGCGGAGTCGACGACCTGATCAAGGCACAGGCGCTCTTCCCCGGCTGGCTCGACCAGCTGCTGACGACGCCGATCCGCGGACTCGAGAACTACGAGGAGATGATCCGCGCGCTCACGGAGGACACGAGTGCGATCAAGGTCTTCGTGGAGGTGAACGGATCCCGATGAGCACGCTACGCGTCCAGTTTGGCTGGAGAACTCGAGTCGGAATTCGTCTCGCGGTCCAGCGAACCGCTCACGAGGTTGTCCTGTGAGCGTTGAGATCTATCCGCCGATCGGCGACTACGCGCTTCTGTCGGATTGCCACTCCGGCGCCCTGGTCTCCAAGGACGGCTCGATCGACTGGTGCACCTTCCACCGCTTCGAGGCGCGGCCGGTCTTCGGTCGCATTCTCGACTGGGCCAAGGCCGGCTTCTTCAGGATCGCGCCGCTCGAGGACGACTACGAGTCATCGCGGCGCTACCTGCCGGGAACGAACGTGCTCGAGACGACCTTCCGGACGCCGACCGGCACGCTCGTGCTGACGGATTTCTTCGCCTTTCGCGTGCCGGAGCCGGGTGAGGACGCGCACGCTGCGCACCCCGACCACCAGCTGATCCGGATCGCCCGCTGCACCGACGGCGAGGTCGCGGTGAAGGTGAAGCTCGTCCCGCGCTTCGACTACGGCCTGACGACGCCGCGGCTCGAGACGCTCGCCGACGACCTCGTGATCGTCTACGGCGGCGCCGACGCGCTGGTGCTGCAGAGCGAGCTGCCCTTCGGCGACGCCGAGCGCTCCGCGACCCACGGAAACCGAACCTTGCGTGCCGGCGAGGAGGCCTTCGTCGTGCTCACCTACCAGCTCCCGCACGAGCTCTCGCCGCGCCGGCTGAGCCGGGACGAGGTGCACGCGAAGCTGGAGGAGACGACCTCGACCTGGGCCGCCTGGGCCGACCGCTGCGCCTATCAAGGCCCTTACCGCGAGCAGGTCGTCCGCAGCGCCCTCGTCTTGAAGGCGCTGACGAACGGCCCCACCGGTGCGATCGTGGCCGCAGCGACAACCTCGCTGCCGGAGGAGGTAGGCGGCGAACGCAACTGGGACTACCGGTTCTCGTGGCTGCGCGACTCGGCGCTGACGCTGAACGCGCTCTTCGCGCTCGGCTATACGGACGAGGCCAACGCGTACATGGCCTGGCTGAGGCGCACAACCGCGGGCCGCGCCAGCGAGCTGCAGATCATGTACGGAGTCGGCGGCGAGCGGCTGCTGCCGGAGGTCGAGCTCGACTGGCTCGAAGGCTATCGCCGCTCTCGCCCGGTGCGGATTGGAAACGGGGCGGCGCAGCAGTTCCAGCTCGACACGTTCGGCGAGCTGCTCGACACCGCCTGGCTCTGGCGCCGGCACGGCGGCGAGATCGATGAGATCTTCTGGGACTTTCTCTCGCGCGTCGGCGGAGTCGTCCTCGAGAAGTGGCGGGAACCCGACCAGGGGATCTGGGAAATCCGCGGCGAGCCGCAGCACTTCGTCTACTCCAAGGTCATGGCCTGGGTCGCGCTCGACCGGCTCGTGCGGCTCGCCGAGCTCGACGGCCGCGAGGCCGATTCGCGCTGGGCCGCGGAGCGTGAGGAGATCCGCGAGCTGATCGAGCGCGACGGCGTCGACGAGGCCACGCAGTCGTTCGTCCAGTACTTCGGCTCGAGCTCCCTCGACGCGTCGAACCTTATGATTCCGATCGTCGGCTTCGTCCCGCACGACGACCCACGCGCGCGGGTGACGGCCGACCGGATCGCGGACGAGCTCTCCGCCGACGGCTTCGTCTACCGCTACATCACCGACGGCGTCGACGGTCTTTCCGGCGAGGAGGCGACCTTCGCGATCTGCTCGTTCTGGCTGGTCGAGTGTCTCGCGCGCGCGGGCGAGGGCGAGCGTGCGCGCGAGCTCTATGAGCGGCTGCTCGGCTTCTGCAACGACGTCGGCCTGCTGGCAGAGGAGATCGACCCGCACTCGGGCGAGCTGATCGGCAACTTCCCGCAGGCGTTCTCGCACCTCGGGCTGATCCAGGCGGCGATCGCGCTCGATCTGCCGGAGATGTCGATGTCGAT
Organism: Actinomycetota bacterium; assembly: GCA_005883955.1. Lineage (GTDB taxonomy): Bacteria > Actinomycetota > Thermoleophilia > Gaiellales > Gaiellaceae > 13-2-20CM-68-14. Next base: position 20,486 of record VAXH01000077.1, on the reverse strand, counting down.
GATGGAGGCCGGCGCCGCGGCCGAGGCGTGAGGGAGGCGGAAGAGAAGCGCCGGCTCGCGCTCGAAGCAGCGGGCGGGCGGCTCATCACCACTCGGCCCGCGGACGTCCGCTGGCTGCTCTGCGGACGCGGCCGCCCCGTCGACGAGGCGGGGGCGTCCTCTCCGTACACGGTCGTCCTCGAGGACGACGCGGCCCGCGTTCTCTACCAGGACATCGAGCGCTCTCGCGTCGAGGCGGAGGAGCGCTGGGAGGAGCTCGGCTACGAGCCGGTGGCCTACCCGTGGTTCGAAGGGCACGGGCTCGCCGAGACTCCGGCCGTCCTCGATGAGCTTCGGCGCGAGCTCTGCGCCGAGGAGCTGGAGCGTTATCGCTTGGCCGGGCGGGACGCGGCGGACGCGATGCGGGCGACGCTCGGGGCGCTCGCGCCGGAGTTGAGCGAGCGCGGGGCGGCGGCGGAACTCGCGCGGCAGGCGTGGCTGCGCGGGTTCTTCCCGCCCGTGGTGCTCGTCGCCGGCGAGGAGCGGCAGCCGCTCCACCGCCACCCGCTGCCGACGGAGGCGCCGCTCGGGCGGCACGCGCTGCTCGCGATTACGGCCCAGCGCGACGGCCTCTACCTCTCCCTGACGCGGCTCGTCTCTTTCGGACCGCCGCCCCGGGAGCTCGTGCGGCTACTGGAGGCCTGCGCCGAGGTCGATGCCGCCTTCCTCACTGCTTCACGTCCCGGCGCCACTCTCGGCGAAGTCTTCGCGGCCGGCGAGCGGGCGTACGCGGCACAGGGCTACGAGGCCGAGTGGCGCCGGCACCACCAGGGCGGCCTGACCGGCTACCGCGGCCGCGAGGTCTTCGGGGTTCCCGGTGAGCCGTCCGTGATCCCGAGCGCGGCGGCTGTAGCGTGGAACCCGTCGATCACCGGTGGCGCGAAGTCGGAGGACACTGCGCTCGTCACGGCCGACGGCGTCGAGGTGATCACCCGCACACCGGATCTCGGCGAGCTGCAGACCAGCGGTGTTCCGCGGGCGGCCATCGTGATCCTTTAGCCATGGCTGGGGTCAGACCCCGGCCATGGCCGAAGCGGCCACAAGCCAGGGCTGCAACCAAAACCGGCGGGCGACCTCTGTTCCGGTCAGCGGCGGATCAGGACGGCGCGCGCCGGGGCGCCGTCGGCTCCGACGACGCGGAGCGGCAGGCAGACAAGCTCGTAGTCGCCGGGCTCGACACCACGCAGGTCGAGTCCCTCCACCGGCACGACGCCCGCCTCGAGCAGGACGTGATGCGCGTCCTCGTCGCCGACCGAGAGGTAGTCGACTCCGACGAGCCGGACGCCACGCTCGACGAGCAGCCGCGCCGCCTCGCCGTCGAGCCGGGCGAAATCGCCAGCAAAGGAATCGCGCGCCCAGAGCTTCGAGTTCGGCGTCTTGAACAGGATCCGCTCCAGAGCCGGCGCAGCGGCGACGGATTCCACCGAGAGGTCGGGGGCCGCGACGACCAGGCACGGCCCAACGAGAACGTCGAGCGGAATCGCATCCACCCCGGCGGCCCCGTCGATGAAGTGCACGGGCGCGTCGACATGCGTCCCCGAGTGCAGGCCGAAATCGATCCGCGTCAGGTTGACGACGTCGCCGCCCGCAATCGACGCCGCGAGCTCGACGTGCACCTCGGGATCGCCCGGATACGTGACCATCCCCTCAAGCAGCGGCACGCTGACGTCGAAGATCTCCACGCGCTTCAGTCACCTCCTCCCGCCGCTCGTTACAGCGCTTGTAACAGCCGTGGCTCCCATGCGACTGTGCCACGAAAGAGCGAGGAGGATCCCATGAAGAGCGAGCACTACGACCTGGTCGTGATCGGCGCGGGCTCCGCGGCCCGGGACGGCGCGAACAAGGCGGCGAAGGAGCACGGAGCAAAGGTCGCCCTGATCGAGCGCGAGCGCTGGGGCGGCAGCTGCCCCAACGTCGCCTGCACGCCGACGAAGGCGTATCTCGTCGCCGCCGACCTGGCGCACGAGATCAACACGCTGGCGAACGAGCTCGGCATCGAGGTCGGTCCCGCGACGACCAATCTCGCGAAGGTCAAGGCCCGCAAGGAGACGCTGAAGAAGCCGCAGCCGAAGTGGGTCGAGGACCTGCAGGCGGCCGGCTTCGACACCTACGGGGGGACGGCGAGCTTCGCCGACCCGCGTACCGTCCGAGTCGGCGACGCCGAGCTGACGGCCGACAAGATCTTGATCGCCACCGGCTCGCGCACCGCGGTGCCGCCGATCGATGGGATCGAGGAGCTCGACTGGCTCGACCATGTCAGCGCGCTCGAGCTCGAAGAGCTGCCCGAGAGGCTGCTGATCGTCGGCGCCGGCGCCGTCGGGCTCGAGCTCGGCCAGGCGTTCTCCCGCTTCGGCTCGCAGGTGACGCTCGTCGACGCGCTCGACGAGATCGCCCCGAACACCGACCAGCACGCAGCCAAGGAGCTCCGTGACGCCCTCGAGGAGGAAGGAATTCGGATCATCCTCGGCAGCTTCGTCACGAAGGTCGCCGCTCGCGCGAGAACGCACGTCGCGACGATTGCTCCGCGCGGAGGCGGCATGGAGCAGGAGATCGAGTTCGACCGCTTGCTACTCGCCTCCGGCCGCCGCCCGAACATCGAGGAGCTGAAGCTCGAAGCCGCGGGTGTCGAGACCTACAAGCTCGGCATCGCCGTCGACGAGCGCATGCGCACGAACGTCCCCGGCATCTGGGCCGCCGGTGACGTCAACGGCCAGGCGCAGTTCACGCCGGTCGCGCAGTACCAGGCCCGGATCGCCGTCGAGGACATGTACCACCCTGGCGAGGGCCCCAGCGCCGACTACTCGGTCCTGCCGACGGCGATCTTCACTGATCCAGAGCTCGCCGGCGTCGGGCTGACTGCAATGGAGGCCGAGGAGCGGGGCTTCGAGTGCGAGACGGTCATCCACCCGCTGAAGTACGTCCGTAGGGCCTCATACATCGACGCCAAGCACGGGCTCTACAAGATCGTCTTCGACCGCCCCAGCCGCCGCGTGCTCGGGCTGCACGTCGTCTCTCGCGGCGCGAGCGACATCGTCCAGGGGCTCTCGATCGCGATGCGCCTCGGCGTCACTGTCGACGAGCTCGCCAGGGCGCACCACGTATTCCCAACCTTCGGCGAGGGGGTCAAGGCGGCGGCCGAGCAGGCCCGCGTGACCGTGCCGGCCTAGTGCAGATCGACTTCACCAACCTGCTGATCGTCGCCGCGGCGGCGTTTGCAGCTCCGCTCGGGCTCGGCCTCGTGCCCGCGCTGCGCCTCCCTGCGGTCGTGCTCGAGATCGTGCTCGGAATCGTGCTCGGCCCCTCGGTGCTCGGCTGGGCGACGGTCGACGAGCCGGTACAGCTGATGAGCCTGCTCGGCCTCGCCTTCCTGCTCCTGCTTGCCGGGCTCGAGGTCGAGTTCGAGCAGTTTCGCGGCCGGCTGCTGAAGCTGACCGGCCTCGGCTTCGTGGCCTCGCTCGCGATCGCGCTCGTCTTCGCGCTCGCTCTTCATGGAGCGGGACTCGTCAAGTCGCCGCTCCTGATCGCGATCATCGCGGCGGCCACCTCGCTCGGCGTCGTGATCCCGGTGTTGAAGGACGCCGGCGAATCCTCGACCCAGTTCGGGCAGGTCGTGCTCGCGGGCGCATCAATCGCGGATGTCGCGACGATCGTCCTGCTCTCGCTCTTCTTCTCCAGCCACTCCTCAGGCCTCGGCGCCAAGCTGAGCCTACTCGGCGCCTTCGCCGCGTTCGCGGCCGCGATCGGCCTCGCCGTCCTCAGCGCGGAGCGCTCGATGCGGCTCTCGGGCGCGCTTCTCCGCCTGCAGGACACCACGGCGCAGATCCGCGTCCGCGGCTCCTTCGTCCTCCTCGTCGGCTTCGTCGTGCTCGCGGAGAAGTTCGGGCTCGAGGCGATTCTCGGCGCCTTCATGGCCGGCGCCATCCTCAAGCTCGTCGACCGCGACCAGACGATGACGCACACGCACTTCCGCCAGAAGCTCGCCGAGGCGGGCTTCGGGATCTTCGTCCCCTTCTTCTTCGTCGCCAGCGGGCTCAAGTTCGACGGCAGCGCGCTGTTTGCGAAGTCGTCGACGCTCGCGCTCGTGCCGATCTTCGTGGCCCTCCTCCTCGCTGCCCGCGCGCTGCCGGCGCTCCTCTACCGGCCGCTGCTCGATGGGCGCCAGATCGCGGCCGCAGGCCTCCTGCAGGCGACCTCGCTCGGCTTCATCGTCGTCGCGGGCCAGATCGGGATGGATCTCGGCCTGATCACGAAAGGCACCGGCGCCGCGTTCGTCGCCGCCGGGCTCGTTTCCGTGCTCGTTTTCCCGCTGACGGCATTGTCGCTGCTTCGTGCCGACACCGCGCCGCGGGCCCTCGCCGCCAGCCCGTAGATAGCCAGAATGCGCTACGGTTCCCGCGCCACAGATCATCAAGAGCGAGTACCGGTAGTGCGATCACGCCTCCGCTGCATCGTTCGTGAAGGAGCAGGGAGGTGGAATACATGGCAACCGGAACCGTGAAGTGGTTCAACGACTCGAAGGGCTACGGCTTCATCTCGCAGGCCGACGGCGGCGACGACGTCTTCGTTCACTTCAGCGCAATCTCCGGCGAGGGCTTCAAGAGCCTCACCGAAGGCGCGAAGGTCGAGTACGAGGTCGAAGAGGGTCCCAAGGGACCCCAGGCCCGCAACGTCAGCATCGTCGGTTAGTCCGATTCTCGCGCGCGGGTGAGCAATCACCCGCGCGCACTTATCTCACGAAAGGAGGTGCGCTATCTCCGAAAAGGAGCAGAAGATCGAAGTGGACGGCGAGGTTCTCGAGTCCTACAAGAGCGGCATGTACCGCATCGCGCTCGACAACGGCCATGAGGCCCTCGGCTACACGGCCGGCAAGATGCGCCGGTACCGGATCAAGATCCTGATCGGCGACCGGATCAAGCTCGAGTTGTCGCCGTACGACCTGACCCGCGGGCGGATCGTCTACCGCTACCGCGAGTCGGACGGGAACGTCGCCCAGCCGCCCGTCTAGGCGGAATGGCGCTCTAGGAACTCGAGTACTCGCCGCCAGGCGTCCTCGGATGCCTCGGCGAACTCCTCGTAGCGGCGGTCGAAGAAGCTGTGCGGCGCGCCCTGGTAGGTGACGAGCTCATGCTCGACACCGGCGTCTGTCAGAGCCCGCTCGAAGGCTTCGTTCAGCTCGGCGGTGATGTGCTGGTCGCCCCCCGCCTGGAGCGCGAGGATCGGCGCCTCCAGCTCGGCCGCGCGCTGGGTCGGCCCCGGGACGCCGTCGCGCTCGGCGGGCATGCCGTAGAACCCGACCGCACCGGCAAGGCGGTGGCCCGAGGCAGCGGCGAGCCACGAATTCCGGCCGCCGAAGCAGAAGCCGACGGTGAAGATCGCCTTGCTGCGAGGACGGAGGTGTTCGACGGCGGCACGGACGTCGGCCTGGATCCCCTCCTGGGTCGTCTGGGCGACTTGCGGCGAGTAGTCGAAATCGTCGCCACGCTTCGCACAGCCTGCCGTCCGTCCGAAGTAGTCGATCGCAACCGCGCTGAAGCCGCGCTCCGCGAAGCGAAGGGCGAGCTCCTCGTAGAAGCGATAGAGCCCGCGGACGTCCGGGAGGATGACGACGCCGATCCCGTTGGGCTCGTCGGGCGTCGCCTCGTAAGCTGCAAAGCGGTTGCCGTCGGCCGCCTCGAGCTCGAGGTCGTCGTGGGAGACCGCGGCCCCGGCGATCCGTAGGACCGGGGGCAGCGAGTCGCGCTCGAAGCACATGCACTCAACCCGTCGGCGGAGTCAGCTGCTGCCAGGTGACGGCGAACGACCCTCCGTCGGGGCCGACAGCCCCGGGAATCGCGTTCGCGCCGGCCTGAGACGGCTCGTTCGGGAGATCCCCGTGGAGCTCGATCGTCGTCTCCGACCAGACCGGGTCGGAGATGCGGCCCCGGTGGCCCTTGACGCTCGCCGTGGCGTGCGAGAAAGCCACCGTGCCGAAGTTCGTCAGCGGTAGCACCGTGCAGTTGTTGGCGGAGTCGCAGCCGGCCGGCGCCTCGGCGACCCACTCGGCGGAGCCCTGGTCAGGCCGCGCCATGTGGAGCTTCTTCGTCAAGAGCTTGCCCCTCGTGACGTTCTTGATCCGAATGAGGACGGTCGTCTTGCTCACCGAGACGGTGGCCGAGAACGTGTCACCGGGCCGGACCGACATCTTCAGCATCACCGGCGCCTTCGGGTAGAGCTCGTACCAGGCCGTGTAGGTCGGGGTGCCGGACGAGCAGTTGGCGAGGGTGCCGGTCTGCTCGACCGCGAAGGAGCTGTCCCTCGCGCCGCCGAGACCGACCCAGAACGCGGAGTAGGTCGAGGAGAGGTCGGCGCAGGTCGCGAACGGTTGCACCCATTTTCCGGTCACGCTCGTGAATGGCTTCCGATGCGTGACCGCGTAGCCGGCCCAGTTCGAGCTCGTCTCGGTGCCTGCACCTGCGTCGAGCCCCTGCTGGAGCCCGAGCCTAGGCTGGATCGCAGCATCGCTCGCAGACCCGGCGGAGAGCGCGGCCGCGCAGACGAGGAGGGGGAGAAGGCTCTTCACGGGTTCCGGCGAGTGTACGTCGAGTCTCGCGAATCTTCGTGAAAACAGGCTAAGAATCAACTCTCGGAACGCATCAACCGCCGGTCGCCGAGAAGTGCTGGTAGTCCGGTGACGCCGTCCAGCGTCCGCCCCACTGCCAACCGACCGCGGCGAAGGCGCGGACGAGCAGTCCGCCGCGAACCGCCATCCCCGGGCGGACTCTGCCGCGGACGAGGTAGGCGCGCCCGGCCCGCGGATGCACGCGGCCGTTCTCCAGGTAAGGGTTCTCGACCGGGTTGACGTCGATCGCGTCGCCGTAGGCATGAACCGACCAGCGCCGTGGACCGGGCCCGATCACGTAACGGCAGTTGAAGGCGGCCGTGTTGTCGGCCTCGAGCGACCGTTCATCCTTGCCGCCGTAAACGTCGATCGGCCGCAGCCGCCTGATCGGAAACCGCGCCGTGTAGAGCTGCGCGAATACGTGGACGAGGTCGGAGACGGCGTCTTCGTTCGCAACCAGCGAGCCCGTGTGCGCCCGCCCGTCGAAGCCCCAGTAGGTCAGCCGTACGCGCCGCAGTCGAGCCGGCGAGACCGGACAGCCGGGATGCCAGGAGTGCTGCAGCTGCGCTGCGGTCACGCGCGAGACGCTGTGGCCGAAGGGCGGCGCGTGCAGCGACACCGCGGTGAAGATCGCGAGCACCAGCGTCCTCATCCCGCCTCCGAGCGTACTCTGCGGGCGAAATGCGCTGGGTAATCGCTCTCTCCCTCCCGGTGTTGCTCTGCGCTGCAGCGGCGAGCGGCGGCGGCGACGCCCGCGCGTCCACTTGCGGTGCGAACCTCGCGAACCAAATCGCCGACACCGGCTCGGGCACCCAGCTGATCACGGTCGTCGCGGCGAGGCGGCGCTCGACCACCGGCTCGCTGCGACTTTGGCGAAGGTCCGGCGAGTGCTGGCTCGCGGTCGACGGTCCCTGGACTGCTCACCTCGGACGGAACGGCGTCTCGGCGACCAAGCGCGAGGGAGACAAGACGACGCCGGCCGGAGCCTTCGGCATTCAGCCGGTGATGTACGGCCTCGGCCCGAACCCGGGCGTGCGCTACCGCTATCACCGGATCGTCTGCGGCGACTGGTGGGTCGAGGACGTTCGCTCGCCGTTCTACAACCGCTTCCACCACGTCCCCTGCGGCACAAAGCCGCCGTTCCGGATCACCAGCGAGGACATGTCTCGATCGCCGATCTCGTACCGGTACCTCGCGGTGATCGACTACAACACGCACCCGATCGTCCCCGGGCGCGGCTCGGGGATCTTCTTGCACGTGAGCGCGAGCGGCGACCCCACGCTCGGCTGCGTCAGCCTGACGAGAGCGCAGCTCGTCACCGTCCTGCTCTGGCTGGATCAGGCCGCGTCGCCGGACATCGTGATCGGCACGGCCGCGACGATCCGGGCCTACTAAGACGTCAAGTAACAGACTGTCACTAAGAAAGACCGGTCCGGACTGAGCAGGCCCTTCCGCCAAAGATCGCTCGAAGTCCCGGGAACAAGCAAAACGTCGCGGCAACCTGGGACCGAAACCTCTTGTAACAGACTGTTACGAACTTCACGGAACCTGCCAGCCGAGGTCGCGGCCGAGCAGTTCGTAGAGGCGCCGGTTCGGCTCGGCGAAACGCTCCGCTAACCGGCGCCGGGTATCCGGCCGCATCGCCGCGTAGCTTTGCTCGTAGACGCGCGGATACGACCCGAGCTCGTGCGCCGGCGCGCCGAGGAACTCGAGCGCGCCGGCGTACGTCTGCCGCGGGTCGGCGGCCAGCTCGTCGCTGCCGACGACGAGCAGCTGCTCCCGCGGGAAGACCGCCAGCCAGCGCTCGAGCTGCTCGGCGTAGCGGCCGCGGGCGAGATAGGTGTAGTCCCACCAGGCGTGGCTGAAATAGCCGGGTTCCTGCGCGAGCCGCTCCTCCTCCCCCCGCGTCCTCTCGGGCTCTGCCTCGATCGCCTCCTCGAACGTGAGCGGCTCGCGGCCGAGCGCGACCTCGTGGTGATAGTGGGAGAACGCACGGTCGACCGGGTCCCGCAAGAGCGCGATCAGCTTGGCGCCCGGTACGGTCGCCCACACCCGCTTCGGCGCGAGTGGGTGGAAGAGGTAGCCGGGACTGGCCTCCCCGACGAGCCGGTCGCCGGGCCGCAGCGGAAAGTGGCCCCGATACCAGCGGACTCCGCGACGGTAGTGGCGGTCGAAGTAGCTGACCTCCTTCCAGGCTGGGCCTGTGATTCCCGGATGCCAGAGCAGGTAGGCGTAGAGCGCGGTCGTGCCGGCCTTCTGCGCCCCGAGGATCAGGAAGTCGGGCAGCGGTCGAGCGAACGAGGTCGCGCGACCGTACGTCCACACGGCATTGCGGAGCACCGCCCGCGCCGGTCGCGGGATGCGCGGAATCAGTTCGGCGGGGAGTCTGCGAGCCCTCAGGCGTAACCCAGTTCACGCAAGAGCTGGCCTGCCTCGCGTTCGACGTCCTCGATCTGCGCGGGCGTCAGATCTCGGCGCCAGCGGCCGATCGAGCGGCTGTGAACCTGGCGGAGCGCCTCGGCGAGCGGCTTCGGATCCGTCTCGATCCGGCCCGCGATCCGATCGGCGGCTGCCGCCGGATCGGCGGCGATCTCCTCGTAGCGGATCTCGAGCGTGTGTTCCGGCGCCGCACGAGCCGCGGTCAGGTAGCGCCGCCAGGCCCAGGCCGCCCGCGTCGCCTCGTGCGCGCGCAGGAACTCCCCACGACGCTCCGGCTCTACCCAGGATCGAAGGTGCGAACCGTACGGCTGACCGACGTCGTCGTGGCCCTCCCGCTCGCGGAGCCAGCCCCTCTCGAGCAGCGAGCAGACGACGTCGCGTCCGTCCCGGATGATGTGCAGCACGGTGGCTTGCGGATACGCGCGCACCGCAGCGCCGACGACGAAGCTGAGTTCCGGCGTCTGCTCGACCGGCCTCAGGTCCCGCACGAAGCCCAGCCGGCGAACGCGTTCTAGCGTGGAGCGCAGCTCGGGCGCGGCCTCGCTCTCCGGAAGCAAGGCCCAGCGCCGGATGCTCGACTTCACCGGCCTGACCTCACCGAGGTCGACGAATCCCGGCTGTGAGCCGATGGCGCCGGCGAGGAATGTCGTTCCCGAACGAGGCGAGCCGACGACGAAGACGATCCCTTCCGTCGCCAATACAGGATCGCCACCGCGCTCCCGAAAGCCGCGCTGGGCGACACGGGCGACCGTCCGCCCATAGAGCCCCGCCTGCCGAAGGCCGTGTAGTGCCGACATTCCGGCGAAGACTACAAATGGCTCGATCACTCGTTCGAGCGACGCCGGGCTGAAGCGGACGCACGTGAGAGCCGATTCTCTACCCGGCGTGGCTGCGGCGTCGATCACTCAGCGCACCTGGGCGGTGCAACGCTCGCTCACGCTGCTGCGCGTGTGCCTGGTCGCGAGCGCCGGGATCCTGCTCGCCGGCGCCCTGATCCTGTCGAGCGTCCTCAGCTCACGGCTGAAGGGACAGGTACTCAACGACGCGCGCACCAGCCTGACCCAATACGTCGACGGCGTCCTGCGCCCTCAGCTCGTGCAGCACGGTGCGGTCGTCGTCCACCCACAGCTCTCGCGACGGCTCGTCGACGACCTTAGTCGCCGGCCCGAGCTCGTGACCGTCAAGGTCTGGCGCTCGAACGGGGTCCTGGCGTGGACGAATCGCGCCCGCCGCCGGATCGGACGCCGCTTCGAAATCGACGGCAGCCTCGGGACAGCGCTCCGCAAGAACGAGTCGGTCGCCGCGATCGAGGTCCCGGACCGGGAAGAGAATGCGGTCGAGCGGAGCCTCGGCTTCGGACGCCTGCTCGAGGTCTACGCTCCGATCGACGACGCGAGCAACCAGCGCGCCATCGGCGCCTACGAGATCTACGCCGACCCGAGCCGAAGCGAGCACCTGATCACGGCGAACAAGCATGCGATCTGGGCCGCGGTGTCGCTGGTCTTCCTCGCCCTCTATCTAGCTCTCGCCCTGCTCGTGCGGACCGCTTCGCGGACTCTGCGGCGGCAGGCCTCCTCGCTCGCCGCGCGGACGGCCGAGCTGAGCGAAGCCTACGCGGTGCTGGAGCAGGACGCACTCGAGGCGGTCGAGACCCTGAACGCGACAGTCGACGCACGCGATCCGTACACGGCCGGCCATTCGCAGCGCGTGCAGGAAATCGCCCTCTCGGTCGCGCGCGAGCTCGGGATCGAGGGTCGAGAGCTCGATGCGATCGGATACGCGGGCCTCTTCCACGACATCGGCAAGCTCGGCGTGCCGGACGCGATCCTGACGAAACCGGCGAAGCTGACCGACCAGGAGTACGAGCTGATGAAGCACCATCCGGCCGACGGCGCCAAGATCGTCGCCAAGTTCGGGCGGCTGCGCGACGCGGTGCCTCTGATCCACCACCACCACGAGCGCTGGGACGGGCGCGGTTATCCGCACGGCCTGGCGGCCGACTCGATCCCGCTCGGCGCCGCGATCGTCGGCCTCGCCGATGCCTGGGACGCGATGACAACCGACCGCCCCTACCACCGCGCCCTCGATCCGGACGAGGCCGAGGCGGAGCTTCGGCGCCACCGGGGCACACAATTCGCACCAGTCGTCGTGGACGCGTTCTTTCGGATCTTCGAGCGCTCAGGCGCAGCAGACCGCGCGCACGCTCGCGCACCAGAACCGGTCAGGGTCGCAACGAGGACCGAATCGCAGCCCGTCTGACGCAGGGATCAAATGCGAACAGATCCCCCAGCAGGGCGATTCGGTCTCTGATGCGAACGAGGATGCTGTGAGTGCGGCGATAGGCGGGTTCAGAGGAGGCAGTTCGATCGGCGGCGAGAAGAGCATCGGAGCGGCTCAGGGACGACGGCGTACGCGCTTTGCGCGTCTGTTTGCGCGCGCGAGGGGTCGCGATGCACGCGAGCTGTCGGGCGTCGGCGCGCTCGTGGGCGTAACCGAGCTCGTGAGGGCAGAGAGCGACCTCTCGACCGTGCTTGCGCTGATCGCGCGGACGGTCGCCGAGGTGGTCGGCTTCGGCACGGTGGTTCTCAACCTCTACCGCCGTGAGTGGGACGACTTCCGCGTCGAGACCGTCCACGGCGACAAGGAAGTCCAGCGCGCGCTGATCGGCAGCACCTACAGCCGAGAGAGCTGGACGCAGCTCCTCGACGACCGCTTCCTCCGCGACGGCGCGTTCTTCATCAAGCACGGCGAATTCGACTGGGAAAACGACACCGGCAAGCGCTACGTCCCCGTCCGCGAGGTGAGCGAGCACCCCGAGGCGTGGAACCCGGATGACGAAGTCTTCGTGCCCCTGTACGGGCCGGGCGACGAGCTGCTCGGGATCCTCTCGCTTGGCGACCCGGCCTCGGGCCTGAGACCGAGCGACGAGGAGTTCGGGCTACTCGTCGGTCTCGCCCACTACGCGGCGCAGGCGCTTGCGGCCGCGCAGGCGGCGATCGTGCGCGAGCGACATCGCGCGGCGCTGGAAGAGCTGATGAACGTCTCGTCGCGACTGACGCAGACGCTCTCCACGGACTCGATCTTGCAGTCCGTCTGCGATGGGATCTCGAAAGCGCTCGGCTTCGAGAAGGTGTGCGTCGACCTCCTCGCCGACGACGGACTGACGCTCGTGACCCGGGCTGCAACCGGGTGGGCGGGCACCGATCGCCTGCTGACCGAGAACCTCTCGCTCACGGAGATCGCGTCGCTGTTCGACTTCGAGTTCGAGATTGCCGGCTGCTTCCTCGTCCCGAACGAGATTGCGCGAGAGCGCGTCGCAGCGACTCAGGTCATCTACGAGTCCGAGCTGAACGGGCGCGGCCCGCACGCGTGGAACCACCACTGGCTGGTGATCCCGCTGCGCGGGCCGGAGGAGGAGATGATCGGCGTCATCTGGGTCGACGAGCCGGAGGACCGTTTGCTGCCGAGCGAGGAACGGCTGCAGGCGCTTCGGATCTTCGCCAACCAGGCGGCGAGCGCCCTGACGCTCGCGACCCAGTTCGAGCAGATGAGGTACCTCGCCGACCACGATCCCCTAACGCAGCTACCGAACCGGCGCGCTTTCATGCGTGAGCTCAAACAGGGCGTGGCGGAGGCGCTGGGTGCCGACGCTCCGCTGGCCCTGATCGTGCTCGACCTCGACGGGCTCAAGGCGCTGAACGACCGCCACGGTCACGCCGCCGGAGACGATTGCCTCGTCCGAGTCGGCCGGCTCCTGCGCACCGAGCTGCGGCCCGGCGACCAGGCGTTCCGGATCGGCGGCGACGAGTTCGCGATCCTGCTCCCCAGCACGACCGCGCCGGGCGCCGAGGAGGTTACGGCGCGGCTGGTCGAGTGGCTCGAGCGCAGCGGGCGTTCCTCCGCTCTGCGCGCGGAGGCAAGCTTCGGAATCGCCGCCACCGGTGCAGCGGACGACACGCCGGAGGGCCTGCTCCACGCGGCCGATGAGGCGATGTACCGCGTGAAGAACCGGCGAAAGCTCGCGCGCTCGGCCGACTAGGAGACGCGCTCGCGCTCGCGGTCCCGTTCGCGTGCTGAGCCCGGGGCCTGCGTGGCGGGCGGCGCCTCACCGGTCAGGATCGGCCAGAGCTTCGCAAGCGCCTTCCGGCTCGCCATCGTCGCCACTGCGCCGAGCGCACCGGTCAGTAGCACCCAGCCTCGTTGCTTGCGCTGCTCCACCGCGGGGTCGCGGGTTGCGGCCTTCCAGAGTTCCTCGAGGTCGTCGGCGAGCGCGCGCAGCTGCTCGGCGACGAGGTCGCGGCGGTTTGGCATCAGTTTCCTCCTCGTTTGGTTTGCGAGCTTAGAGCTTCTTTCATCATGGGGCTTCGTCGCCGGCCCGGCGGTTCAGCGCTTCGTTGTGAGAGGTGCTGTGGGGCTCTCGCCTCCTCAACCGCCGGCCGCGTGCCGGCGGAGCCAGGTCGCGAATGCGTGCGCCTGGCGCGCGGACGACCCGCTCATCGAGGGCGGCGCGACCGGTCTCGGCGGCTGCGTCGGACCGCTTCCGAGCGAAAGCCCCAGGACGAGCGCGAGCAGTGCAGCGGCGAGCGCCACCGCGACCGGCAGGGCCCAGCGCCGGCGCCGAGCCACGTCCGGTAGACGCCCCCAGCTCGAAGGCACCCGTCGCATCGGCCTGGTCGGCGCGAGCGAGCGGTCGACTCGAGTGACGGCGGTCGGCGTCGCGGCGAGCTCGGCTGCGAATGCCGCAGCCGACTCAGGCCGGTACTCGGGCGCGCGCGCGAGGGCATGCATCACGGCGTCCTCGAGCGCGGCCGGCGCCGCAGGGGCGAGCTCGCGGAGAGGCGGGATCGAGCCCTCGGTCTGCTTGACGAACAGCTCGGCCAGGCTGTCCGCCTCGTACGGGGGCCGCCCCGCCAGCAGCTCGTAGAGCACCGCGCCGAGCGCATAGATGTCGGCGGCTGCGGTCACCCGCTCGCCCTTCGCCTGCTCTGGCGCCAGATAGCCGGCGGTGCCGAGCACGGTCCCTTCCTGCGTCAACTGCGTCCCGTCGAGCGAGCGGGCGATCCCGAAGTCCGCGATCTTCAGCGTTCCGTCGCTCGCGATCAACAGGTTCTGCGGCTTGATGTCGCGGTGGACGAGTCCGGCCTCATGTGCGGTCTCGAGACCCGAGCAGGCTTGCAGGGCAAGAGCGACGGTTTCGGCCGGCTCGAGCCGGCCCCGGCGTCGCAAGAGGTCGCTGACCGTCTCGCCCTCGACGTATTCCATGACGATGAAGGGGACACCGCCCTCGGCGCCGGCGTCGTACACGGCGACGATGTTGGGATGCGAGAGCCGCGCCGCCAGCCTGGCCTCCCGCAGGAACCGCCGCTTGTACTCCTCGTTGGCGGCGAGATTCTCGGCGAGCCGCTTGATCGCAACCGACCGGTCGAGCTCGGTGTCCTTGGCAAGCTCGACCGTTGCCATGCCGCCCTGGGCGAGCAGCCGCACGCCGCAGTAGCGCCGCGTCGATGGCTGCGGGGCGCTCACTTGCAACCCTTCCGCTGCTCGTCGAGGTCGTGTTCTTCCTGGTCGATCTCGTGCTCACGCGCGGCGTTCCCGGGACCCTTCTCGTGTTTGCCGGGTCCGTGCTTCTCCTGTTCGAGCGCTTTCCTTTGCGCGTCGATCTGGGCACAGCTCAGGGACGCCGGTGGCGTCGGCGGCGGCGCGGGCGGGGGTGTACACGAGACCCTGGAAGCGAGCCTCGACGACGCGAGCCGTGCAGGTGCGGCAAGCGATTGCGGGATCGAGCCGGACGCGATCGCACTCACGACCTGCGAGCGAAGCGCCCGGGCTTGACGCGCTGCCGCACACGAGTCTCCACGCCGCAGCGCCGCCGCCACGAGGTCGCTCTCGCCCGCGAGCCGGATCGCCGTCGCATGCCGGATGGAAGCCTGCTTGGTCGTCGTCCCACCGCAGGCCGCAAGCAGAAGGCAGCCGCAGGCAACGGCCGCGACACGGAATCGCTCCATAAGGGTGAAACGAATAGCGGATGTGCTGGAGTTGCGCCCGGCCCTGCTAAGGAGCGAGGGCGACCAGGCCGGCGAGCCCGAGCCCGAACACGACGAGCGCCACGAGCGAGTCCGCGCCGAGTCGCAGGAAGCAGCGTTGAGGACGAGCGATCACCCCCATCGCGTAGATCGCCGTCAGGGCGACCCCCAGGGAGGCGACCCAGCTGTTCAAGTGCCCGGCGCTCGGCAGCACCGGCGACCCGGCGATCAGATCGGCGAGCAGGAAGAGGCAGACCTGAAACGCATTGCCACCGAAGATGTCCCCAAGCGCGAGTGCGTTGTCGCCAAGGCGGACGGCCGCGATGCCGGAGCTGATCTCAGGCAGAGCCGTGGCTGCTGCGAGCACGGTCGCGCCGAAGATGACGCCGTTGATCCCAGCGCGGTCGGCGAGCGTGTTGCCCGTCACCTCGAGCGCGACGCCCGCGGCGAGAGTGATCGCGCAAGCGGCGCCGAAGATCGCGGCAACCCGAGCCGTCGACGAACCGTCGAAGGGGTGCGGCTTCGCCGGCATCGGCTCGCGGTGGCTGAGGCGGCCGCGGCGGCTTCCCGGCATCGTCACCGTCCAGCGCTTCTCCTTCCGCGCCCGGTTGATCACGTAGACGCCGGTCACCCAGACGACGACGATCGCGAGCGAAGCAGGGCTCACGACACCTCCGATCGCGATCGAGGGGCGCAGCAGCGCGCCCATCAGCACCCCCGAGACGACGAGCACGACCAGCAGCGCCTCGAGCACCGGGGTCAGTGCGCCCGCCAGGAACGTGAGCGCGTTCCTCGGGCCGGCGACGAGATCGCAAACGACGAGGACCATCGTCTGCACCGCGATCCCGCCGATCAGGTTTCCGGCCGCGAGACCGAGGTGACCGCTCGAGGCCGCGGAGATCGTGATCGCGACCTCGGGCAGGCTGCCCGCGACGGCGAGCAAGATGATTCCGCCGAGCTCTTCGCCGAAGCCGAGGCGCACGTCGAGCGCGTCGGTTGTCTTCGACAGCGCGACGCCGGCAATCCACGTCGCCCCAGCGGCGGCCGCGAACACGACGAGGAGCAGTGGAGTCGCGAGGCTTGCCACGGTCAGCCCTCGCGCCCTGAGCGATCAGCTGACGGCCGGAGCCGCTTCCGCCATCTCGGTGGTTCCGGCGCGGTGGCGCCGCCAGAGCTGTCCCGAGAGCCAGCCGAGCAGCCCGAGCACGAGGAACGCGTTCAGCGGATGGAACGCCCCGCTCCAGCGACCGCCCCAGGCGAGCGGTGCCTGGAGGAAGATCAAGAACGGCAGCGCGATCGAGATCCGCCGTAGCCTGCGGTCCGGAAACCACGCAAGCAAGGCGGCGACCAGCAGGACGAAGGCCAGCGGCTCCGTGAGGAGGAATCCGAGGGCGCGGTGAGGATCGAGCGTCTTCTGGTCGTCGAGCTTCGGGCCCTTCTTGATCCCGAAGATCCCTTCGCCCGCGAGGAAGATCTGAACGATCACCAGCAGGAAGAGCAGCGGTACGTAGTACCGCAGCACCGCCCGCGCACCCCGTCGAACACCCGTCACTCGAGCCTCCTTGTGTCGTTGCCGCTGAGAACGCGACGAGAATACTCAGGCGGTCAGACGGTGAGAATCTCGTTGTGATGGAGCGGGCGCTTGCCTTCGACAGGGTGGCCGAGGCCTATGACCGGGCTCGTCCAGGCTATCCGGCAACATTCATCGACACGGCGCTCGCCGGCCGGCGCGTTCGCCATGTGCTCGAGGTCGGCTGCGGCACCGGCCAGCTGACCATGGCGCTGATCGCGCGCAGCCTGTACGTCGAGGCCGTCGAGCCGGGAGCGAACCTGGCCGCGATCGCCCGCCGGCGCGCACCCGAAGCGCAGGTTCACGTCGCGCGATTCGAGGAGCTCGAGCTGGCCGCGGAGAGCTTCGACGCCGTCTTCTCGGCGACTGCGTTCCACTGGGTCGATCCGGCGGTCGGCTGGGCGAAGGCCGCGCGCGTGCTCCGCCCCGGCGGGGCGCTGGCCCTGCTCAGCCACGTCTACGTCACCGACGGGAGGACTAGGCGCTCGCAGGAGGCGCTGCGGGAGATCTATGGAGCACCCTGGCAGCTCAGAGACGAGCGAGAGGTCATTGAAGGTGCGCTTGCGCGCTCGGGCAACATCTCCGCCCTCTGGGGTTGGCTCGAGAATCCGGCGATCGAAGTGGCCGAGACCGCACGACTCTTCGGCGAGGCGCAGTTCGAATCGATCCCCCACCAGACCGACCTTGGCGGCGCCGAGCTGGTCGAGCTCCAGCGGACGACGGCGACGCACCTCAGCCTCGGCGCGGAGGAACAGGAGCGAGTCGAGCGAGAGATGGTCGAGCTCGTCGAAGGCCTCGGCGGCAGCTTTCCGATCCGCCAGCTCGCGGTCCTCGCGGTCGCGGAGCGACGCTGACTCAGCCTCAGCTTACGCGCGCGCGCGCCTAATCAGTAGTCGGGCCAGGCGGCGCTCGGCCGCCGAGATCGCGCGCTTCGCCGTGGCCGGCCCGGCGATCGTGAGCGTGAGCTCGGTGCGGCTTCGCCCGACGAGAACGAGATCGGTGAGGACGCGCACGGTCTTGCCCTGCGCTTGGACGCTGATGATTCCACGGAAGAGCGCTGCGTACGTTGAGAGCTGCGGGAAGGGAAGCTTCGCGAACGAGACCACCTTCGCGTTCGAGCCGAGCCCCTTGCCGATCGTCTGTCGGAGGCACGGGACGGCGCCGGGAGCGAGCACGGATCGGCGCCAGTCGAGCGCCACCATCCGACGCGTCTTCAGCACGCCCGACTGGCTGTCGAACTCGAAGCCGCTGCGTTGAAAGGTGGTCCGGGCGGCGCCGGTGAGGACGAGATCGGAGACCTTAGGGTGGTAGTTCGGGCAACTCGGCCCTGCGGAGAGGTCGGGCTTGGTGGCTCCTCCTGACCAGCCGCTCGTGCCGAGATCAGCGCGGCGGATGACGACCGCTCGCGCGGCTGCCTGATCGGCCGCGTTGAACTTGATCTGCTCCTTGCCGTCGCCGGCCGAGACGGCTGCGGCCGTCACCAAGGCGGTCGCAACAGCCGCGAGTCCGAGCGCGATCGATCGAGTCACTGCAACCCCTCCTCTTCCTGCCGACAAACACAGTTATGCCCGAAAAGCCGGCAGTCCGCCAAAGCCTGGTCCTGTCCGTTCGTCCAGGCCAATCTAGACCGCGCTCTTCCGAGCGGCGCCCTAAGCTCTGTACGGGGAATCGCCGAAGAGTGAACGACCAGAGCCGAAGCTACACTGGAGCCGCCTTACTGGCCGCTCCAGTGAACGACTAAGACCGGGGGAACACGAGTGAACACATCCTTTGTTGAGAATCGCCGGACGCTCATTGCTTCGATCGCGCTTGCCGGCGCGCTGGCAGTTGCAGTGCTCTCGCTCGCCTCGGCGGCCCACGGCGGCGCCAACGGAGCCGCTCTCTATCCGCGCTCGACCAAGCTGACGGACAGCAAGGTCGCGCACTGGGCGGTCTTGATGAGGCGGACGGTCGTGCGCGCGAAACCGGGCCTCGCGTCGAAGGTGATTGCGACTCTGCCGAAGGGGACGACGGACGAGACTCAAAACGACGTGCTCGTCCTCTCTCGGATCGACCTCAGCCCCCGCTCGAGCTGGTACTGGGTGCGCCTGCCGATCCTGCCGAACAACACGACAGGATTCGTGCGCAAGAGCGACCTGAGCCCGCTCTTCACGGTGCACACACATCTCTACGTCAACCGCGGCGCGTTGACCGCGACGCTGAAGCGCGACGGCAAGGTCGTCTTCAAAACGCGCGTCGGCGTCGGCAAGAGCTACTGGCCGACCCCGGCGGGCGAGTTCTACGTCCGGGACAAGCTGACGAACTTCAACAACCCGTTCTACGGGCCGCTGGCCTTCGGCATCAGCGCGCGCTCCGCGGTCCTGACGGACTGGCCCGGCGGCGGCTACGTGGGCATCCACGGCACGAATCAGCCGCAGCTAATCCCGGGCCGCATCTCGCACGGCTGCATCCGCCTGCGCAACGCGGCCATCCTCGCACTGGGGAAGCGGATGCCCGTGGGAACGCCGGTCACGATTCGTTAGAGCTTCGCTCGCTCGGGCTGGTCGTGCGAGCCTGAGCTCTCAACGAGGTCGAGCCTTGATCAGGACCTTCGGCTAGGTCGATCCTGGACTTTTGCTTTTCTGCCAACTCCCTAAGCTCTTTCCTTTGGGGAATTAACGAGAGGGAGAGGGGCATGTTCGAGGAGCCGTCAGTACATGAGACAGCGATCGCGCGCGGTCTCGCGCGTCGATCCGCGTATGCGACGCGGCTCCCCTCCCCTTGCAAAAAGAGCTATCCGCTGTCTACGGCAAGGGGAGGGAACAAGTGAAACGGTTTCGAACATCGGAGCGTCGGTCCACGTCTCAGCACGGATGGCCGGCCGCACAAGCTGAACATGTCCGTCACAGGCGCGGCTTCTGGCTGCTCGTGCCCGTTCTCGTGGCCGCGCTCGTTGTTCTCGGCGCGCTCGTCGCCGGCGGCTCGGTGCTTGCGGCCCCATCTACGGACGCAGGCGTGAACAACTACCAGCAGTGCGCGAATGACAAGCCGGGTTCTGCAACGGACCCAACAGATTGCGTTCCGCAGGGCTGGATCAACGGAATCCTGAACGCGAACAACTCCCAGTACACCGAGGATCAGGTAACCCCGCAGAGGCTCGGGCTCGACGTGCCGAGCGGTGGGCCGACCACCGGCCGGACGATCATTCTCAAGTACCTGGCCCGGAAAGGCCAGGGCGGGGCCGGCAACCACGCTTACGACTCGCTCGCGACCTGGAACTTCACGGAGACCAGCGCCGATCGCTGCCAGGACCTCGCGGCGGCCGATTGCCCGGGCGGAAGCGCAAGCACGTTCCAGATTCCTGTCGACAACACGGTCGTCGCGGACTCGAACGGAGCCGGAGACTCGACGGCAAACCACGAGCTGCCGGCCACCGACCGCTTCATGACACTGTACGGCGGCACGATCACCGACGTGTCCGCCCCCATCCACGACAACGCCTCGGGGTCGGGCGACGACTTCGCCCAGATCACGGTCACGTACAGCGTGCCCTCGACGGCGACGGACACGAAGGTGCAGCTGCTCTTCGGCGGGCACCTGGCGGCGAGCGTCGGGCCGCGTGGCTGGGGCAACAACGTCGGTTCCTCGTTCATCAACGGCGGCCCTTACCACATCAAGCTGATCCAGCTCGACAGCTCCTCGGTCGGCAACCGCGATAACCAGATCACATCGGGCGCAATTCTCCCGATCGGGACCGAGACCCAGACAGCGCTGCACGAGACGGGCGCCAACGGGGTCGATGTGAACCCGGCGAATAACGAGGATCCGCTGACTTCGA
>VAXH01000076.1 GCA_005883955.1 Actinomycetota bacterium | reverse complement strand
ACGGCAGCAGGAGATCTGGGACTTCCTGGTCGACTACGTCGACCGGCACGGCTACCCGCCGACGGTGCGGGAGATCGGGGACGCGGTCGGGCTTGCGTCTCCTTCGACAGTCCATGCCCACCTTGCGAATCTCGAGCGGGCCGGGCTGCTGAAACGCGATCCGACGAAGCCTCGTGCCCTCGAGCTCTCCGGCCGCGGGCGTCGAGAGCCCGCGAAGGCGGACGAACCCGAGGGCGGATTACCGCTTGTCGGCGAGATCGCCGCGGGCGGGCCGCTGCTCGCCGAGGACAACATCGAGGAGCACCTCGTCCTGCCGGAGATGCTCCAGCGCGGCGGCGCCGACTTTCTCCTGCGCGTCAAGGGCGACTCGATGATCGAGGCGGGAATCCTCGACGGGCGGGCGAGGACGAGTCCCTCGACGAAGCGACGGTCAAGCGGTTCTTCCGCGAGGACGGCCGCGTGCGCCTCCAGCCTGAGAACGCGACGCTCGAGCCGATCTACGCGACGCACGTGCAAGTGATCGGCAAGGTGACGGGGGTCTTCCGGGCGCTGTGAACCCGACTCCGCTGATCCGCTCGCTCGACCAAGAGGTGCTTTCGCTCCTGCGCGGAGCCAGCCTCGAATGCCTGGTCTGCGGCGAGTTCGTGCTGCGCCTGCCGGACCGATCGATCTTCTGTCCCGAGTGCGGCTGCGGGCTCGGCGAGGCGATCGCCGCCGAGCCCGCAGGAGCGATCGGGCAGTCGAGCTCTGCCTAGCCGATCAGATGGAAGATGAAGTCGTACTCAGTCCCGCCGGAGCGTGACTTCAGCTCCATCGAGCCACGGACGTTCGCGTAGGCCTCCGTGCCGCCGGTGATTGCGAGCACGCTGTCGCGCGTGTCGTAGAACGGCCCCTCGACGGTGACCTGACCGCCCGCGAGGAACGTCGTCCAGTTGCACTCCCACGACTCGCCGACCACGATCCGTACGCAGTAACCCTGGTCGCTTCCGACCTTCGTCGAGTTGCTTTGGTCGAAGACGTCGTTCGAGAACGTAAGGATGTTGCCGGCGGCATCGCCTGCTCCGCCACCTTGGTTCGAGATCGAGTCGGTCGTTCCGTGTTCGACCACGTGCACGACCTTCCCGTGTCGCTTCTGCCCGTGGCCGTGGCCGGCCCCGCGATCGGCGAGAGCGACGCTGGCCGCAAAGGCGCCTGCCGCGAGCAAGCAGACAAACGCAATGATGCGCTTCATGGCTCCTCCTCTCCTGAGAAAGGACGAGGCTACAATGTCTCTGCAGGCCGGGTGACCGCGGGCGCCGCGAGGCGCTCGAGGAAAGTCCGGACACCGAAGGGCAGGACGCTGGGGCGAGCCCAGGCGGCGAAAGCCGACGGAAAGTGGAACAGAAAGGAGACCGCCGGCGGCATAGCTCTAGAGATGCCGAAGGTAAGGGTGAAAAGGTGGGGTAAGAGCCCACCAGTGTCGTGGCGACACGGCGGCTAGCCAAACCCCGTCCGGTGCAAGGCGAACAGGCTCCGCTACGAGGCGGCCCGCCGAGGAGCCGGGTCAGCTGCACAGAAAGATGGTCACCCTCGACAGAATCCGGCTTACAGGCCTGCTAAAGGAAAACCCTGCGATTTGCAGGGTTTTCCCATTTTGGTGGAGCTCACGCCGTTGAGACACGAGACGGACTCGCGTTAAGGCCGAAAAACGAACAGCGTCGTCGCCTGTCGAGCGCCAACTAGAGGCGCCGGGAACCTCGCGGGCGTGCTCTATCCAGCTCCTCTGAACCGGCGCTAGTCCGAGCGCGTTCAGCCGGAAGGCACGTCGTCCGAGGGTTCAGAGAGGAGCTCATTCGAGCAAGCAGCGCAGCCGAACCCGTTCTGTTCGATCTGCAGGCACATGAGCTCCTTCTCGGTCAGCGGCGCGCCCAGGATTTGCTTCAGCCTGATCGCGTCCATCCGGTCTTCCATCGCTGCCTCCTCTTCAGAACTCACAAGTCCCGCGATCGTGGCAGGCGCCTCGGACGGCCCCTCGCTATCACGTATTGCCTGCCTTCGGGGGCGAGGCAGGCGTCGCTCGCTCCTCCGCAAAGAGCGAGTTTTTCAGAGCGCTGAACGCGTTTGGCCAACTCCCATTCGCGGTACGCGAAAAGGAGTCAACTTCGCCTTAGCGGCGAGGGAAAGACGAGGTGCGCGACGGGCGGCACCAGGAGAGGCGAGCACGATCACGGCGGCGAGTGGCGCTCGGCGGGGAGCTTCCGCGCCGGCGCCGGACGCTCAGGTGCAAGCGCGACAGCACGGCAGACCACGGCGGGGAGGCGACGCCGAATTGAGGCGTCCCGCTGGCGGGTGCGCCCCTCAGCTTGTCGCCGCCGCCGCGCACCAGCGGAACTCTCAAGAGAGCGCGAAGGAGTGATGTTGTATGCCTGGAAACAAAGCGGTCGCTTATATCGAGCCCGGCAAGGTCGAGGTTCAAACAATCGACTACCCCGCGCTCGTCCTCAAGGACGGGCCAGGGGTCAACAAGCGAAACGTCGGCCGCAAGTGCGAGCACGGCGTCATTCTCAAGATCGTCTCGACCAACATCTGCGGCTCCGACCAGCACATGGTTCGCGGACGAACGACAGCCCCGTCCGGCCTCATCCTCGGCCACGAGATCACCGGCGAGGTGATCGAGCTCGGCCGCGACGTCGAGTTCATCAAGAAGGGAGACCTCGTCTCGGTCCCCTTCAACATCGCCTGTGGACGCTGCCGCAACTGCAAGGAGGGTAAGACCGGCATTTGCCTCAACGTCAACCCGGATCGCCCCGGCTCGGCCTACGGCTACGTCGACATGGGCGGCTGGGTCGGTGGCCAGGCCGAGTACGTGATGGTTCCCTACGCCGACTGGAACCTGCTCAAATTCCCCGACAAGGACCAGGCGATGGAGAAGATCCTCGACCTGACGATGCTGTCGGACATCTTCCCGACCGGATTCCACGGCGCGTACACGGCGGGAGTAGGCCCCGGCTCGACCGTCTACATCGCGGGCGGGGGCCCGGTCGGGCTGGCCGCCGCGCACTCGGCACAGTTCCTCGGGGCGGCCGTCGTGATCGTCGGCGACATGATCAAGGAGCGCCTAAAGCAAGCCGAGAGCTTCGGCTGCGAGACCGTCGACCTGACCAAGGACGCGACGCTCCCGCAGCAGATCGAGCAGATCCTCGGCGTGCCCGAAGTCGACGCCGCAGTCGATGCGGTCGGCTTCGAAGCGCGCGGGCACGGCAAGGACTCCGACCATGAGGCGCCGGCGACGGTCCTCAACTCGGTCATGGACGTCACCCGAGCCGGGGGCCAGCTCGGCATCCCGGGCCTGTATGTGACGGGCGACCCGGGCGGAATCGACGAGGCGGCGAAGGTCGGCAGCCTGTCGATCCGGCTCGGCCTCGGCTGGGCCAAGTCGCACTCGTTCACGACCGGTCAGTGCCCGGTCATGCGTTACCACCGCGGGCTGATGGAGGCGATCCTCCACGACCGCGTCCAGATCGCGAAGGCGGTCAACGCAACGGTGATTCCGTTGGAGGACGCTCCGAAGGGCTACAAGGACTTCGACAAGGGAGCGAGCAAGAAGTTCGTCCTCAACCCGCACGGGTTGATCAAGCGAAGAAGGGCTTCGACCTCGGCCCGCACGCGGTGATCACGTAGTTCGTCCGAACAGTTCAACGGGCCGGGAGCGTCAGCTCCCGGCCCCTCATTCGGACGGGGGACGGCGCTCGACCTCGTAGCCGAGCTCCTGCAAGCGGGCGAGCAGCCGGAGCTCCGTCGACTCCAAATCGTCCCCGTCATCGAGGTACCGCAGATCGACGTCCACGCGCCTGCTGTGCTCGTCGCCGTGGAACAGCAGCTGAAAGCAATCGCTGTACCGCGTGACCGTCGCCCGCGGAAACCGGGCGACGTGCGGTAGGCCCATCAACCTCAGCATGCTGCTGGAATCCGCCTTCTCTTCGCCGGCGCCCTGGGACTCACACGCTGAGGATGGCACACGTCCTGCGTCTCACCGGTGGCTGGGCAAGCCCTTGACGGTCGTCCGAGGTCCGAGTGAGAGTTTGACCATGCCGAAGCGGCGCCAGGGCTCGACCCTCTGCTTCCGTGCCACCAGGTTCGCGAGACCGATCCTTCCTCGGAATCGATATGGCTGAGGAATTGGTACGCGCAACCCCGCTCGACGCGGGCTGGGCGGCACTCAGCGAGGGCGACTGGGAAACTGCGAGGTCCTGGTTCGAGGAAGCCTTGGCTGAAGGCGAGACCCCGGAGGCGCTCGAAGGGATGGGCTGGGTTGGAAACATGCTGGACGAGGACCCGCTCACTTTCGACGCCCGGGAGCGTGCGTACCGGCTGTACCTCGAGCGGGGGGACAAGGGTTCAGCGGCGCGAATGGCCGCTTGGCTTGCCGCCGACAGCCTCTTGTTTCGCGGTGAACCGGCGATTGGCAACGGCTGGCTCCAGCGCGCGCACAGCCTCATCGACGGTCTCGAGCCCGGGGTCGATCATGGCTGGGTCGCCATCCACGAGGGACACTTCGCGGTTGCACTGGACGAGGACACGGTCAAGGCACGGCGGCTGGCGTCGCGCGCCGTCGAGCTCGGCCGGATGTTCGCGGCTCCCGAGCTCGAGATGCTCGGGCTCGGGCTCGAGGGGCGGGCCCTCGTGAGTGAAGGCGAGTTGGAGGAGGGCATGCGCCGTCTTGACGAGGCGACGACGGTGGCGCTCGCCGGCGAGGCGAGGCTCCTGTACTGCGTCGCCTGGGCCTGCTGCTACCTGATCTCCGCGTGCGAGCGTGTGCGGGACTACGAGCGGGCGGCGCAATGGTGCGCCCGTGTAGGCGAGTTCTGCGAGCAGCACGACATCTTCCTGCTCAACACCTGCAGAGCGCACTACTCCAGCGTGCTCAGCTGGCAAGGCCGATGGGACGAGGCAGAGAGCCAGCTCAGCGCGGCTGTGGAAGGACTTCAGCGGTCCCGGCCTTCGATGGTCGGCGACGCGCTCGCGCGCCTGGGCGAGCTGCGTCGGCGGCAGGGCCGGCTCGCCGATGCGGAGGCGCTGTTTGCCCGCAGCGAGACACACGCCATCTCCTTGATCGGGCGCGCCGAACTGGCCCTCGACCGCGGCCAGTTTTCGGAGGCGGCAGAGCTGGCTGATCGTTACCTGCGGCGCTTCCCGGACCCGGGCAGGGTCGAGCGCAGCGCGGGTCTCGAGGTCGTAATCAGGGCGCTCGTCCGCCTGAGAGAGCCAGAGCGCGCCGCCGAGGCACTGGGACAGCTGCGCGAGATCGCGGCGCAGGCACGGACGCGCCCGCTGCTCGCGGCGGTTTGCTCCTCGGAAGGGGCGCTGGCGATGGCACGCGGTGACCGCGACGCCGCCCGCCGCTCCTTCGAGGATGCACTCGATCTGCACGCTGCGAGCGATGCTCGGTTCGAGGCCGCTCGGGTCAGGCTCGACCTCGCCGCCGCTTTGGGCGCCTCGGGGCGCCACGATCGGGCACGACGCGAGATCGAAGCGGCGCTTGCAGGCTTCCAGGAGCTGGGAGCGGACGGGGAGAGCGCTCGCGCCGAGGCGATGCTCGGGAAGCTCCGCAGAACGCGCCCGACGCTTTCTCCAGAAGCGGCGGACAGCGCGCTCGGCGAACTGAGCGGTCGCGAGCTACAGGTTCTCAGCCTGGTCGCCGAGGGTCTCACCAACCACGACATTGCGCAGCGTCTCGTGCTCAGCGAGCACACCGTCAACCGCCACGTCGCCAACATTCTCCGCAAGCTGGGGCTCAGCTCGCGCGCGGCCGCGGCTTCCCTCGCCGGCCGACATGGGCTCGTATAGGAGGGTTTGGGGGAATGGCGCTCGTCACCAGGGTGCGATGCTCGTTCCGTGGGGAGGACGCAGGGAGCGTCAATAGCCAAAGCTATTGGCGCGACTGAGGACGCTGCCACGGGGCGAGCAGCGCGGCCTGGGGACACAGACTCCATTTCGCCGAACCCTCCCTAGTAGCAGGATCTAGCCAATCGGGCGCCGGCCCGTGGATTGGCTGATTTCTGCGAAGCCGAAACGCCGCGCCCAGCTTACGGTCCTCGGCATGTCAGAGATGCCGAACACGGCCAAGGTGGTGATCAACCTCGCAACCGGCCTCGAAGACGCGGAGCGGGCTACTGTCGCCTTCCTCGTCGGCGGCGCTGCGGTCGAGCAAGGCAAGCAGGTGGCGATGTTCCTGACCAAGGAGGCAGTCCGGCTCGCCGTGCCGGGTTATGCCGAGGCGGTCGCATGTGACGGCTGCCCGCCGCTTGCCCGGCTCGTGCAGCAGTACGCCGACGGTGGAGGAAGTCTGCTCGTCTGCCCCATCTGCTTCAGCGCCCGCAAGCTGGACGAGGGCGAGCTCGTCGCGAACGCGCGGCTCGGCGGTGCGACCCCTCTCTGGGAATGGATCGGCGATGGGGATGCCACGGTCTTCAGCTACTGATCCGGGCGCGGCGCTGGTCGCGGCGCTCGGCGAGCGCGACTTCGACCGGCTCGTCGGCATGCTCGCGCCGGCGCGCACTGATCCCGCCCGGCCTTGTCGAGCTCTCAGGAGCCGAGCTTGCAGCTGCGAGGTTCGCCTCCTGGTTCGGCGAATCAAATGGGCTCGAGGTCGTTCGGTCCGGCTGCGACGAGGTCGGCGATCGACTACATGTCTTCTACCGACTCCGGGTGAAGAGGCCCGGCGATCCCTGGAAGGTGATCGAACAGCACCTCTTCTGCGCGCTCGACAACGGCCGCATCACCGCTCTCGATCTGGTGTGCTCGGGCTTCCGTCCCGAGGCGGCCGAGCATGGCGGGCCTTCTATAACCACAGACGAGCCGCGAGCAGCGCGGCGAGCGTCGCTGCAAGAGTCGGCGGTACCAGCATCACGCCGAGCCGCGAATAGTCTCTGAGCGAAGGCTGGGCGCCGACGGCGCGAGCGGCTTGGAACCAGAGGACAGCCGAGAGCGAGCCGGTGAACGCGAGGTTCGGCCCGACGTCGAGCCCGAGCAGGAGCGCGTTCGGGTGCGCGGCCGGTTGGGCGGAAAGCAGCACGGCCGACGGAAGGTTGTTCAGGACTACAGAGGCGAGGGCGCCGATTCCGGCCGCCGCCCAGAAGCCGCTCGCGGCAAGCAGGTGGACGGGTCCGTGCCAGAGCCGCGCACCGGTGCCGACTCCGACGGCGACCGCGAACAGAGGCGCCAGCACGCGTACATCGACGCGGGGACGGAGTCGGCGCAAGGCCGTGGCGGCGAGGCCGACCGAGAGCACTGGGACCGCCGCGTTTTGGAGGGACACGACGAGCACCGCCGCCGCGAGCGTCGCGACAGCGCCGATTCCGATTCGAAGCGGCGGCGGTTCGGCGTTCTCGGGCTCGTGGTCCTCGAGCCGAAATGCAAGTACGAGGAAGGAAGCCGTGATTGCGCATGCGGCGATCCAGGGCGGCAGCATCCGCGCCGCGAAGGCGAGGGCGCCCTGCGGCTCGCTGCGGAGGACGAGCAGGTTGGTCAGGTTCGAGCCGGGGAGGAGCAGCGAGGCCGCATTGGCCATGAAGACCGAGCCGTAGAGGAACGGTCGCTCGTCGAGCCGTCGCCGTCGCGCAGCGTGCACGAGCACGGGGGTCAGGAACACGACCGCCGTGTCGAGGTTGAGAACGGCCGTCACCACGGCCACGAGACCGAGCAGCGCCAGCAGCAGGCTGCGCGCACTGAGACGCGCGCGCGCCAGCCGGGCCCCGAGCGCTTCGAATAATCCGTCCGCGGCGGCGACTGCGCCGATGAGGAGCAGCCCTGTGACGAGCACGAACGGCGGCCAGGCTTGCCGCGCGGACGTTAGTATCATGTGGTCAACCATTCTTAATAGTTAATCATACTAAACTAATGCCACCCCCGCGTCATCCGAGCGGCAGTCGCCAAGCGGCGGAGGCGCTCGCCCGCACCGCGCCGCTCGTCAGCCGCTGGATCGAGCGCCTGCTGGCCGCGCACGAGCCGCCGCTGACCGTGGCGCAGTACCTGGCCTTGCAGGCGGTTGCTGAAGGAGAGATCGTCGGGGCCGAGCTCGCGCGGCGAGCTGCCGTCTCGCCGGCGGCTGTCTCGCAATTGCTCGCAACCCTCGAAGCAACCGGCCTACTGGCGCGTGGGCGTCTCGAGGGCGACCGCCGCCGCCAAACCCTTGACCTGACCGAGCAAGGGCAGCGGGCTCTACGCTCAGCTCAAACCGCGCTCCGCGACCGGCTCGCAGGGCTTCTCTCTGACCTGCCGCCGCCCGAGGCCGACGCCCTCGCCCGCTTGCTCGAGCGCCTGCAAGCGTCGCTCAGCGGTACGCCGCCGCCACCGCGACCGCACCGCCCGCCACCGCCCCCGCGAGGCGGCCCGAAAAGGCGGTAGCGACAACGGTCTCACGACGGAGCGCCCTCGGGTGCTCAACCGAAGGTCCGGCCGCGTCCGATCGAATGGCTAAGGACGGTTTCGCTTAGAGCGCGGACGATCAGTGTGTGGCGGAGTGTCAGACCTGCGGCAGGTCGTTCGACGAGCGCGCGTACCAGGTCATCGTCTGGGGTCTCGGTTCGTTCGACTCGGTCGAATGCGCCGAGAAAGCGCTTTGGCGAAAGCGCCGCCGGGTGCGCGCCGCCGAAGGGTTCGTGCCGGCGGCTTCGGACGCGGCAACGCGAGCGGCGCCATCGCGTTCCCCCCTCGAGAGCGCGGAAGAGCCCTAGCCGACTCCGGGGTTCTCGTGCCGGTTCGCCTCTGAGCCCGGCCAAGGGTTGCCGGCAAGGCCGTGGTCGTAGGCAAACCTGGCCGCCTCGGTGCGACTGCTGACTCCCAGCTTGCGGTAGACGTTCGTCAGGTGGTACTTGATCGTCTGCTCGCTGAGCCAGAACTCTCGAGCGATCTGCTTGTTCGAGCGACCCATCGCGACACGGGCGAGGATCTCCCGCTCGCGTCCCGTCAAGCCGAACTCTTCGGCGGCGCGCACCGACTCCGGGGGCGCGGTTCCGAAGGACTCCGTGACGAGCTCACCCTCGAGGACCTGCCTCAGGACCGGCGCCACGTCTGTGGGATCGATTCCCTTGCCCAGGAACGCTTTGGCACCCCGGCGAAGCGCTTCGGCGGCAAGTTCGGGCTCGTCGGCGCCCGAGAGGACCACGACCTTCGTCTCGGGATATTGCTTCCCGAGGCGATCGAGTACCTGAAGGCCGTCGAGCCCCGGCATCCGGATGTCGAGCAAGATGAGGTCCGGCTGCGTCTCGCCGACCCGCGGCAAGACCTCGCTGCCAGATCTCGCCTCGCCCACGATCTCGATGTCGGGCTCGGGTTCGAGCGCGAAGCGCACCGCCTGGAGAACCAGCGCGTGGTCGTCCGCAAGGAGAAGGCGAATTGGCCGCAAGCTGAGATCCTCCTCGTCCGCAGTTCGGGCTTTCGCCCGACGACTCGACAGATGCCGCACCGGCCCGAAACACGCGGCGCTGTCGGGACGTATCGTGGTCCGGTGCAGGCGGTCGCGGCAATCCCCTGATCGAGGGTTCGGCGAGTTGGCGCGCCTGGCGCGGGCTAGTGGTGCAGAACCGCGATCGCGCCCGGGTGCTTGGCCTGCCAGGCGCGGACGAAGAACCGCAGCTCGAGCTGGGCTTCGCGCGGTGTCCAATCGCGCGGGTAGACGATCCGGCAGACGTTGGGGGCGATCCGGTCCGCGAGACAACCCTGACGCGCGAGCGCGTTCATGAGTTCCCCGAGGAGCTTCTCGTCGCTGAGCTCGAGCTTCAGTGCCATCTCCCATTGATTGTCGGCGAGGCAGCGGCGCGGCTTCCAACCTGAACGTCCCGATCCGTCCTCGACTAGCGGCTAAACCGAAGGCACGATCCCGCCTGCGGAACCGCGACCGCCCGCGACATCAACGAAGCGCACTGTCGCCGCGGGGCCCGCTAGCCTCGAGCGGATGGCACGACGCGTCGTGAGCTGCGGACTCGCCGGTCTCGCGGCCTGCGCTTCGGCGACCCTCGTGCTGGCCGCGCCCGGTCCTCGCGCATCGATTCCGCGGGACCCAGCCGCGCTCTCCCGCAAGCTCGTGGACACGAAGACCGAGCTCGGGCGGGCGATCGACGCGTGGCGCGCCGGCGGCGACCCGCTGCCGTCGAGGGAGGTGACGCTCGACGCGCTCTACGACCAGCGGATCGAGCTCTTGCTCGCCGGCCGGCCCGGCCTGGCGCGCACGACGCTCCGGCTGGTTCCAGCGGCGATCGCCGACGGCGTGCGATCGAACCTGGCCGCGAAGCGCGAGCTCTGGCGACTGACGCCGCCCACGCACCGCAGACGTTTCCGAACCGGCCCGGCGCTGCCGCCCGCGACGTTGCTCCGCTACTACCGCGAAGCGCAACATCGGTTCGGCGTTCGCTGGAACGTGCTCGCCGCCGTCAA
Organism: Actinomycetota bacterium; assembly: GCA_005883955.1. Taxonomy (GTDB): domain Bacteria; phylum Actinomycetota; class Thermoleophilia; order Gaiellales; family Gaiellaceae; genus 13-2-20CM-68-14. The sequence continues at coordinate 12,999 of VAXH01000076.1, read as the reverse complement.
CTTCGTCGAGAGCGCGTTCAACAAGCTCCGTAACAACAGTGCCACGGGCGCGCAAGGCCCGATGCAGTTCATGCCGGCGACCTGGCGGGCGTACGGGCTTGGCGGCGACATTCGCGATCCGCACGACGCGATCCTCGGAGCGGCGAACTACCTGCACGCGAACGAGGCGCCTCGCGACAACCGCCGCGCGCTCTTCCGCTACAACCCCTCCGCGCTCTACGTCGATGCCGTCCTGCGCTACGCGCGCCAGATCCGGAGCGACCGCCACGCGTTCTACGAGTTCTACGCACGGCAGGTTTTCGTTCGCACTCCCTCCGGCCTTCGCCGGATCACCGGACCCTAGGACTGTTCGCGACGCCGCCGGAAATGTCGATCGACAGCGGCCGTTCGCTACCGGCGCATTCTCTAAGCGCGCAGAACGACTTCGAGCGCGGTGCCGCGGCCGGGTCTGGACTGGAGACGGAAGCCGCCGCCGATGCTCGCGCTGCGCGCCTTCATGTTCCGAAGTCCCTGACCGGATGTGACTGTCACGTCGTCGAAGCCGGCGCCGTCGTCGACGACGCTGACGACCCGCTCGTCGCCGCGCAGGCCGATGCGGACGTCGGCGTGCCGCGCGCCGGCGTGTTTGCGCGCGTTCGCCAGACCCTCCTGGACGATCCGGAAGACCTCGATCTGCTCGTCGGGCGCAAGCCGGACCTTCTCGTCGAGCTCCAGGTCGACCTCGAGCTGGCCGTCGGCGGTCAGGAAGTCGACGTAGCGGCGCAGCGCTGCGTCGAAGGGCGCAGTTCCGCTCGCGGACGACAGGGCGAGAATCGCGAACCGAGCCTCCTGCTGGGCCGCGGCGGCTGCCTCCTTCAGCTGGGGAAGCGTCGTCTCGGGATCGGCCCCGTTCTCAAGCATCGTCGCGTGGGTCGAGACGGCGAAGAGGTACTGGGCGAGACCGTCGTGGATCTCGCGTGCGACGCGCGCCCGCTCCTCCGCGACCGCCCGACCGAACTCGGCGAAGCGAATCGCGCGCCAGACCCCGACGAGTAGGACTGCATAGGCGAGCAGGCGCAGAAAGTCGCCCGTCGAGACGAACCGACTAGAACTGAGGGGTGTGAGGACGTAGTAGAGGTCGGCGAAGAGCAGCAGCGTCGCTCCGAGCGCCAGCCAGCGGTCGAGATCGTTACCGCGGGCGCGGAAGCGCAGGCCGAAGCCCACGACCGCGAGCAGGCTCGCCAGCGCACGCGCCGCGAGCATCGCCGTCAGCAGCCCCGGCTGGCTGCCGTAGCCGGCGGCGAGTGCGGGCAGCGTGTGGCCGAACGAGTCGGCGAGCACCCAGAGCACAAGAAGCATGGCGGGAACGAACATGAGGAGCTCGACCAGCTCTCTGCGCCGGTTGACCGTTCGCTTGCGCGTAAACGCCGCCGCCGCGATCAAGCCCCCGGCGAGAACGCGGCCCCAGATCAAGGCCCACTGCTCGCGCCGGTGCAGCGATCCGTTGCCGAGCACAGGCGCGATCGCGAAGGAGAACGTCGACCCTGCCGCGATCGAGAATCCCGCGCAGAGCAGCCAGTCGAGCCGCCGCCCGTCCACGGAGAACCGGACGCCCGCGAGCACCGCGACCAGCACACCCGCGAGCGCGACCATGGTGTTCAGCACGAGCCTCACCTGCGGGAGCTCGAAGCTCGGCCGCAGGCCCGGATAGGTGACGAACAATGCGAGCAGGGCGCCGAGCAGGCCGAAGAGCAGGATTTCGCCCCAGAGCCACGACTGGTACGCGTTTTCCTCCTTTCGCATCTCCCTCTATTCGGCAGAACCGATCTGACCGATAAGGGCCGGGAAGCTCATGGCGACTCGTATCCTCATCGTCGACGACCATCCGCTCACGCGCGGGGCGCTCACGGCGCTCCTGGAGCAGCACGACTTCAGTGTCGTCGGCGAGGCTGCAGGCGGCGAGGAGGCGATCGATGTCGCGCGCGAGCTGCAGCCCGACTTGATCTTGCTCGACCTCTCGATGCCCGGGATCGGCGGCCTCGGAGCGCTGCCGTTCCTGCGCGAGGCCGCCCCGGGCTGCGAGGTCGTGATGCTGACAGCCTCGATCGCGGAGGAGAACCTGCTCGCCGCGATCCGCGCGGGAGCGGCGGGCTACCTGCTGAAGACTGAGCCGCCCGAGCGGATCGTCGAGTTCCTGCGCGGCGCCGCCGACGGCGAGGCTGCGCTCTCGGGATCGATCGCCAGGCGCCTGCTCGAGCAGGTGCGCGACGGCCGGGACGCGGATGCCTGGGTGCCGGACTCGATTGCCAGCGCGCTCAGCGCCCGCGAGCTCGAGGTGCTGCTTCTGCTCGACGAGCATCTGAGCACCGACCAGATCGCTGCGCGCCTGTTCATCTCGGAGCACACCGTTCGCTCGCACGTGAAGAGCCTGATGCGGAAGCTCGGCGTCTCCTCCCGCAGGCAGGCGCTCGAAGCACTCGGCGCCGCTCGCGGCTGAAGCACTCATCCCCCACAGTGGGGGATACGAAATCACCCGCGAATCGCACTCTCTGGGCGGTGAGCGAGCCGCGAGCCCGGCCGATACTTCGGCTGAGCGCCCCTCCTGAAAAAGTGGTGTGCGGAGCGCGGTGGCAACTGTGCTTCCTCGAAAGACGGCCGGCTAGTAACTAGCCGGCCGTCGTCAGTTTGAGAACCCCTCCAGCGCCGCCCGCACCAGCCGCGGCAGCGTCTCGATGTTGTAGCCGCCCTCGAGCACGGCGGCGACCCGAGGGCCCAAGGTCGCGGCCCGTTCGGCCATCCACGTGAAGGCGCCGTCGCTCAGCCGGATGTCGGCGAGCGGATCCGAAGCGTGGGCATCGAATCCAGCCGACACGAGCACGAGGCCCGGGGAGAAGCCGCGGATCGCAGGCTCGACGACGTCGGCGAACGCGCGCTCGTATTCGGCATCGCCGGACAGCGCCGCCAGCGGCACGTTTACGGTCGTCTCGTTGCCCTCGCCCGGTCCGCCGGTCCCGGGGTAAAACGGCCACTCGTGCAGCGACACGTAGAGAACTGAAGGGTCGTCCCAGAAGATCGCCTGCGTGCCGTTGCCGTGGTGGACGTCCCAGTCCAGGATCGCGACCCTGTCGATCCCGAGCTCCGCCTGGGCGTGACGCGCGGCGACTGCGGCGTTGTTGAAGATGCAGAAGCCCATCGCACGCCCGGCGGGAGCGTGATGGCCGGGCGGGCGGACAAGCGCAAAGCCGCCGCGCTCGACCGCCGCGATCGCCGCGCCAGCCGCCAGCAGAGCGGCCTCGAAGGTCGTCTCGGAGGCGACGGTGTCCGCGTCGAGCCATGTCGGCTCCGCGATCGCCCGGATCCGCTCGACGTGCTCCTCGGTGTGGCAGCGCAGGATCGCCTCGATCGGCGCCGGCTCGACCGAGTCGTATGCGAACGCCTCCAGCAACACGACGAGTCGCGCCTGGGACTCGGGATGGCTTTGCGTCGGATGAAGGCGCGCGAACGCCGGGTGGCTCAGGACGTCGATCGGCGGACCGCGTCGGCGAGCTCGCCGAGCGAAGCGCCGTCCTGGGCGCGGCCGACGAGGTAGCAGAGGAGCGGCGCGTTCGTCCGTTCGCCGCTGTCGTGCGCGGCGACGCGGGCGAGCTCGAGGAGCTCCTGGACGGCCTCGTCATCGAGCTCGAGTCGCTCGGCTGGAACGCCGCTCGCCTGCGCGAGTGCATCCCGCGCATCTGACAACCACTGATCCATGTCCAGATTCTCCTAGGTGATGTAGGTGTACATCTACATCACCGGGCGCGCGCGCCGACGCGCTCCGCGACCGCTTTCATGCCCCAGCTACTGAGGAGGGAGGACGCCTCCGCCCAGGTAGGCGTCTCATCTTGGAGGGGAGGGAGGGGGGCGGAGGCGTCTAGCGACGCGATTCGACGGTAGAGCCGCAACTCCTCCGCGATCGCCGTGAAGCGGCCGGCGGCGATCGCCTCCTCGAGCGAGCCGTACTGGCGCAGCAGGTCGGCCGCCTTCTTCGGCCCGACGCCGGGGGCGCCCGGGAGGCGGTCGGAGGGGTCGCCACGGAGGGCGATGAAGTCGACCACTTGGGCGGGCTCGACGTCGTAGCGCTCGCGCACTTCGGCCGGCCCGATCCGGGCCAGCTCGCTGACGCCGCGGACAGGCTGGATGATCGTCGTCCGCTCGCTCGCGAGCTGAAAGCTGTCGCGGTCCGAGGTGGCGACGACCGCCGTTCCGCCGCGCTTTTCCTCTGATGCGACGGCCGCCGCGAGAAAATCGTCAGCCTCGTAGCCGGGCGCCTTCGCGGATGCAAAGCCGAAGGCGTCCACGAGCTGCGGGAGCAGCGCGAGCTGCTCGAGGAGCTCGTCGTCGAACTCTCGCCCGCTCTGGTAGGCCTCGAGCGCGTCGTGCCGGTAGGTCGGAACCTCGAGCGTGTCCCAGCCGACGATCACGGCACGGGGCTGCTCGGCGTCCCAGAGGCGCAGGAGGAAGTTCGTGAAGCCGACGATCGCGTTCGAGGGCTTGCCCTCGGCGCGCCGGATCGTCTTCGGCAGCGCGTGGTAGGCGCGGTGGGCGAGCGAGTCGCCGTCGATCACGAGCAGCGGGCGCTTCAAAGCGAGGCCTCGAGCTCGCGAATTCCGACCATCAGCCGGTCCGTCGCCTCGCGCGCGGCCGGGCTGAGCTCTTGCCGGTGAAGATCGTCGAGCGGAATCGGGAGCCCATAAGCGACTCGCAACGGGCCGAGCCGGCTCAGGCGGTCGGTTCCCTTGATCGCAGCCGGCACGAGTGGCGCCCCCGCAGTCATTGCGATTCGGGCCGCGCCGGTGTGCGCACGGGCCTCGTGCTTCTTGCGCAATCCCTTCCGCCGCCGCGTCCCCTCCGGGAACATGACCACGATCTCGCCGCTACGGACGAGCTCGACCGCGCGGCGGATGGCCTCGAGGTCGGCCTCGCCGCGCCGAACCGGGAAAGCGCCGCCGCCGAGGAGGATCGGCTTCAGGATCGGGTTGAACAGCTCGCTCTTTGCCATGAAGCGCAGCTGCCGCCGGGGATAGAGCGGAATCGCGAGCGGCCAGGGGTCGAAGTTCGAGGTGTGGTTGGCGGCGAGGACGAATCCGCCCGCCGGTAGGTGCTCGATTCCGCGTGCGCGCAGGCGGAAGCCGACCTTGACGATTGGCCAGCTGATCGTGGCGGCAAGCAGGTAAACGGGCAGCACGGCGCGAAAGGATCGTTCCATTTTCGGCTCGTTTGCGTGTTCCTGCGCCGTGCGACCCCTTCGCTACTGTGTCTCGCGTGAAGACTTTAGTCGTCGCCGAAAAGCCGTCCGTCGCCCGCGATCTCGCGGACGCGCTGCCTGGTTCCTTCACGAACGAGGACTCCCATTACGAGGGGGACGACTACATCGTCACCTTCGCAGTCGGCCATCTCGTCCAGCTCGTCGACCCCGAGGTCTACGACGAGAAGCTGAAGAAATGGCGCATGGCCGACCTGCCGATCGTCCCCGAGGAGTTCAAGCTGGCGCCGCGGGACGCAAAGGCCAAGAAGCAGCTGAAGGTCATCCACAAGCTGATGAAGCGGGACGATGTCGACCGGATCATCAACGCCTGCGACGCCGGGCGCGAGGGCGAGCTGATCTTCGCCTACATCTACGAGACCGCCGGCATCGACAAACCGGTGCAGCGGCTCTGGGTCAGCTCGATGACGAAGCAGGCGATTCGCGAGGGCTTCGAGAGGCTGCGCCCGGGTGAGGAGCTGCAGCCGCTCGAGGCGGCGGCGCGCTCCCGCTCGGAGGCCGACTGGCTGATCGGGATGAATGCAACCCGGGCGGCGACGATCCGCGGCCGCGCGTGGGTCGGCGGTGTTGTCTCGCTCGGCCGGGTGCAGACGCCGACGCTGGCGATGATGGTCAAGCGCGAGCGCGAGATCCAGGCCTTCACGCCCGAGCCGTACCGACTTGTCCGCGCGCAGTTCGACCCTCGCTACGAAGGGATGTGGTTCGAGGGCGACGAGACGCGCATCTTCGGCGACCTCGGCCGCGCCGAGCAGATCGTCGACAAGGTGACCGGCAAGAACGGCACCGTCGAGAAGATGGAGCAGAAGGAGCAGTCCGAGCGGCCGCCCCTGCTCTACGACCTGACCGCGCTGCAGCGCGACGCGAACCGCCGTTTTGGCTTCTCCGCACGACGCACGCTGCAGGCCGCGCAATCGCTCTACGAGGACAAGAAGGCGATCACCTACCCGCGAACGTCCTCGCGGTACCTGTCCGGGGACCTGGTCCCGCAGTTGAAGCCGACCGCCGAAACCCTGCTTCCGATCGGCGACTACGCCGCCGGTGCACGCTACGTCCTCGGTCTCGACCAGTTGCCGCTGCAGCGCGTCGTCAACGACGCGCGCGTCGACGATCACCACGCGATCATCCCGACGGACGTCGAGCACCCGGTCGACCGTTTCTCGCCCGACGAGCGGCGAATCTTCGACCTGGTCGCCCGCCGCTTCCTGGCCGTCTTCCATCCGGCCGCGCGCTACCAGCGCACCGAGGTCGTCACGCTCGTCGAGGAGGAGCGCTTCCGCACCCGCGGCAAGATCACGCTCGAGCCCGGCTGGCGCGGCGTCTACGGCCTCGAATCCGACCTCGACAAGCAGGCCGGCAAGACCGCCGACGACGACGTGGGCGACGAGAGCGCCGAGTTGCCGAAGCTCGAGCAGGGCCAGACTGTCAAGTGCGTCAAGGCTGAGTTCGAGGACAAGCAGACGAAGCCGCCGCCGCGCTACACCGAGGCGACGCTGCTCTCCGCGATGGAGACCGCCGGCAAGCGGATCGACGACGAGGAGCTGCGCGAGGCAATGAAGGACTCAGGGCTCGGCACCCCGGCGACGCGCGCCGAGACGATCGAGGTCCTGATCCGCAGGGAGTACATCGAGCGTGCGGGCAAGGAGCTGCAGCCGACACCAAAGGGTCTGCAGGTGATCACGATGCTCGAGGAGCACCCGCTCACCTCGCCCGAACTGACCGGCGACTGGGAGAAGCGCCTCTCCGACATCGAGCATGGCAGCGGCGACCGCAAGGAGTTCATCAAAGGAATCGTCGACCTGACGACGCAGACGGTCGAGCAGATCGCCGCGCTCGACAAGGAGAAGCTCCGCCCCGAGCGCGTCGAGCTCGGCCCCTGCCCGCGCTGCGGCGCCGAGACCGGCGAGATCATCAAGGAGAACTCGCGCGCGTATGGCTGCACGAGCTGGAAGAGCCGCGAGGAGCCGGGCTGCGGCTACGTGATCTGGAAGCGCGTCGCCGGCCGGACGATCACTCCCGAGATCGCACGGCAGCTGATCGAAAACGGCCGCACGAACGACGTCATTTCCGGGTTCCGGTCGAAGGCCGGCAAACCTTTCCGCGCGCGCCTCGTCTTGAACGATGAAGGGAAGGTTGAGTTCGACTTCCCGGCGCGTGCGCAAACCAAAGAGCCCGCGGTGGCGGAATAAGAAGAAGCTGCACCGGGTTTGATGTAACGAGGTCGTTAAGGGTGGCGGTTGACCCTAGTCGGCCGAGGAGATTCCACCTACAGTGCGAAAGATCGAGAGAGCCGCGACATCTAGAGAGTCTGAGGAGAAATTGACGCAAAGTCAGATGCACGAGTTGCTCGAATCCGAGCATGCCCGCACATTCGTGGAGGGCGCTGAAGAGCGCGGTTTCGTCGAGCCGGCGGAAATCGAGGCGTTCGCGCTCGAGCACGACCTCGGCGAGGAAGACGCCGAGCAGTTTCAGCGTGAGCTCGAGGCCATCGGCCTCGAGATTCGCCAGCCGGTCGAGGAGACCGAGGCCAAGACAGAGAAGCCTGAAGAGAAGGCCGTTGAGGCGCAGCCCCAGGTTCTCGTCGGCTCCGCCGACAGTCTGCAGCTCTTCCTCGCCGACATCGGCCGCCACAAGCTGCTGACCGCGGCCGAGGAGGTCACGCTCGCGAAGGCAATCGAGCGCGGGGACCTGACCGCGAAGCGCCGCATGATCGAGTCGAACCTCCGCCTGGTCGTCTCGATCGCCAAGGGCTACCGGGGTCTTGGCGTGCCGTTCCTGGATCTGATCCAGGAGGGGACGCTCGGCCTGAACCGCGCGGTCGAGAAGTTCGACTGGCGGCGCGGCTACAAATTCTCAACGTACGCGACTTGGTGGATCCGCCAGTCGGTGCAGCGTGCCGTCGCCAACCACGCGCGGACGATCCGCGTGCCGGTGCACGTCGTCGAGCGCCAGCAGAAGCTCGGCCGTGCGGCGCGCCGGCTCGAGGTCGAGCTTGGACGTGAGGCGACCAAGCAGGAGCTCGCCGAGGCGACGGGACTGCCGCTGCAGCACGTCGACGAGGCGCTGGGCGCCGCCCAGGCGTCGGTCTCGTTGAACCAGACCGTCGGCGCGGACGATGAGGGTGAGCTCGGCGATCTCTTCGCCGACCGCGAGGCGCCCGATCCGTTCGACGAGGCCGAAGAGTCGCTGCGCAAGCAGGGGGTCCGCCGCGCGCTCGATGCCCTGCCCGAGCGGGAGCGCCGGATTCTCGAGCTCCGCTTCGGCTTCGAGGGCGAGCCGTGGACGCTGGAGGCGATCGGCCACGAGCTCGACCTGACCCGCGAGCGGGTCCGCCAGCTCGAGAGCCAGGCCCTCGCCCGGCTCGCTGCGCTGCGCGATCTCCAGACCGCCGCCGCGTAAGACGACTCAGACCCTGATCTGTCGCTCGGGGGTTGCGCCGGTGCGCGCGGCCCCCGACGACTCTTCGGAGCAGGTCACCCAGGCGCTGGCAGGGGAGCCGCTCATCGTCGAAGAACGCCGCGGCGGCTGGGCGCGCATCCGTACCGTTTACGACTACGTCGGCTGGATCCGGGAGGACGCCATGCGTTCAGGGACTGCCACCGAAATCGGTGCCCGTCCCTACGACGCCGCCGAGTCGGTCGACGGCGACCCGGTCGAGGAGGCAAGGGCCTACCTGGGCGCACCCTACGAATGGGGCGGCCTGACCGACCGTGGTATCGACTGCTCCGGCCTGGTCCACATGGCGTACCGCCGAATAGGTCGGCTCGTTCCCCGGGATGCGCATCAGCAGGAGGCTGCCGCCGTCGAAATCGACGAAGCCGACGCCCGCCCGGGTGACCTCGTCTGCTTCGGCGAGCCCGGCGAGGCTCACCACATCGCCTTCTGGCTAGGCGACGGCCGCGTCCTGCATGTGACCGCCCGGGAGGGCGTGAGCACGGTCGTCGAGGAGCCGCTCGAGAACATCGACGCGCGGCCGCTCCGCTTCGCCCGGTTGACAAATCGCTAACCAAACGCCGCTCGCAGCGTCCCACCCATCGAGGGGAGTTTGGGCCCGAGGAGCACGCCGAACTCAAGCTTGACCGACCCGCGTTGCACGTGGCGCCGCGCTGTCCCATACTCCCGTGATCCGTAAGGAAGGAGCACGTTTATGCGCACTGTGAGTACCAGGCTCGCCTTCGCGCTCGTCGCGTTCGCTGCACTCGTCGCGGTGGGCACTGCGGGCGGCGCGTCGAAAGCCGGGCCGACGTTTGTGATCGCAGGTGCGTCAGACCCGACGTATCTCGATCCGGCGCTCGTCTCGGACGGCGAGTCCTTCCGTGTTACTGAGCAGATCTTCGAGGGCCTCGTCAAACTGAAGCCCGGGACGACCTTGCTTCAGCCGGACCTGGCGACGAAATGGGGTTCGAAGAACGGGAAGGACTGGACGTTCCAGCTCAGGCACGGAGTCAAGTTCCAGGACAACACGCCGTTCAACGCGGCGGCGGTCTGCGCGAACTTCAACCGCCAGTACAACTTCCGAGGCCCGTTCCAGGACGCCTCGGCGACCTATTACTGGCAGACGGTCTTCCTTGGCTTCAAGCACAATGACGCTTCCGGCCTGTCGAAGAGCCTCTATAAGGGCTGCACGGCCAGGGGCAAGTACACAGCGGTTCTGCACCTGACGAGGAAGTCGTCGTCGTTCCTGCCGGCGCTCGTCATCTCCTCGTTCGCGATTCAGAGCCCGACGGCGATGAAGAAGTACGGCGCGAACCAGGGTGTGATTCAGGGCGGCGTCTTCAAGGCGACGGGCACGTACGCGACCCAGCATCCGACCGGGACGGGACCGTTCAAGTTCAAGTCCTGGGTCCTCGGCCAGAAAGTCGAGCTCCTCCGCAACCCGACGTACTGGGGCAAGAAGCCGAAGATCGCGCGGGTGATCATCCAGCCGATCTCGAACAACACGGCCCGCGTCCAGGCGCTGCAGAGCGGCGAGGTCAACGGCGCCGACCTGATCCAGCCCACGGACATTCCCACGATCAAGAAGAACAAGAACCTGAAGCTGCTGAACCGGCCGTCGTTCAACGTCGCCTACGTGACGATCAACTCGGCGCACGCGCCGTTCAACAAGCTCGCCGTGCGGCAGGCCGTCGCGTACGGTCTCGACCGGGCCAGCGTCGTGAAGGACTTCTACGCCGGCCGCGCGATCGTCGCCAACGAGTTCATGCCGCCGAACCTGTTCGGCTGGACGAGCAAGGTGCCGAAGTACCCCTACAACCCGACGAAGGCCAAGGCGCTGCTGAGGTCGGCGGGCCTGACTTTGCCGGTGAACGTGGACTTCTGGTACCCGACTAACGTCTCGCGGCCCTACATGCCGAGCCCCGCCTTGAACTTCCAGGCGTTCTCGGCGAGCCTCGAGAAGTCGGGCTTCCACGTCATCCCGCACAGCGCGCCGTGGCGTCCCGACTACGTCGGGAAGGTCAACGCCGGGACGGCGGGCGATCTGAACCTGATCGGTTGGACGGGCGACTTCGGGGACCCGGACAACTTCGTCGGCACGTTCTTCAAGACGTTCGAGCCACAGTGGGGGTTCCACAACTCGGCGATCTTCAACATCCTCGCCAGGGCGGCCAGCGAGACGAACTTCAAGAAGCGCGTCGCCCTCTACCAGAAGGCGAACATCATGATCATGAAGTTCCTGCCAGGCGTTCCCTACGCCCATTCGAGGCCGGCTCTCGGCTTCCAGAAAAAGGTGAAGGGATACACCGCAAGCCCGGTCGGAACCGATCCATTCGCCGGGGTCTACTTCGGCGGACAATAGGTAAGTAGCGGCGCAGCCGGCGGTCACAGATGCTTCGGTATCTCGTCCGCCGGCTGTTGCTGCTCGTGCCGATTCTCTTCGGCGTCTCGCTGCTGATCTTCTTCTGGATCCACGAGCTGCCCGGCGGCCCGGCCGAGTCGCTGCTCGGCGAACGGGCGACGCCACAGCTCGTGCAGGTCTACCGGCACCGCTATGGGCTCGATAAGCCGATCTACGTGCAGTACTGGTCGTACCTCAAGACGACAGCCACCGGAGACTTCGGCGTCAGCATCGCGTCGCGCCGGCGCGTGATCTACGAGATCGGGCAGAAGTTCCCGGCGACGGTCGAGCTCGCGCTCGCGGCGATGCTTTTCGCGATCAGCATCGGGGTGCCGCTCGGGTTCCTCGCGGCGAAATGGCACGGTGGCATCTTCGACAACATCAGCCTGGTCGCGTCGCTGATCGGGATCTCGATCCCGATCTTCTTCCTGGCGATCGTCCTCAAGTACATCTTCGCCGTCCGGCTCGGCTGGTTACCCAGCGTAGGGGAGATCTCGATCACGCTCGACGTGAACCACCCGACCAACTTCTACATCCTCGACGCGATCATCCAGGGGCAGTGGTCGGTGCTCTGGGACGTGCTCAAACACCTGATCCTGCCGGCGATCGCGCTCGGCTCGATCCCGCTCGCGATCATCACCCGCATCACCCGCGCGGCCGTGCTCGACGTCCAGAACGAGGACTACGTCCGCACGGCGCGGGCGAAGGGCCTGCCGCCGCAAACGGTCGACCGGCGCCATGTGCTCCGAAACGCTCTGCTGCCCGTCACGACTGTGATCGGCCTCCAGACCGGGCTGCTGCTCTCCGGGGCAGTGCTGACCGAGACGGTCTTCGCCTACCCGGGGATGGGCTCCTGGCTGCGTGACGCGATCTTCAACAGGGACTACCCAGTGCTCCAGGGAGGGATTCTCTTCCTCGCAGTCGTCTTCGTGCTCGTCAACCTGGTCGTAGATCTGACCTACGCGATCATCAACCCGCGGATCCGCTACTCATGAGCATCGCCGAGGTCGAAGCTCAAGAACTGGCGCTCGAGGCGTCGACCGGGGGCCTCTGGAGCGATGCGTTCCGCCGGTTGCGTCGCAACCCAGGCGCGATCCTCGGAGCAATCCTCGTCTCGATCTTCATCGCCGCCGCGGCTCTGGCGCCCGTGCTCGCCCACGGAGGGCCGAAGGACCAGGACCTGGCGCTGATCGCCGGCGGCTGCTGCCCCGGGCCGTCCCACGCGCACTGGCTCGGCGTCGACCAGCTCGGCCGCGATGTCTACACCCGGATCCTCTACGGAGCGCGCTTCTCGCTCCTGATCGGTGTCGTCTCGGTCTCGATTGGGCTCTCGATCGGGCTGATTCTCGGCTCCGTCGCCGGTTACCTCGGCGGGGCGATCGACTCGCTGATCATGCGCGGCATGGACATCATGCTCGCGATCCCCGGCCTTCTGTTCGCGATCGGCATCGTCGCATTGCTCGGGCCCGGCCTCTACCAGATCATGATCGCGGTCGGGGTCGTGAACATCCCGATCTTCGCCCGGCTTCTCCGGGGTTCCATCCTCGCACAGCGCGAGAACGACTTCGTCTTAGCCGCGCGCTCGGTCGGCGTGCGCCGACACGCGATCCTCTTCTCGCACATCCTGCCGAACGCGATTTCGCCGGTGATCGTGCAAGGGACGCTGGCGATGGCGACGGCGATCATCGATGTCGCGGGTCTCGGCTTCCTCGGCCTCGGGCCGCAAGACCCGGCGACGCCGGAGTGGGGGACGATGCTCAGCACCGTGAACGACTATCTGCAGACGGCGCCGTGGCTGGCGATCGTCCCCGGGGTCGCGATCGTCATTTCGGTGCTCGGGTTCAACCTCATTGGCGACGGCCTGCGCGAGGCGCTGGATCCGAAG
>VAXH01000075.1 GCA_005883955.1 Actinomycetota bacterium | reverse complement strand
CCGGCGCGGTCAGCTGCTCGACCAGCAGCCCTGCCATCCGGTGGGCAGGCTCGATCTTGGCCGTCACCGTGGACATGAACGGCGCCGTCGGATCGTTGAACTTGATCCGGTCGACCGCAGGCTTGATGCGCTCGGCAGCGTGGGCGACGAGGGGACTGTGGAAGGCGCCGGAGACCCGCAGCTTGACGGCACGCCGCGCGCCTTCGTCCACCGCCTGGTCACAGCACTCGTCCACGGCCGGATTTTCGCCCGAGACCACGACCTGGCCTGGGCAGTTGTAGTTGGCCGGCCAGACCCCAATGATCTGGCGACAAAGCTTCTCGACGACCGGGTCTTCCAGGCCGAGGATCGCCGCCATCGAGCCGGGACGCTCACGAGCAGCCTCCGCCATCGCGAGCCCGCGCTCGCGGACGAGTGCCAGCGCCTCCTCGATCGAGAGCGCGCTCGCAGCGGCGAGCGCCGCGAACTCACCGACCGAATGCCCGACGACGTAGTCCGGCTCGATCCCGCGCGCCTTCAGCGCGGCGAGCACGGCCAGGCTGGTCGCGACGAGCGCCGGCTGCTGGACGGCGGTGTCGACAAGCTCCTCTGCGTTCCCCTCGAAGCAGAGATGCTGAAGGTCGAGGCCGGAGGCCTCGCTCCCGGTGCGAAAGACCTCCATCGCCTCCGGGAACGCCTCCGCGATCTCGCGACCCATTCCGGCTTCGACGGAGCCCTGTCCCGGGAAACAAAAGGCGATGGGGCCACTCATCTCAATTCCTCCCGTTCGTCGTCCATTCGATCAAACCAGAGCCCCACGTGAGGCCCGCGCCCATACCGGTCATGAGCACGAGCGAGCCCTCCTGAAGACGTCCCTCCACCTGCGCGTCCGCCAGCGCTAGCGGAATCGAGCCGGAGGACGTGTTTCCGTAACGTTCGACATTGACCACGATTTTCTCCTTCGGGATCCCGAGCTTCTCGGCGGCGTGGTCGATGATCCGGACATTCGCCTGGTGAGGGATGTAGACGTCGACGTCGTCGATCGTCTTGCCGCACTCGGCCAGCACCTTCTCCGCCGAGGTGACGAGCACGCGGGTCGCGAACTTGAAGACCTCGCGCCCGTTCATCTGCACGAAGTGCTTGCGCTCAGCGACCGTCTCCGCAGTCGCTGGCGACCGCGAGCCTCCGGCCGGCAGGTAAAGCTGCGGCCCACCCGACCCGTCGGCGCCGAGCTCGAAGCCGAGAAAGCCTCCCTCGGAGACGCGTTCGAGCACGACCGCCCCCGCGCCGTCGCCGAAGAGGACCGCGGTGCCGCGATCGCTCCAATCGAGGATCCGAGAGAGGACGTCGCCCCCGACGACCAGCGCGTGGCGCGCCAGCCCGGCGGCAACCATGCCATAGCCCTGCGCAACGGCGTACATGAAGCCAGTGCAACCTGCGGACAGGTCGTAGGCAGCGGCGTCCGGTGAGCCCAGCTCGTCTGCGAGGATCGCTCCTGCCGACGGAAAGGCCATGTCGGGCGTAACCGTGGCGACGATGATCAGGTCGACCGCCCCGCCATCCAGACCGGCCTGCTCCAGCGCGTCGCGTGCAGCCGGCAGCGCGATGTCGGAGAGCGCCTGGTCGTCCGCGGCGACGCGCCGCTCGCGAATGCCGGTGCGCTCGACGATCCACTCATCCGACGTTTCCATCATCTGCGAAAGGTCGTCGTTCGTGACTACGTGGTCTGGCGCGTAGGCACCGATGCCGGTGATGGAAATCGCCCCATTCGCCTTGCCGATCACGAGAGCATGGGGGAACCCATGGTTCCCCCATGAGCCCCCTCCTTCCCCGTGCTATTCCGGCATTGGTCGCGCGGCTCCCGCCGGGCAAAGCCCGGCTCCGCCAGCAGCCGACCCACACAACTCGCCCCGAAAATCCCGCGAAACGGGCGGCTAATTGCTCGTACGCTCATGCTCTCTCCACGGCAAAAGTCAGTGTCCCGCGGGCGGCTAGCTGCCCATCGACCGTCGCCCGCGCTCTGCCTTTGCCGATCGGGCCGCGCACCTGCTCGAGCCTGCACTCGAGCTGGAGCTCGTCTCCTGGCACGACGATCCGCTTGAAGCGGGTGTCGTCGATGCCCGCGAAGAGAGCGATCCGGCCTCGGTTCTCCTCTTCGGAGAGGACCGCAACCGCGCCGGTCTGCGCCATCGCCTCGACGATCAGGACGCCCGGCATCACCGGCCGGCCGGGGAAGTGGCCGCGGAGGTACCACTCGTCCTCGCGGACCCGCTTGAGGGCAACGACCCGATGACCGGGCTCGAGCTCGAGCACCTCGTCGATCAGCAGAAAGGGCTCGCGGTGCGGCAGGATCGCCTCGATGGCGGCGCGGTCGAGGGGTAGCGCGGTGGTCACGCCACGTCGCGCTTCAGCCGTGTCCGCAACCCTGCGCGCGCGCGATGCGCGTAGCACTTCGCCGTTCCGACCGGCATGTCGACGGCCTCGGCGATCTCCGCGAAAGAGAAGTCGAGCGCATCTTTCAGCACGACGACCTTGGCCTGGTCGGGCGAGATTCCGGCGAGACCCGCATTGAGCTCCGAGCGGAGCTCGGCGAGACCGGCCTCGCGGGCGGGATCGGCGTCCTCGGCGACGCGCTCGTCCTCGTTAAGCGGCTCGCAGCGGCGCACACGCTGGCGCGCCGCAACGTCCCGGCAGGTGTTGACCACGAGCCGGTGGAGCCAGGTCGAGAACTGCGATTCGCCACGGAACTGGCCGATCCGCACGCATAGCTTGGCGAGTGCTTCCTGAGCAGCGTCGCGGGCGTCCTCGGGATCGGCGAGCAGATGGCCGGCGAGGCGCTCGACCTTCGCTGCGTGGCGCTCGCAGAGCGCCTCGAGCGCGCACTTGTCGCCGTCCTTCGCTCGTTTGACCAGGATCGCATCGCTGAGTTTCTCGTAGACGAGCGGCCGCACTGACCGCGGTGTCTGCGGAATCTGACGGCGCTTGCGCAGGGAGGGTTGCACGGCGGCGTTAGTGTAGTTGCCCGTGGAGGACACGCCGACGCGCGACGCTGTCGTCCCGCGCCTGCGAGGCCACTTCGGACGTGAGTACACCTACGTGGAGAGCTGCCCGTCAACGCAGCGTTTGCTGCCGCCGGAGGCGCCGGAGGGGGCGGTCGCGGTTGCCGACGAGCAGACCGAGGGCCGCGGCCGCCTCGGCCGCCGATGGGAGGCGCTTGCGGGCACGAGCATCCTCTGCTCCGTGCAGCTGCGCCCGGCGGTGGACGCCGCGGTCTTTCCGGAGCTGACTGTCGTCGGTGCGGAGGCTTGCGCGGAGGCGATCCGGACGGTCGCCGGCCTCGAGCCGGCGCTGAAGCATCCGAACGACGTCCTGATCGGCAGCCGCAAAGTCGCCGGCGTCCTCGGCGAAGCCGGCGAGGGACGAGTCGTTCTCGGGACCGGCATCAACGCCAACGTCCCTGCAGACGAGTTGCCGGTCGACGTCCGGATCCCGGCGACGTCGCTCCTTGCCGAGGCGGGCCGGGAGGTCGATCGCATCGAGCTGCTCGTCGAGTTCCTGGCCGCGCTCGAGCGCCGCTACGACGCGTGGCTCGAGACCAAGTAACAGTCTGTTGCAAAGAAAGACCGGACCGGACTGAGCACGTTCTCTCGATCAAGCTTGCGACAAACCGTGCAGGCAAGCCGTTCGCGCCCACTCAGCTCGGACCGAAAACCCTTGTAACAGACTGTTACTTGGAAAGCACCGCGGAACGGCGGCGCCCCTCGGGCGCGCAAGCCGTCAGCCTCCGCTGGGGGGCCGACGGCTAGCCGCGCAGGGTCGGCGTCTTGTTGCCGAGCGCGTCAGTCGCGGTCACCGAGAAGTGCCGCGCGGCGCGTAGGGCCGGCAGGCTGAAGTAACCGGCGCGGACGCGCTTTGTCAGGTGGCGGGTGCCCCAGGTAGCCGTCACCGTCGCCGGTTCGTTCGTCCAGAACTGCGCTCGCGACCGCGAGACGAGGCGCAGGCGCGGAGGCGTCGTGTCGACCACGACCGGGAACTTCTGCGTCACAGTCGTCACCGAATCCTTGGCCTTGAGCACGAGGTCGTAGCTGCCGTCCGCGACGCGTTTCCCGCCGAGTCTTCCGTCCCAGATCACCTGCTCGGGCCCAACACCGAGAGTCTGGGCAAGGAGCGTCCCGACGAGCTTCTGCGCACGCCAAAGCTCGACCCGCACAGCCGCAGCAGCGTTGAGCCGGAACGAGAGTGCGGTCGAGTCGAAGAGCCCGTCTCCGTTCGGGGACAGCGCGGCGGCGGACAGCTTCGGCTCCGCGAGCGTTCGGTCGACGTAGAACGTCGTCTTGCTCGTGACGCGTTTGCCCGTCGTCGAGCCGGCCGTGATCGCGATCGAGTAACGCCCGTCGGCGAGCCCGATCTGGTTCCAGACAAACGAGTGCGAGCCCTGGTCGACGATGCCACTGAACAACGTCGCGAGCTGATGCCCCGCCGCGTCCGCGAGCGTGATGGTGACCGGGGCAGACGCACTCAAGAAGTAGCTGATCCGAGCGGTGTCGCCGACGCCGTCCCCATTCGGGCTGACGACGGATGGATCGACGCGGAGCTGGGTCACGGCCACGGTCGGCAGCGTCGCCCCGATCGCGCCCGTCACCGGCCGGGCGGCCGCGGTGCCCGCCCCGCCGGCGGAGATCGTGTACCTGTAGAGCCCGGCCGGCGTCAGGCTCGCGTCCCAGGTCCAATCGACATCGGTGCCCGTCCCGGTCTGTGAAGCCACGGTCCTGCCGAGCGAATCGACGACCGTGACCGTCCACGGCACAGCCGACGACAGCCGAGCCGTGAAGCGCACGCTGCCACCGACGGCGCCGATCACGACCGGCGAGTAGATCTTCGGCAGCCCGGTCGCAGCGATCTGCCGCGTGATCGACGGGAGCTGAGCGTAGACGTTGTTGCCCGGGCAGCTCGTCGGGTAGGTATCGCGGTGGCCCGAGACGGCGCGCAGGTCGACCGAGGTCCCTTGGGCGTACTCCGGATTTCCGGCCGAGATTCTCGTTACGTGCGAGAGCGGGTCGAGGTGCGCAACGTCGAGCCGCCAGGCCAGAAGTTTCACGAGCGACGCGCGCGCGGCGGCGGTCAGACCCGCGCCGTTGTAGTTGCCGAGCAGCGCCACCCCGACCGCGCCGAAGTTGAAGCCCATCGCGTGGGCGCCGACGACCGCCTTCTCCATCCCGCCGTATCGGCCCTCGAAGACCTGGCCGTACTTGTCGACGAGGAAGTTGTAGCCGATGTCGTCCCAGCCGTTTCCGAGCACGTGGTAGAGCTCGATCCCGCGGACGATCGCGGCCGACTGCGAGCGCGAGTAGTTGTTCGTGCCAGCCGTGTGGTGGACGATCGCGAGGTGGATGTTGTCCGCGAACTTGGGGCCCTTCTTCCTGTTACGGCGGATCGCCTCGTTCGCGCCCCACTCCGCGCGCGTGATGATCGTCGGCGCGTTCTCCGTGAACGGCTTCACCTGCTGCGGCGTCCCGCCGAGCAGCGGGCTGCGGACGAAGAACGCCCGTAGCTTTTTGATCCGCCCATCGAGTCGGTACTGGATTCGCTCGGAGCGGCCAACCCAGAAGGGGTTGCCGAGATGCCAGCCACGGCTTCGCCGCGCCTCGGCGGTGCCTCGATCCGGCAGGTCGTCCGACTCGGGCGCCGAGAGGTGCCAAGTGCTCCAGCTCCCGTCCGCGCGCTGCGTGCGGAAACGAACGACTCCCGATCCCTTCCAGTGCAGGCCGACGAGATCGAACGCATTCGGCGCCTGGGCGACGAGCCCGCTGCGCACGTGCAGGTCGCGAGCAACGACGCTCGGTGACGCCAACGCGACTGCGGGCGCGGCGAAGAAGAGCACGATTGCGGCAGGAAGGAGCTTCACGCGCGGGAGACCCGTTCCCGAGAGTGGCAGAGGCACGACCGGGCCGCAAGGCCAAACCTGGGCGCAGAGCTAAAGTCTTAACAGTCGTGAAAGCACACCTTGCGCTTTTCGGCTTGCTGGCCGTGGCTCTCGTGTTCGCAGCCTCGGCTAACGCGGCCTCGAGGCCGCGCGTCCTGGCGATTCACTTCTCGCTCGAGATCAATCCGGTCACGCAGGACTACGTCAACCATCAGCTCGATCGGGCGCAGAAGGACCACTACGACGCCGCCGTCATCCTGCTCGACACCCCCGGCGGACTTTCGAGCTCGATGGAGGCGATCTACAAGAAAGAGCTCGCCTCGAAGATACCGGTGATCGTCTACATCGCGCCGAAGGGCGGCGCGGCCGCTTCGGCCGGCGTCTTCGTCTCCGAGGCCGCAGACGTGCTGGCGATGGCGCCGGATACGAACATCGGCTCCTCGACCCCGATCGACCAGAGCGGCGGCAACCTCGGCTCCGACCTGCGCCGAAAGGTGATCAACCACTTCGCCGCCAAGCTACGCGCGCTCGCCGCTGACCACGGACGAAACGCCGCCTGGGCGGACAAGGCCGTCCGCAAGGCCTCGAATCTGACCGAGAAGCAGGCGCTTCGGATAAATGTGATCGATGTGCTCGCGCCGGACCTGCCGACGCTGCTGAACAGGATCGACGGTCGGGTGACGATCCCGAATCACTACAGGCTGCACACCGCGAACGCACAGATCACCTACGTCGGCCCGAGCTTCTTCACGCGCTTCCTGAACGTCCTGATCGACCCGAACCTGATCACCCTCCTCTTCCTCGCCGGGATCGCCGGGATCGCCTACGAGGTCTTCCACCCCGGGGTCGTGTTACCGGGAGCGCTCGGCGGTGTCGCGCTCGTGACGGCGCTGTTCGGGTTCTCGGTGCTGCCGATCAGCTGGGCGGGGCTCGCCCTCCTCATCCTCGGGATCGCGCTGCTCGTGATCGATGCACACGTGACGAGCCACGGCGCGTTGACGGTCTCCGGCCTGATCGCCTTCGTGATCGGCGCGCTGATGCTGTTCCGAAACGCACCCTCGCCCTACCACGCGAACGCCTGGCTGGTCGTGTCGATCGCGATCGTCCTGGGCTCGGCGTGGCTCTTCGCGATGACAAAGGCGGTCCAGGTGCGCCGGAGCCCGGTCTCGGTCGGCCCGCAGACGATCGTCGGAGAGATCGGCGAGTTCCGCGGTGACGGCCAGGTCTTCGTCCGCGGCGAGCTCTGGCGAGCGAAGGCACCGGAAGGTCTTGCTCTCAAACGCGGCCAAAAGGTCCGCGTCGACAACGTCGAGCCCGGCCTCGTCCTCGACGTCGAGCCGCTCGAGCCCGCCGAGCAGGCCACAGTCTCTTAGGACGATCGGATGCAGAAATCGTCTGCGATGGTGACTTTGCAACCGGGATTAGCCGGATGCCCCGGCAAAGCCGCGACATCCTTCACGGCGGCGTCGCAAGCGAACGCCTTAGGATCCTAATCCCCGCGAAAGGACCTCCATGGCTGCCGTGCTGATCATCGTCGTCGTTCTCCTCTTTCTGCTGCTCCTTTTTCTGATCTCCGCGATCAAGGTCGCACGCGAGTACGAACGCGGGATCATCTTTCGGCTCGGCCGGTTGCTCCCTGAGCCGAAGGGACCGGGCCTCTTCATCCTGATCCCGGTCGTCGACCGGATGGTCAGAGTCGACCTGCGGACGATCACCCTCAACATTCCGCCGCAGGAAGTAATCACGAAGGACAACGTGCCGGTGCGCGTGAACGCGGTCGCGTACTTCCGGATCGTCGAGCCGAAGGCCGCGATCGTCCAGGTCGAGAACTTCATGGTCGCGACCTCCCAGATCGCGCAGACGACGCTGCGCTCCGTGCTGGGCCAGCACCAGCTCGACGAGCTGCTCGCCGAGCGGGAGAAGATCAATGCGATCCTGCAGGGGATCATCGACGAGGCGACGTCGCCCTGGGGGATCAAGGTCTCGATCGTCGAGGTCAAGGACGTGGAAATCCCCTCGGGCATGCAGCGCGCGATGGCCCGCCAGGCCGAGGCAGAGCGCGAGCGGCGCGCGAAGGTGATCAACGCCGAGGGCGAGTTCCAGGCCTCAGAGCGGCTGAAGGACGCGGCCGTCGTGATCGCCGACCACCCGATCGCGCTGCAGCTCCGCTACCTGCAGACGCTGCTCGAGCTCGGCTCCTCGCAGTCGACGACGATCGTCTTCCCGGCGCCGATCGACCTGCTGAGTCCCTTCATCGACAAGAAGAGAAACGGCGGCGGAGCCTCGAGCTGAGACCTGAGCTCCGGCAAGACCCGGTCACCCGCCAGTGGGTCGTCATCGCGCCGGGACGGGCGCAGAGGCCGGGAGCGAGCGCCCGGGCGGACCTCGACCTGCCGACCGAGGAAGAGCTGATCTCGTGCCCGTTCTGCGAGGGACGGGAGGACAGGACTCCACCCGAGACCTTCGCGATCCGCCCGGGCGGCGGCGGCCCGGACACGGCCGGCTGGACAGTCCGCGTCGTCCCGAATCTCTACCCCATCTTCGAGCATCACGAGGTCGTCGTCTCGACACCGCGGCACGTTCGCTCGTTTTCCGAGCTGACCGAAGACGAGGTCGGGGGGGTGGCAACCGCGTGGCGCGAGCGGTCACGGGCCGCACGCGAGGCAGGCTTCCCGTACGTCCATGCCCTCCTGAACGAAGGGCGCGAGGCAGGCGCAAGCCTTCCTCACAGCCACACGCAGCTTGCCTGGCTGAGCGAGCCGCCGCCAACCGTCGTCGCCGAAGGCGAGCCAGGCTCGGAGTGCGCCGTCTGCGCGCATATCGCCTCGGAGCTCGGCGCCTCACACGAACGTGCGATCCTCGAGCTCGACGGAATCGTCCTCCTCGCCGCCTACGGCGGTCGCCTCCCGTACGAGTTGCTGATTGCCCCGCGCGAGCATCCCGGGGGAAGTGGGTACGAGAGCGACCTGCTGCTGGCGGCCCTGACCGTCCTGGCCGAGGCGCTGCGACGCTTGCATTCCCTCGAGGGCCCGGTGCCGCTCAATGCCTGGCTCCACGACGAGGGCCACTGGCACATCGAGGTGCTGCCGCGCCTGACGGTCTTCGCCGGCATCGAGCTCGGCGCCGGCATCTATGTCAACTCGCTTGCGCCCGAAGACGCAGCCGCCGCCCTGCGCGAGGAGGGCCCGAAGAAAGCCTAGACCGGAGCCTCTGTGCCGGCTTCTCTGAACCGCCGGGCGGCATCGATCGCCGCACCGAGGTTGAGGCCCTTGTCCTTGGCCTGCTTGATCAGCATCACGGTCTCGAGCGCGTCGATGTCGTAGATCCGCTGTTTCTTGCCCTTGGTCGGGATCTGCGCCTTGTTCGTCCAGTAGTCGAGCTGCATCTTCGAGATGCCGGCGATCTGGCAGACCTGGCCGAGATAGAGCTCAACCTTGTCGAGATGCTCGGAGAGGTCGATAGGCTCGAGGAGTTCCACGTTCTTGCTGTAGGTCATGTCCACCTCTCCTTGCGGCTCGCCTTGCGGCTGGTTTCCTACTTTGAACATATAGCGCCCCAACTCCAATTTGGAAAGGGACGCAACAGGAAACTATTGCAAAATCCGCCTGCTTCTACCAGAAACTACCCCTCTGGGGATACGGATGCAACTTCTGAAGCCGATTCTTCAGCGACGACCTCGTCCTCGTCGGACTCGACCACCGGTGCCAGCGCGGAGACGCGCTCGTCGTCGGTCTTGAACCGCATCACGATCACGCCTTGGGTCGAGCGCCCCGAGCGCTTGATGTCGTCCACCGGCATCTTGATCACGGTGCCGCCGGTCGAGATCAGCATCACCTGGTAGCCGTCACGGACAACGCGCGCGCCGACGAGGCGGCCCTTGCCTTCGACGAGCTGCGCCGTTTTGACGCCTAGGCCGCCACGGCCCTTGCGCGGATAATCGGCCAGCTTCGTCCGTTTTCCGTAGCCGTTCTCCGTGACCACGAGCAGGTCGCCTTCGTTGGCACCGATGACGTCTGCGGAGATGACCTCGTCACCCTTCCGCAGACCCATGCCTTTGACTCCCCCGGTGTCGCGGCCCATCGGGCGCGCCTGCTTCTCGCTGAAGCGGATCGCCTGGCCCATGCGCGAGACCATCAGGATGTCGTCGTCGCCCGTCGAGTGCTGGACAGAGACGAGCTCGTCGTCGTCGCGCATCTTGATCGCGATGATCCCGTCGGCCTTGAGCGGGGTGTTGTACGCGGCGAGCTCGGTCTTCTTGACGATCCCGACCTTCGTCGCGAAGACGAGGTACTTCGACTCCTCGAAGTCGCGCGTCTGGATCACCGCGCGCACCTGCTCGCCCTGACGGAACGGGAGCAAGTTCTGAATCGCGCGGCCCTTCGACTGACGGGAGCCGAGCGGCAGCTCGTGCACCTTCAGCCGGTAGACCTTGCCAACGTTGGTAAAGAAGAGGACGTAGTCGTGTGTGGAGGCGACGAACAGGTGCTCGATGTAGTCGTCCTCCTTCAGGTCCATCCCCATCACGCCCTGGCCGCCGCGCTTCTGCTCGCGATAGGTCGTGACCGGCAGGCGCTTGATGTAGTTCGAGCGCGTGATCGCGATCACCATGTCCTCCTCCGCGATCAGATCCTCGAGCTCGAGCTCGTCTTCGGCGGCAACGATCTCCGTGCGCCTGCTGTCGTTCTTTCCGTAGATCTGCTTGATCTCGAGCAGCTCTTCCTTGATCAGGTCGTCGATCCGCGATTGGTCGCCGAGAATCGCGCGCAACTCCGCGATCCGCTCTTGTAGATCGGCGAACTCATCGTCGACCTCCTTCCGTGCCAGCCCGGTCAGTCGAGCGAGTCGCAGGTCGAGGATCGCCTGTGCCTGGATCTCGGAGAGGTCGAACTGCTCCATCAGCCCCTCGCGCGCGCTATCGGTGTCGGCTGAGCCGCGGATCAAGGCGATCACCGCGTCGAGGTTGTCGAGAGCGATCAGATAGCCCTGGAGGACGTGCGCGCGGTCCTCGGCCTTGCGCAGCTCGTACTTCGACCGGCGCGTGACGACCTCGCGTTGGAAATCGAGGTAGTGGCGGATCAGCTCGAGCAGCGAAAGCGTCTTCGGGACGCCGTCCACGAGCGCGACCGCGTTGTAGCCGAAGGAGGTCTGCAGCGGCGTGTGCTTGAAGAGCTTGTTCAGTGCAACCTGCGGAACCGCCTCGCGCTTCAGCTCGATGTAGATCCGCATCCCGTCCTTGTCCGAGTGATCCGCAAGAGCGTCGTCGGTCATCGGGATCTCGTTCAGGACCTTGCTCTCGACGAGCTCGGCAATCTTCTCGATGACGCCGCCTTCGCCGCCCTTCTTTACGCCGTAGGGCAGCTCGGTGACGATGATCGCGTTCTTGCCCCCGCGCAGCTCCTCGATGTGGGCGCGCGCCCGCATGACGATACGACCCCTGCCCGAGCGATAGGCGTCACGGATTCCGGAGCGTCCAACGATGTAACCGCCGGTCGGGAAGTCCGGACCCTTCACGTGGCGCAAGAGCCGTTCAACGTCGATGTTCGGGTCGTCGACCATCGCAACGATCCCGTCGATCACCTCGCCGAGATTGTGCGGGGGAATGTTGGTGGCCATCCCGACCGCGATCCCGGCCGAGCCGTTGACGAGCAGGTTGGGAAAGCGCGAAGGGAGAACGCTCGGCTGCCGGCGGGACTCGTCGTAGTTCGGCTCGAAATCGACGGTGGCGGCGTCGATGTCGCGCAAGAGCTCGGTGGCGATGCGCGAGAGCCGCGCTTCTGAGTAGCGCATAGCCGCCGCTGGATCGCCGTCGATTGAGCCGAAGTTGCCCTGACCGTCAACAAGGGGATAGCGCAACGAAAACGGCTGCGCCATCCGGACGAGTGTGTCGTAGATTGCCGAGTCGCCATGCGGGTGATAGCGGCTCATGACCGTGCCGACCGTCGCCGCCGACTTCTTGTATGGGCGGCCGGGCTGGAGACCGTCCTCGTGCATCCCGTAGAGGACGCGGCGGTGAACCGGCTTCAGACCGTCGCGGACGTCCGGCAGCGCGCGGCTGACGATGACCGACATGGCGTAGTCGAGGAAGCTCGACCGCATTTCCTGGTCGAGCTCGCGCGACTCGATGCGTCCGCCGGAAAGCGGACTGTCCGGGAGCAGATCAGACATCCAGGAAGCGCACGTCGGTCGCGTTCTGCTCGATGAAATCTCGCCGCGGCTCGACCTGGTCGCCCATCAAGCGCGAGAACCAGAGATCGGCGGCAGAGGCATCCTCGACGTCGACGCGAACGAGAACGCGGCGAGCGGGGTCCATGGTCGTTTCCCAGAGCTGGCCGTGGTTCATCTCGCCGAGACCCTTGAAGCGGCTGATCTGTACACCCTCCTTTGCGAGGTTGATCGCTTCGTCGCGGAGCTCTTCGAACGTCTCCGCTTCGGCGCGCTTCTTGCCAAGACCGAGCGTGAACGGCGGCAGCCCGCCTGCAATCTCGGCCAGCCGGCTGTAGGTGCGACGAACGTGGTCGTAGATCGGCGAGGCGAGAAGCTCCTTGGGAACTGCGACGTCGGTCGCAGCACTCGTCTCGACTTCGATCATCTTTACGCGCACGCGGTCTTCATCCGAAGAGAGAATGGAGAAGGCGTAGCCGTTGTTCGGCGCGTTCTCGAGCAGCTTGGCCACGTCGGCGGGCACGGCTGCATCGGTCTCCACGAGGCGGTGCGCGATCACAAAGTCGGCGGGCTGCACACCGAAGTCCGAGCGTAGCCTCGCCGACCAGCCCTCGTACTCTGTCAGCGCGCGCTGGAAGCGCCCATAGCGCGACTCCGTCAGCTTGACCGGCGTGCCCTCGCGCGAGCGAATCTCGAGCTCCGGGAACTTCTCGCGCACGAGCAGCTCCTCGAGCTGGACGTCCTTGATCAGGTACGTCTCGCGGCCGGCGACCTTGGCGAGATAGAGCGGTGGCACGGCGATGTAGACGTGGCCGCGGTCGAAGAGCTCGGGCATGTGCCGGTAGAGGAAGGTCAGGATCAGCGTCCGGATGTGCGCGCCGTCCACGTCGGCGTCGGTCATGACGATGATCCGGTTGTAGCGAAGCTTCGCGATGTCGAACTCTTCGCCGATGCCCGTTCCGATCACCTGCACGAGCGACTGGATCTCGTTGTTCGAGAGAACCTTGCCAATCCGGTTCTTCTCGCTGTTGATGATCTTCCCACGCAGCGGCAGGATCGCCTGGTTCGACTTGTCGCGCGCCTGCTTGGCGGAGCCTCCTGCGGAGTCACCCTCGACGATGAAGAGCTCCGTCAACTCCGGATCGCGGATCTGACAGTCGGCGAACTTCTTCGCCATCCCGCCGCCGAAGGCGCCTTTGCGACGAGTGAGCTCACGCGCCTTCCGCGCTGCCTGCCGAGCGCGTGCAGCGGAGATCGCCTTCAGGATGATCTGCTTCGCGTCGGTCGGGTTCTCCTCGAGGAACTCGGCGAGCCGCGCGTTGACCGTCTGCTCGACGAAGCCGCGAACCCACGGGTTGCCGAGCTTCGTCTTCGTCTGACCCTCGAATTGCGGGTCCTGGAGCTTCACCGAGATCACAGCCGCAAGACCCTCGCGAACGTCCTCGCCCTCGAGGTTGTCGTCCTTTTCCTTGAGCAGCGCTTTGTCGCGGGCGTACTTGTTCAAAGTGCGGGTCAACGCAGCGTTGAAGCCCGAGAGATGGGAACCGCCCTCGTGCGTGTTGATGTTGTTCGCAAACGAGAACACAGACTCGATGTATTTCGTGTTCCACTGCATCGCGATCTCGACCTGGCCGTCGTCGTTGGCCCCCTCGAAATAGACGATGTGCTTGTGGACGGGGTCCTTGGATTCGTTGATGTAGCCGACGAAGTCGCGGATGCCCCCCTCGTAGAGGAACTCCTGCGTGGCGCCGCCGGCTCGCTCGTCGGTGAGGACGATGCGCAGCCCGCGCGTGAGGAACGCCGTCTCACGCAGACGCTGGACGAGGGTGTCCGTCGACAGCTCGAGCTCCTCGAAGATCTCTGCGTCCGGCATGTACGAGATCGTCGTCCCGGACTCGCCCTTCGGAACCTTGCCGACGACTTCCAGGTCGGTCGTCGGGACACCGCGCGCGAATTCCTGCCGGTAGACCTTGCCGTCGCGGCGGACTTCTGCCGTTAGCCACTCCGAGAGGGCATTGACGACCGATACGCCGACGCCGTGCAGTCCGCCGGACACCTTGTACCCGTCCCCGCCGAACTTGCCGCCGGCGTGGAGCTTCGTCAACACGACCGTCAGCGCCGGCAATCCCTGCTCCGGCATGACGTCCACCGGGATTCCCGACCCCTGGTCTGTGACCGTGACCGAGTTGTCCGGATGGAGAATTACGTCAAGGCGGTCGTTACGGCCCGCGAGGGCCTCGTCGACGGAGTTGTCGACGACCTCGTAGACGAGGTGATGCAGTCCCCGCGAGCCGGTCGAACCGATGTACATGCCCGGGCGCAGCCGGACCGGCTCGAGGCCTTCGAGGACGGTGATGTCTTTAGCGGTATAGGAAGCTTCAGTCAATAAAAAAGCCCTGCAAACGGGCCACGTTGGACGCACTCACAGTCTACCAGACCGAGCGGTCGGAAATGCCCCTCGCAAGGCTTGCTGCGGCGGCTCGTGCAACGAGTTTGCGCAGATTTTCATCCTCGATTCCGGCGGCCAGGCGGGCGCCCTCCTCGCGGAGGCTCTCGGACGGCTTCGGCGGTCCCGATTCGGCCTCTTTCGGGCCCGGATCGTCGGCATCGGGAAGGCGTCCGGGGGCGAAGCGAACGCGCTCGACGCCCAGCCGCTTCGCAATCTCTGCTGCCCGGCCCGTCAGCTCGAAGGCCCAGATCGAATCGGTGGTGTTGACGTGGAGCGTGCCGTCCCGGGCCACTCGCGCCGGCCAGGCGCTCCGGGCGATCGTCTCACCGACCGCCGCCGGCCACGCCTCCACGAGCTCGCTGATCCCACCTTCGGGCCCGAAGCGACCGAGCTCGCGCTTGACCTCGTCGCCCAGGTGCTTCACCGCAGCACCGTCCCGGCTTCCCCTGCCTCAACTTCGACGAGCTGGTTCGGCTCGACCGGCAGGGCGGCCGCACTCGTGGTCGTGATCAGCGCCTGGCCGTAGGCCGGCAGCCGTTCGGCCAATATCCGGCGCCGTTCCGGGTCGAGCTCTGAAAGGACGTCGTCGAGCAGCAGCAGCGGTGGCACGCCGCGTCGTTCGCGGACGAGCTCCGCCTCCGCGAGCAGTAGCGCCAGCACCGCGAGGCGCTGCTCACCCTGCGAGCCGAAGGTGCGGAGATCCCGCTCGCCGGCGAGGATCTCGACGTCGTCGAGATGCGGCCCCAGGCCGGTTGCACCGCGATCGAGATCGCGATCGAGGCGAGCCTCGAGGGACTCCACGGACGGAGGGTGGGCCTCGTACCGAAGCGCGGCATCCGAAAGCCCGAGCTCCCCGGCGCGCGCCGCGAATAACGGCTCGAGCGCCGCGATCACATCTCGCCGCGCGGCAACAAGCTGCGCGCCGAGGTCGGCGACCCGCTCGGTCCATGGACGCAAGGCCTCCCGGGTGCTGTAGCCGAGCGAGATCCCACGCAACGACGCATTCCTCTGTGCCAGCGCGGCAGCGTATTCGGCGGGCAGGGCAGCCTGGGTCGGCGTCCCGCGACTCAGCGCACGGTCGAAGTATGCCCGTCTCGCGGCGGGTCCGCCCTTGACGACGACAAGCCGGTCGGGCGTGAAGACGAGCGTTGCGACCTCTGCGCGAAGCTGCTCGGCTGCCTGCAACCGCGCACCGTTGAGGCTCGCCCGCTTGGCGGCGCCGACCTGGAGGACGACGTTCAGCTCGACCGGCGAGCCCGCGTGGTCGCCGTGCAACGCAATCCGGGCGCCTTCGCGGCCGAAGCGAATCAGGCTCGCGTCATTGCGCGTCCGCGGCGAGAACCCCTGCGTGCCGACGTGCAGCGACTCGAGCAGGTTCGTCTTGCCGGCCCCATTCGGACCGACCACGAGCACGAGCCCGGGCTCCAACTCGAGCTCGAGCCGAGCATACGAGCGGAAATCTCTCAGCGAGACCTTGTCGACGATCAGTCCGGACCAAGGGCGTCGCTTGACGACGCCCGTTTAGAGGGTGTGCGGGCTCTGCCCGTGCACCCGTCGATACCGACAGATGCTGTGCTGCCAGGGTGCCTGAGTGTCAATTTCAGCCGGCAAGCCGAATAGGCATGATCAGGTACAGGAAGTCGTCGCTGCCCTCGGCCTGAAGAACGCAGGGCCGGAGCGGACTGATCAGCCGGAAGCGCACGGTTTCGCCGGCCACAGATTCGATCCCGTCGCGGAGAAACTCGGCGTTGAAGCCGATCTCGAGCGCTTCGCCCGTGAACGAGACCGGTAGCGACTCTTGAGCCTCACCGACGTCCTGCGTGCGCGCCGACACGGTCAGCTCGCCCTCGGCGAAGCGAAGCCGCAGAGGCGAGTTGCGCTGCGCCATCACCGCGATTCGCCGAACGACGTCGAGCACCTCGTCGCGCGGTAGCGGCACCTCGTACTCGAAGCTCTCCGGGATCAGCTGTTTGTAGTTCGGGAACTGCCCGTCGATCCGGCGCGTCGTCAGCCAGGTGCCGTCGACACCGAAGACGACCTGGTTCTCGTGCACGCCGAGCTCGATCTGCTCGGCGCCCTGACCGATGCGCGCGAGCTCTGTGAGAGCCCGCGCCGGCACGATTGCCTCCAACTCCGGCACGGTCCCCTCGAGCGCGGTCTCCTTGACCGAGAGCCGGTAGGAGTCGGTCGCGGCCATCACCAGCTTGCCGGGCTCGAAGCGAACGAGGATCCCCGTCAGGACCGGCCGCGATTCGTCCCGCGACGCCGAGCGGCCGACGCGGGAGATTGTCTCCAGCAACGCGTCTCGTTCGACCGCGTGGCGCTCGAGGCCCTCCGCGTCAGGCAGCCGCGGAAAGTCTTCCGCCGTGTACGTGTTCAGCCGCGACTCGAACGAGCCGCTCTTGATTTGGATCACGCCTTCGTCCGCGCGCTGCGCGATCGATACCCCCGCGTCGGGCAGGAGCCGCGCAAGCTCGACCAGCAGCCGCCCGGGCACGACGACTGCGCCTTCAGCTTCGACTCGTGCGTCGAGCGACGCACGCAGCGAGAGCTCCATGTCCGTCGCGGCCAGCGTCAACTGGCCGGCCTCGGCTTTCAGGAGAACGCCGCCGAGAATCTGCACCGCGGTTCGCGTCGAGACGCCGCGTGAAACGACGCCGAGCTTCTGGGTCAGCTCTTCGCGCGGACAGGTGACCTTCATCGTCCCGGAGCTAACCACGGTTTCTGCATCAAGCATTTAAATAAATCCCTTCGTAGAAGTCATAGGGATTGTGGATGCCGGGGACGACGGTGTCGGAGCGCATGGTTGCTCGGTTTCGGACGGGGACGGTGGTTGGGGAGAACGAGCCGTTTTCGACACGCTTGAAAGCTGGATCGTCACACTTCCACACTTCTACCGGACTTGTTTGATGCGTGCGGTCAACTCTTGCACGAGGTTGTACACAGAGCGGTCCTCGCGGATCAGGCGGGCGATCTTGGAGGTCGCGTGGATGACAGTCGTGTGGTCGCGGCCGCCGAACTGCTTGCCGATCTTCGGCAGCGAGGAGTCGGTCAGCTCGCGCGAGAGGTACATCGCGACCTGGCGCGGGTAGACGATGTTCTGCGACCGGCGGTCGCCGCAGAGCTCGTCGAGGGAGAGGCCGAAGCGGTCGGAGGTGATCTCCTGGATCCGCTCGATCGTCACCTGTGGGAGATCCCCTTGTGGGAAGACGTCTTTCAAGACGTCTTGCGCGAGCTCCTCGTTCATCGGCCGCCCGGTCAGCGAGCAGAAGGCGACGACCCGCGTGAGCGCTCCCTCGAGCTCGCGAATGTTCGTTGTCACCCGGCCGGCGATGAACGTCAGCACCTGTGGGTCGGGGACGTTGATGTTGTCGGTCTTGACTCGCTTGCGGAGAATCGCGATGCGCGTCTCGAGATCGGGCGGTTGGATGTCTGTGATCAGCCCCCACTCGAAGCGCGAGCGCAGCCGCTCCTCGAGCGTCGCAATGTCGCGTGGTGGCCGGTCGGACGACATCACGATCTGGCTGCCGCTTTCGTAGAGCGAGTTGAAGGTGTGGAAGAACTCCTCTTGGATCCGCTCCTTGTGCTCGAAGAACTGGACGTCGTCGACGAGCAGCAGGTCATAGGTGCGGTAGCGCTGTTTGAAGCCCTCGATCCGTTTGTCGCGCAGCGAGTTGATGAAGTCGTTCATGAACGTCTCGCTCGTGACGTAGCGCACCGAGAGATTGCCCGGGTGCTCGCCGACGTACTGCGAGACCGCTTGCAGGAGGTGGGTCTTGCCGAGCCCCGTCCCACCGTAGATGAACAGCGGGTTGTAGGCCTGCGCCGGCGCCTCCGCCACGGCGAGCGCAGCCGCGTGCGCGAAGCGGTTCGACGAGCCGATCACGAATGAGTCGAAGGTGTATTTCGCGTTGATGCTGAGGAGCCCGGGCTGGGCAGTCTGGTCACCCAGCTTCGGCTCCCCCTTTACCTTCGCAGGGTGCTCCGCGATCTGCAGCCGGATCGAACGCTCGCCGGCGACCTCCGCCAGCGCGGCCTCGATCAAACCGAGGAAATGGCCCTCGATCCATTCGCGCGTGAAGTCGTTCGGAACACGGAGAACGAACTCGCCGTCGGTGATTTCGACGGCGTCGACCTCGGCGAACCAGGTCGAAAAAGTGTTCTCGTTGAGCGCCTCCCGGAGCCGACCCGAAATCTCGTTCCAGACGCCTTCCGCAGTCAGCTCGATTGGCTTCTCCACCCCGGCGGGACGCTCCCTTGCTCGACCGAAAAGAAGGGCGAGCATAGCAACGTCCGTCGCAGTACTCAACGCCCCTTCCGGGGGATTTGTCGTGAGGGAAAAGTACGCTTTTTGCAGGCGATTAACGAGTGACCCACATACATTTCCACACCTGTGGATTTGTGTCTGAACGGACGACGAAAAGCGCTCCTGTTTGGCTCAGCCGCGCCGCTTGGCGTTCACCGGAAGGACACAATTCTCTGTGGACAAGCGACCCCGAGTCGCTCGTCTATACTGGCCCCGGCGCGCATCCATTGTGGCGCTCTTTCCGTCTTTCAACCTCTCGTGAAGCGGACCTACCAGCCCAACGTTCGCCGCCGGAAGCGCAAGCACGGTTTTCGCGCCCGGATGGCGACGCGTGCCGGTCGCGCGATCCTGAAGCGGCGCCGCGCCCGTGGCCGCAAGCGTCTCTCCGCGTAGGCGCGCCGCCGACGTGCAGCGCCGCCACCGCCTCTCGCGATCGCGGGACTTCGATGCGGTCTACCGACATGGACGCTCCGTTTCGACCCGCTACCTCACCCTCTACTGGTTCGCGCGCGAGGAGGACGGCGGCGAGCCGCGCCTGGGGCTCTCGGTTCCGAAGAAGGCCGTAGCCGGCGCAGTTGCCCGAAACCGGATCAAGCGTCGCCTGCGCGAGCTCTGGCGCGCCCGTCTGGAGACCCTTCCTCCCGACCGCGACTACGTGCTGATCGTCAGGCCGGGCCTGACCGAGGCGGCCGAGGACCGCGGCGCCGAGTGGCTGGGCGAGCGCGTCGACGAGGTGCTGGGGAAGGCATCGGTATGAGGTATCTCGCGATCGCGATCGTCTACGTCTATCGCTGGACGGTCAGCCCGTTGCTCGGCAACCGCTGCAAGTACCACCCGTCCTGCTCGCAGTACGCGCTCGACGCGCTACGCGAGTACGGCTTTGTCAAGGGCTCGATTCTCGCCGGCTGGCGGCTCCTTCGCTGCAATCCCTGGAGCCACGGTGGGGTCGACTACGCCAAGGACCAGAGCCTGTTCAGAGGCGGTGGAACCCAGGGTTCCCCCCTCCGCCGGCAAACGGGAGCAGCTCCTTGATCGTCTTCAGCCCGCTTTCGCCGATCGAGGACATTCTCCGTCACATTCTCGACTGGCTGCACGGCACGGTCGGGCTGCCGTGGGCCTGGTCGATCGTCGCGCTGACGATTCTCGTGCGCGTCATCCTCGTACCGCTGACCGTGAGGCAGATCCACTCGATGCAGGCGATGCAGCGCCACATGCCCGAGATGAAGGCGATCCAGCAGAAGTACAAGACCGACAAGAAACGCCAGCAGGAAGAGCTGATGAAGTTCTACCGCGAGAACCAGATCAACCCGGCCGCGTCCTGCCTGCCGCTGGTGGCGCAGCTGCCGGTCTTCTTCGCGCTCTACTTCGTGCTCCGGAAGTTCTCGAAACACCCGCCGGGCGGGCACGAAGCTGTTCTGCAGCACAAGTTCTCGTGGCTGCACATCGTCCCGAACATCGCCGAGCACGCGAGCGCGCACTGGTCGGGATATCTACTGCTCGTTATCTACGCGGCGAGTCAGGTCTCCTCCACATATTTCATGTCCGCGACGATGGATAAGACACAGCGGTACCTGATGATGGTGCTGCCGATCTTCTTCATCACCTTCCTGCTTCGGTTTCCGATGGGGCTCGTCATCTACTGGGTGACGACAAACCTCTGGACCGTCGGCCAGGGTCTCGTGACGCGACGCCTGACGCAGAAGACGCCTCCGGCGCAGCCGCAACGCCGCTCGTCCCGGACACCGCCGAAGGAGGCGCCGGCGGAAGACGGCGCTGCAAAGGAGCCCGCAACGGCCCGTGCCGCCGCGCCCTCACAGCCGCGTAAGGTCAAGCGCAAGAAGCGAGCGAGACGATGAACGAGCAACTTCAGATCGAAGCCACGGGTGAGACCGTCGGCGAGGCGAAATGGTCGGCGCTGCGGGAGCTCGAGAAGCTCCAGCCGGGGCTCGACAAGGCGGCGGTCAAGTTCCAGGTGATCTCTGAAGGCGAGCGCGGCCTGCTCGGCGTCGGCTTTGCTCCGGCCCGGGTGATCGCGACGGTTGCTGCGGACGGCAATGGGGACAGCGCCGCCGAGGTTGTCGACGAGAGCGAGCTTGCCGCCAACGTGCGCGAGCTTCTCAACCGGATTGTCCGCGAGATCGGCATCCATGCCCGGCTGACGATCGACGAGGACGACGAGACGCTCACCGCCGCCTTCTCCGGTCGTGACCTGGGCTTGCTGATCGGCAAGCACGGTCAGACGATCGACGCGATCCAGTACCTGGCGAACGCGATCGTCTATCGCGGCCAGATCGAGGACCGGAAGGCGATCGTCGTCGATGCTGCCGGCTATCGCGAGCGCCGCAAGGCGTCGCTGGACGCGCTCGCGGTGCGGAGCGCCGAGCGAGCCGTCTCGACCGGGCAGCGTGTCGAGCTCGAGCCGATGACTGCGGTTGAGCGGAAGGTCGTGCACCTGCGGTTGAAGGACTACCCCGGCGTGACGACCGCGAGCGAAGGGACCGAGCCCAACCGGTTCGTCGTGATCGCACCGGGTGGATGAGCGGCTCGAGCGCTGGCTCAATGCCCTTGTTGCGACGCCCGGCTTGACCTCGATCCGGGACCGCGCTGAGGCGGTGCGTGTCCATGTAGACGACAGCCTTGCTGCCGCCGACGTCGTGCGCCGTTTTGCGGGGCCGATCGTCGACGTCGGCTCGGGCGGTGGCGCGCCCGGGATACCGCTCGCGGCGGCCTTGCCGGAACGGGAGGTAACACTGCTCGAGGCGAACGGCCGCAAATGCACGTTCCTGCGCGAGGTCGCTCGTGACTTCCCGAACGTAACGGTCGTCCAGGGCCGGGCGGAGGAGCAAGGGACGGATCGCTTCGGCGTTGCGGTTGCCAAAGCGCTCGCGCCGCCGCCGGTGGCCGCCGAGTGGTGTCTGCCGCTGGTCGCGCCGGGCGGGGCTGCGATCTTGTTTGTCGGTCCGAGTGCGGACGCGGCTGCGGCAAGCCGAGTTTCCATGCGTCTCGGCGGTGGACCAGCCGAGCAGCTTCCAGGTTTGCTCGTGCTTCGCAAGCTGGAGCCAACGCCGCCGGGCTTCCCTCGGCGGGCGGGTGTCGCCAGGAAACGCCCACTCGCCTGAGCTGAGGGACAGTTCCCTTCGGGGACAGTTCGAGAAACGTCCGCGCTCACCCGTAGGCTCGGGGCATGAGCGTTCGTATCTTCGCGATCGCGAATCAGAAGGGCGGGGTCGGCAAGACGACGACCGCGATCAACCTCGCCGCCTGCCTCGCGGAGGCCGGGGAACGCGCGCTCGTCGTCGATCTCGATCCGCAGGCGAATGCGACCTCTGGGCTCGGCGACCGCGCAAATGGCAGCTCGAGCATCGACCTGCTCGACGGCGCACCGCTTCGTCAGCTCGCGAAGCCGACCCGCTTCGCGAATCTCGATCTCGTTCCCGCGAAACCGGACCTCGCCGGCACCGCCGCCGAGCTCTTCCGGCGGGGCGACGGCGAGCGCTACCTGAACGAGGCGCTGGCGACAGCCAACGACGACTACTCGTTCGTCTTCGTCGACTGCCCACCCTCGCTCGGACCGTTGACCGTCAACGCCCTGGCAGCGGCGGATCGCGTGCTGGTGCCGCTGCAGGCCGAGTACTACGCCCTCGAGGGCCTGGCCCAGCTCGTCCGTTCGGTCGAGCTGATCCGGGGCCGTCTGAACCCGCGGCTCGCGATCGCGGGTGTGATCCTGACCATGGTCGACCGGCGGACTCGACTCGCGGCGGACGTGGACGCGGAAGTGCGCCGGCACTTCGGCAACCTTGTCTTCAAGGCCAGCATTCCGCGCTCGGTACGGATTGCCGAGGCACCCAGCCACGGCCTGCCGGTGACCGCCTACGACCGCCGATCGGCCGGCGCCGACGCGTACTGGAAGGTGGCGATGGAGCTTGTCGACCGTAGTGCCGGGCATCCACTGCCATGACCGATCGCGCCGCAGCTGACCAACCCCGCCGCGGCCTGGGCCGCGGCCTCGAGGTCCTGATCGGAGGCGCGATCGAACCCGAGCTCGCACACCTCCCGGTCGAAACGATCCACCCGAATCCGAGACAGCCGCGGCGGCGGTTCGATGCGGAGGCCACGACCGCACTCGCCGATTCGATCAAGGCACAGGGCATCGTTCAGCCCGTGCTCGTCCGGCCCCGCGCGGCGGGCGGGTTCGAGCTGATTGCCGGCGAACGACGCTGGCGGGCCGCGCAGCAGGCCGGCACGCCGACGATTCCGGCGCTGGTTCGAGAGACGGACGACCGTGACACGCTCCTACTCGGCATCGTCGAGAACGTCGCGCGCGAGCAGCTCTCCCCTGTCGAGGAGGCGAGGGCCTACGCGCTTCTGATCGACGAGTTCGGCCTCAGCCTCGGTGAGATCGGCGAGCGCGTGGGCCGCTCGAATCCGGCGATCTCCAACCGGGTCCGGCTGCTCGAGCTTCCCGAGGACGTGCTGGGCATGGTCGAGCGAGGCGAGTTGACCGATGGTCACGCGCGTGCGGTTCTTGCCGTTCCGGACAACGAAGGGCGCCGCCGGCTTGCCCGCGAGATCGTCACCAAGGGCCTGACCGTCCGCGCCGCGGAGCGGGCGGCACGCTGGGCCGGAGCGAAGCGGAAACCGCGCCGAGAG
>VAXH01000052.1 GCA_005883955.1 Actinomycetota bacterium | reverse complement strand
ATAGAAGACGGTCGAGCCGCAGTCCGGGCAGAAATGGAAGGTTCTCTCCTCGCCCTCGTCCGAGATTCGGATGTAGTCGCTGTAGCGGCCGGCGACGCGTACTCGATCCGACGGGAACCGTGCCTGGATCCCGAAGGCGCTTCCCGTACGGCGCTGGCAGGCCAGGCAGTGGCACATGGAGATGCGGACCGGATCACCCTCCGCTGTCAGGTGGAGTTGCCCGCAGCTAAATGCGGCTTGGCGGGTGGCCATGGCAGCGGATGCTAGGAGCTCGCCGAGACTTTGGGCGACCCACGCCTTGAGCTCGTCGGATTGGGTGAACGGCGCGTCGTCGGCTTCGGCTCGCGCCAGCACTTCACCTGCCGTAGCGCCCGCGCGGAGGCCGGCGTAGAGGTAGACGAGCGAGGGCCGGTGCGGCAGGTCACGAGCGTCGGCCGAGGCAACTGGTCGAGCGCGGCGACCTGCTGCCTTGCCAGATCCGCGTTGAGCACGCGAGGCGGATCGCTGACGACGTTCGCTGACTCGGGCACCGCCGCCTGAACACTGGCGTATGACATTCCTCCCTCCATTTCAGCGAATTCCTCGCCGCAGAGGAACAACCACGAGGCGGCGTTCGCATCGCGAGCGAAGGCCTCGGGATCGGCGATCAGGCCCCGGTTGAACTTGAAATCTGTGGGAGTCTCGAAAGCTGCCACCACGGACAAACT
This sequence comes from Actinomycetota bacterium, assembly GCA_005883955.1. Classification (GTDB taxonomy): domain Bacteria; phylum Actinomycetota; class Thermoleophilia; order Gaiellales; family Gaiellaceae; genus 13-2-20CM-68-14. The sequence continues at coordinate 1,883 of VAXH01000052.1, read as the reverse complement.
ACTCGGAGCACCGAAGCTCGCGGTTGTAGAGCGGCGGGGGTGGGATTTGAACCCACGGGCGACCTTTCGGCCGCCAGCGGTTTTCAAGACCGCCCCGTTCGACCGCTCCGGCACCCCGCCGAGTTCCATTGTCGCGGAGGCGGGCTTTGCTCGCCTCCGCTCACCACCGCCGCGCATCTTCACACCTAAGGAGGGGGCTCATGGGGGAACCATGGGTTCCCCCATGCCAAAGACCGTCCCGTTCGACCGCTCCGGCACCCCGCCGCGCGGGAAGGGTAGCCGGGGCCTGACGCAGAATTGAAGGAGATGCCCGACGACCAACGGGAACTGGAGGCTGCCTGGCAGGCCCTCGCCGAGCGCGAGCGGCGCGGCGAGGAGGCGATCCGCCAGCGCGCGGCCGAGCTCGAGGAGCGGAGTGCCCGCGTAGCGGCGCTCTGGGAAGAGGTCGGCGAGCGCTCCACGGACCTTGCCGCACAGCAGGCCGACCTCGGCGAGCGCGAGCAAGCGCTCGCGGAAGCGGCAGAAGGTCTCCGGCGGCGAGAGGGTTTGGTCAAGGACGCCGAGGCTCGCGTCGAGGCTGGGCGTCGTCAGCTCGTCGAGCTCGAGAGCATGCAGGCGGAGGTGAGCGCGCGCCTCGTCGAGGTCGACGAGCGGGGCGAATGGGTCGGGGCAGCCGAGTTGCAGCTGGCCGAACGGGAGCAGAACGTGACCCGCCGCGAGCAAGACGTAGTGCGCAAGTTTGCCGAGCTCGAGGCGCGCGAGGCAGCCGTGGCCGCTCTAGCGCCCCGCGAGGCCGAGCTGCCGCGCCTGCGGGCGCGCTTGGAAGCCGACCAGGCGCGTGCAGAGAAGCTGCTTGTAGAGGCGGAGCGGCGGCTCGCAGAGCTCGAGCCGCGCGAGCACGACGCGCGGCGCCGGGCGGCGGAGGTCGACGAGCGCGAGCCGCGGATCCGCCAGCTGGCGGAGAAGCTGGAAAGTCGCGCAGGCCGGCTCGCAGTCGCCGAGGCCAAGGTCGCGAACGCGCTGCGCGATCTCCGCGAGGAGCAGCGACGAGTCGAGCAGGCGCAGCGGCAGCTTGCCGAGCTCGACGAGCGCGAGGCGCAGCTGACTCAACTCTCGGCCGAGCTGAGCGAGCGCGGCGCCTGGCTCGCGGTGGCCGAGCAGGGGATCGGCTCGCGCGAGGCACAGGCGGCGGATCTCGAGGCCTCGGTCGAGCGCCGACAGCGGGCGCTGGACGCGCGCCAGACCGAGCTCGAGCGGTTCGAGCAGAGCCTGAACGCCCGCGAGCAGGCACTCGACTCGGCCGAGGGCGATCTCGAGCAACGGCGCCGCCTAAATGGCGGCGCGGCCGCGCAGCAAGCTACGTCGGCCTGATCTCCGCCGGGGCTCCGTGCTCCTGCAGAGACGCAGGAACCTCCACCGAGCCGTCCTCGCGCTGGAAGTTCTCCAGCACGGCGAGCAGCCAGCGGTCGGTCGCCGCGGTGCCGTTAAGCGTGTGCACGGGCTGCGGCCCGCCGTTCGGGCGGAAGCGGATCTGCAGCCGCCGCGCCTGGAAGTCGGTCGTGTTCGAGCAGGAGGTGATCTCGCGGTAGCGCTCCTGGCTGGGGAACCACGCTTCGACGTCGTACTTCCTGGCCGCGGGCGCGCCAAGGTCGCCGGCGGCGACGTCGACGACTCGATAGGGCAGGCCGACCGTCTGAACGAGCTCTTCCTCGATCATCAGCAGCCGCTCGTGTTCGTCCCAGGAGTCCTCCGGCCGGCAGTAGACGAACATCTCGACCTTGTCGAACTGGTGGACTCGGAACATGCCGCGGGTGTCCTTCCCCGCTGCACCTGCCTCCCGGCGAAAGCAGGTCGAATAGCCGGCGTAGCGCAGCGGCAGCGAC
>VAXH01000051.1 GCA_005883955.1 Actinomycetota bacterium | reverse complement strand
CTCTTTCGCGGCCGCGCGTGGACCGTAGATGCCGCCCATGCTGATCCCCATCAGCCCGACCCGCGCGAGGTCGAGGCCGCGCTCGTGCGCCGAGACGTGGTCGAGAAGCGGCGTAATGACGCTCGACCAATCGGCGCGGATCGGAAAGCGCGGCGCGTTCTCTCCCTGCCCGGGCCCGTCGATGCTCAGCGTGGCGAGTCCGCGGCGGAGGAAATCGTTCTCGATCGCGTAGAGCTCTTCCTTCACCGAGTCGAGGCCCGGAACGAGGATCACAAGGGGCGGACGCGATGTGTCGCGCGGCGCCCGAAGTATTCCGGGGATGACGGCGCCCTCGAACGGGGCCTCGATCCGCCGGCCGGGAGGGTCGAGGCGCGGCATCGCTTTCGCATACGTCGCCACCGTTCGCTCGCGGAGCTCGTCGTGCAGGGCACGGTCCTCGAACCAGAGGAACTTGCCGAGGTGATAGCACCACGCGGCCCGCTGGTAAGCCTCGGTGGCCGTCACCCCGTGGCCCGAGCGTTCCGCTTCGTCGGCGATCGCGCGATGCTCGTCGCCGACACGCCTCCAGTGCGGTGCCCAATTGCGCCATTCGCTCGTCGCGGCGAGGACCCGATCGAAGTCGTTGGCATCGATCCCGTTCGCCACAAACCGTGGCTTCCAGTGGCCGGCGGCGAGATGAACGCGGTCCGCGGTCTCGAGCGTCACAGGTCACCGCGCTCGAGGCGCTCGGCGACCGCCGCCAGGTAGCGCGCGCCGGTGGCGCCGTCGGCGACGCGATGATCGACCGAGAGCGTCAGCGTTGCGATTGGGCGGATCGCCGGCGCACCGTCCTTCGCGACGACGCGATCGATCACGCGACCGACTGCGAGGATCGCGGCTTCCGGCGGATTCACGATCGCGGTGAAGTGATCGATGCCCATCATCCCGAGATTCGACACGGTGAGGACGGAGCCAGTGAGCTCTTGCTCGGCGAGCTTGCCCAGGCGGGCGTGCTCCTCGAGCCGCTCGCGCTCCGCGGCGAGCTCGCGTAAGCCCTTTCGGTCCGCGTCGCGCAGGACGGCAACGAGCAGCCCGTCCTCGAGTGCGATCGCGAGACCGACGTTCGCCGCCTCGCTTGTCACAAGCTCTCCATCCTCGATCCGCGCTCGAAGGCGCGGGTGCTCCCGCAGCGTCTTCGCCGCGGCAGCGACGATGGCGTCCGTGTACGACGCGCCCGCTGCCTTGCGCTTCTCGTTGGCGGCAGTCATATCGACATCGCGCGAGATGGAGAACTGCGGCTGCTCTCGGACACTCTTCGTCATGCGCTCTCCGATGGCCTTTCGCATACGCGAGAGGGGCTCTCGCTTCTCTCGAAAGGAAGCGACGGGCGAAGCCGCTGGGGATGAGGCCGCCGCATCGACATCCTCGAGAGTCACCCGACCGCCGGGACCGCTGCCGCGCAGGTGTCCCATGTCGACGCCAAGCTCCTGCGCGCGTTTGCGCGCTGCCGGTGATGAGCGGACGCGGTCTCCAGCGGAAGCCGCAGGGGCCTCAACCTCCGAGGGACCCCGCGCGATGGGGAGCCGGCCGGAGGCCGGGGGGACCCCGTCGCGTAAAGAGGGTTTCGGAGGTTGGGGCCCCGGCGCGCCCCCAGCCTCGAGCGACTCGGGAAGCGGCTCGTCCGCGGTCTCAGTGATGAGCGCGATGACGGTCGCGACGGGAGCGGTGGCGTCGGCGGGGTAGAGGATGCGGCGGAGCGTCCCGGCGGTCGGGGACTCGACCTCCATGGTGGCCTTGTCGGTCTCGACCTCGAAAAGCACGTCGCCGGCCGCGACCGCATCGCCCACGCCCTTGTGCCAAGCGACGATGCGACCCTCGTCCATCGTGAGCCCGAGCTTGGGCAGGATGACGCGCGTGACGCTCAGGCGACGAGCTCCTTCGCGGCGCGGACGATGTCGTCAACTTGCGGCACGACCGTCTTCTCGAGGTGCTGCGCGTACGGGATCGGCGTCTCGAGCCCAGCCAAGCGCTTCGGCGGAGCGTCGAGGTCGTCGAACGCTTCCTCGGCGACCATCGCCGCGATCTCGGCGCCGTAGCCGCCGCGCTTGATCGCCTCATGGACCACGAGAAGGCGGTGCGTCTTCCGGACCGAGCCGAGGATCGTCTCCGTATCGAGCGGCACGAGCGTGCGCACGTCCACGACCTCGGCGGCGATGCCGTCGTCGGCGAGCTTTGCGGCGGCGTCGAGTGAGAACAGCACCTCGCGCGACCAGGTGACGATCGTCAGATCCGTGCCCGCGCGCTTGACGTCCGCGCTCCCGAGGGGCACGAGATGCTCCCCCTCGGGCACCTGTCCCTTCGTTCGGTAGAGCAGCTTGTGCTCGAGGAAGATGACCGGGTTGTCGTCGCGGATCGCGGCCGTAAGCAGGCCCTTCGCGTCGGCCGGCGTCGACGGCATCACGAGCTTGAGCCCCGCGACGTGCGCGAACCACGCTTCGAGCGACTTCGAGTGCTGCGCCGCGTTGCCTCGTCCCGAGCCGCCCTGCGTGCGGAGCACCATCGGGACACGCGCTTGCCCGCCGAACATGAAGCGGTTCTG
>VAXH01000074.1:36419-36759 GCA_005883955.1 Actinomycetota bacterium | reverse complement strand
AGTAGACGCCGAAGCCGTAGGGCGAGCCGAAGCGGTCCTTGAGCTCGCGGAAGAGCTGCTCGTCGTTGACGATCAGCTTCGGCTCGAGCTCCTTGAACAGCTGCCAGGTCTCCTCGAGCCGGTTGACGGAGTCGACCGCCGCCTCGCGCGTGTCCGCGCGCCGCGACTCGATGTCCTGGTACATCTCGCGCACCTTCACGAGCCACTGGACGAGCGCGTCGAAATCCTCCTTCTGGATCTTCCCGTCCGTCCGTAGGCAGAGATCGCTGACGAGCTCGCGCACCTCTTCATCGGAGGCGGTCGGTTCGGCGGTCTCGAGCGCCTCGCGGAGGAGGCCCTT
>VAXH01000074.1:0-36311 GCA_005883955.1 Actinomycetota bacterium | reverse complement strand
GCGACGTTGCCGACGGTCTCGAGCTCCTTCGCGGTCAGCTTGCGGTCGTCGCGGATGGCCGCGTTCCGAACCGACTCGCGGAGCTTCTTCGAGTCCTCGGTCGTGATCTGGGGCGCGACCTCGACGAACAGGCCGCCGACGAGCTCGCGCGCCTCCTCGAGCGTCGGAAGGCCTTGCTCCTCCGCCCAGTTGGAGAGGCCGCGCGCCCAGAAGTCGTCGTCCTCGTCGAAGTTCCGCTCCTTGCCCTTGGCGAAGTACTCGCGGCGCCGCTTCAGCCGGTCCTCGAGCGTGACGAGCTGCTCGTCGCGGTCGACCATGATCTGCTCGGACTCGCCCTTGACCTTGTCCTCGAGGCCGTTCAGGTCCTTCTGGCGCGCCTCGGTGTCCACCGAGGTGACGATCGATGCCGCGAAGTAGAGAACCTTCTCCAGCTCACGGGGCGCGATGTCGAGCAGGTAGCCGATCCGGCTCGGGACGCCCTTGAAGAACCAGATGTGCGAGACGGGCGCGGCCAGGTCGATGTGACCCATCCGCTCACGGCGGACCTTCTGCCGAGTCACTTCGACGCCACACCGCTCGCAGATGATGCCCTTGTAGCGGACGCGCTTGTACTTGCCGCAGTAGCACTCCCAGTCCTTCGTCGGACCGAAGATGCGCTCGCAGAAGAGGCCGTCGCGCTCGGGCTTGAGCGTGCGGTAGTTGATCGTCTCCGGCTTCGTTACCTCGCCGGACGACCAGTCGCGAATCTGCTTGCTCGACGCGAGTCCGATTCGGATCGCGTCGAAATCATTGATGTCAATCAAGTGGTTCTTCCTTCCTTAGCGCTTTGAGCGTGTCCGTCATCCGGTGCGTGAAGGCCTCGGCCGAAGGCCGAGGGTCTGCGCGCGGTCTCTTTCATTCCTCTACGTCAGCTGGTTCTGTGAGCGGACCTGCTTGTTCCTCAGCTTCTTCCGTTGCGACCGCTTCGGGCTCGACCTCGACGTCGGCGAGATCGCCGAGCGCCTCGTCGGCCGGCACCTTCAGGTCGCCGTCCTGGTCGACGCGCTCCTGGCCCTCCTCGACCTCCTCGGCCGTCGGGGGACGCGGCGTCGTGCGCAGCGCGCCCGGTGTCAGGTCGATGCCGAGCTCCTCCGCGGCACGGAGCAGCTCGTCGTCTTCCTCGCGCACCTCGACCTCCTTGCCCTCGTCGGAGAGGACGTGGACGTCGAGTGCGAGCGACTGCATCTCCTTCAACAGCACCTTGAAGGACTCGGGGATCGACGGCTCCGCGATGTTCTCGCCCTTGACGATCGCCTCGTACGCCTTCACGCGTCCGACCGTGTCGTCGGACTTGATCGTGAGCATCTCCTGCAGGGTGTACGCGGCGCCGTAGGCCTCGAGCGCCCAGACCTCCATCTCCCCGAAGCGCTGGCCGCCGAACTGCGCCTTGCCGCCCAACGGCTGCTGGGTGACCAGCGAGTACGGACCGGTCGAGCGGGCGTGGATCTTGTCGTCCACGAGGTGGAGCAGCTTCAGGATGTACATGTAGCCGACCGTGATCGACTGCTCGTACGGGGCGCCGTTCTTGCCGTTGAAGAGCCGCACCTTGCCCGAGCAGCGCCGTCCTTCCGGCTGCTTCTTGTCGACCACGAACTTGATCGGCGAGTCGGGGTTCTGCTCGACCCACTTCATCAGCGCCTCGTCGACATCGACCTCGCTCGCCCCATCGAAGACAGGGGTCGCGATCTGCATCGCCTCGCCGTCGCCGTTCTCGCTGAAGACGCCGCGCGCGGCGGCCCAACCGAGATGGGTCTCGAGGATCTGGCCGATGTTCATCCGGCTCGGGACGCCCAGCGGGTTGAGGACGACGTCGACCGGAGTGCCGTCCTCGAGGAACGGCATGTCCTCCTCGGGGACGATCCGAGCGATCACGCCCTTGTTGCCGTGGCGGCCGGCGAGCTTGTCGCCCTCGGCGATCTTGCGCTTCTTCGCCACGTAGACGCGGACGAGCTCGTTGACGCCCGGTGAGAGGTCGTCGCCGGCCTCGCGCGAGAACGTCTTGACGTCGATCACCTTGCCGCCCTCGCCGTGCGGCACCTTCAGCGAGGTGTCACGCACCTCGCGCGCCTTCTCCTTGAAGATCGCGCGGATCAGCTTCTCCTCGGCGGTCAGCTCGGTCTCGCCCTTCGGCGTCACCTTGCCGACCAGCAGGTCGCCGGAGCCGACCTCGGCGCCGATGCGGACGACGCCGCGCTCGTCGAGGTCCTTGAGCGACTCCTCCGAGCGGTTCGGGATGTCGCGCGTGATCTCCTCGTCGCCCAGCTTGGTCGAGCGGGCGTCGATCTCGTACTCGTGGATGTGGATCGAGGAGAGCACGTCTTCCTTGACGCAGCGCTCCGAGATCACGATCGCGTCCTCGAAGTTGTAGCCCTCGAAAGGCATGAACGCCACGAGGAGGTTCGCGCCGAGCGCCAGCTCGCCCTTGTCGGTCGAGCTGCCGTCCGCGAGCACCTGGTCGGCGCTGACGCGGTCGCCCAGCCCCACGATCGGCTTCTGGTGGATCAGGGTGCCCTGGTTCGAGCGCATGAACTTGGTCATCTCGTAGGTCTCGTTACCGTCCCGCGTCTCGACGACGATCTTCTCGGCATCGACGTCGACGACCTGGCCGGCCTTCTCGGCGATGACGACGTCGCCGGTGTCGACCGCGGCGCGGTACTCGAGACCGGTGCCGATCAGCGGCGCCTGCGGAATCATCAGCGGCACCGCCTGCCTCTGCATGTTCGCGCCCATCAGCGCGCGATTCGCGTCGTTGTGCTCGAGGAACGGGATCAGCGCCGTCGCTACCGAGACGATCTGGGCCGGGGCGACGTCCATGTACTCGACGTCCTGCGGGCGCGCCGTCACCGCCTCGCCCTCCCGGGAGCGGCAGAGCACCTGGTCGTCCAGGAACCTGCCGGTCTTCTCGTCGAGCGGCGCCGAGGCCTGCGCGATCGTGAACTGCGCCTCCTCGGCGGCGTCGAGGTAGATGATCTCGTCGGTCGCACGGCCGTTCTTGACCACGCGGTACGGCGTCTGGATGAACCCGAACTCCGAGACCGTCGCCATCGAGGCGAGCGATCCCATCAGGCCGATGTTCGGGCCTTCGGGCGTCTCGATCGGGCACATGCGGCCGTAGTGGGTCGGGTGCACGTCGCGCACCTCGATGGGAGCGCGCTCGCGCGTCAGTCCGCCCGCGCCGAGCGCCGAGAGTCGGCGCCGGTGGGTCAACCCTGCCAGTGAATTCGTCTGGTCCATGAACTGCGACAGCTGGGAGGAGCCGAAGAACTCCTTCAGCGCCGCGACGACCGGGCGGATGTTGATGATCGTCTGCGGCGTGATCGTGTCCACGTCCTCGGTCGTCATCCGCTCGCGGACGACCCGCTCCATCCGGTAGAGGCCGACCCGGAACGCTTCCTGGATCAGCTCGCCGACCGTGCGCAGACGCCGGTTGCCAAAGTGCTCGTACTCGTCGAGGTCGCCGCGGATTGGATCGCGCGAAAGCACGATCGCGTCGGCGGCGAAGTCCTTCGACTCGAGATCGACCCCGAGCTTCATCGGCAGCTCGACGAGCTTGCGGACGAGCGCGAGGATGTCCTCGGTCGTGAGGACGCGCGTGTCGTCCTTGACGTTCACCTCGAGCCGCTGGTTGAGCTTGTAGCGACCGACCTTGGTCAGGTCGTAGCGCTTCGGGTCGAAGAAGAGCGCCTTGAGCAGGTTGCGTGCGTTGTCGAGCGTCGGGGGCTCACCGGGGCGCTGCTTCTTGAAGACCTCGATCAGGGCTTCCTCCTCGGTCTCCGAGGGGTCCTTCTCGAGCGTGTTGACGATGAACGGCGAGTTGTCGAAGAGCTTGAGGATGGCCTCGTTCGTGCTCGTGTCGAGCTTGAAGCCGGTCGAGGGGTCCTCCTCCGGCAAGGCGCGGAGCAGCGTCGTGATCGGAAGCTTCCGCTTCCGGTCGATGCGGGCGTAGACGACGCCCTTCTTGTCGATCTCCAGCTCGAGCCAAGAGCCGCGGGACGGCATCAGGTTCGCGGTGAAGACCTGCTTCGTGGGATCCTTGGGCTCCATCAGGTAGGCGCCCGGGCTGCGGACGAGCTGCGTGACGATCACGCGCTCGGTTCCGTTGATGATGAACGTCCCGAACTCGGTCATCATGGGGAAGTCGCCCATGAAGACGTTCTGCTCCCGGATCTCGCCCGTCTCCTTGTTGACGAAGCGGACGGTCATGTTCAGCGGGGCCTGGTAGGTCAGGTCCTTTTCGCGGCACTCCTGGATCGAGATCGGCGGCTCGCCGAACGCGAAGTCGCCGAATTCGACTGCGAGAGTGCCGGTGTAGTCCTCGATCGGCGAGATGTCGTCGATCGTGTCCCGAAGGCCCTCGTTCTTGAACCACTCGAACGACGCCTTCTGGATGTCGATCAGGTTCGGTAGGTCGAGGACGTGCTTTAGGCGTGAAAAACTCTTCCGCGCGCGAGGCGCGGCTACCCGTGCGGTCAAGTGAGGGTGCCTCCCTTTACGGCTCTGTGTGGAAATGCGTGGAGAAATGCGGACAGGCGAAGCTACGGCGCGACCCACAAAGATACCGAAAGAAGGTGCCCCTGCGCAAGCCGAAGCCTGGGGAGGCACCCGCAGCGCCCACTATAGAGAATTTTGCGGCGAGAAGCGGCCGAAGGCACCGTTTTGGCGCCTTCGGCCGCCCCTTCTAAGCGGCGGTCTGAGGCCGGCGGCCACAGCTCGGAGACGACGTCTATGCGGCCGACCGCGCGAGGGCGAGTCGACGGAGCTACGCGAGCGCAGTCGTTCGGGCCGGCGTCCTACAGGAGACGCTGGTCCATCGCTGAAATGCAAGAGGCGCCGCTGGGCGCCTCCTGCGGATGGGTTCAGCCGGTTTCGCTAGCCGTTCTCGTCGGCCTTCGCCGGCTCGGCTGCCTTGGGAGTTTTCGGCGCGTGGGCATCGATCTTCTGCGCCGTCAGATCGGGCGTGGCGTTGGTGGCTAGGTCGGCCTTGCAGACCCTGGCCTTCACCTTCGCGTAGTCGCCGAGGGCGAGGTCGCCGATGGTCGCCTTGTTCCCGTGCACGCCGGCGGCGTGGCGGTGGATCCGGGTCTTGGCGTCGACGTTGACCGTTGCGGAGCCGGCCAGCTTGAAGGCCTGTCCGGCGTGATTCGCCTTGAGAACGGTCATTGTGAACGAGGTGTCGCTTGCGCCAGGATCGGACGTCAGCGTGCCCATCAGCTTCACGTTCGCGGGCTTGCACTTCTGGGAATCCGGGCCGGTTGGCTTGCCGTGCCCGGGATCGGCGGTGGCACTCGAGGCCGCGAGAGCGGCGGTGGCGAGCGCAACGGTGACGAGCTTGGGGAGACGCATTCCTTACCTCCAGGGAAGTAGATCGCTGCCAACGATCGTCGGCTCGAATCGTCTCCGCCAGTACCGGAAACCCCTAGAACGAGGGAGTGCTTCTTACAGCGGGCTTACGCCTGGTGGGGAAACCTCTCCGTTTCGGCGATCCTGCGCCGATCCGCACTCTTGGTGAGCCCGCAGAGCGCGGCCAGGCAGAGCCCGAGGCGCGCCGCCGAAACGACGCGCCTGCAAACTCTTTGCTACTTCAGCTCGACGGTCGCTCCGGCTTCTTCGAGCTGACCCTTGATCGTGTCGGCCTCCTCCTTGGCGACGCCTTCCTTGACCGGGTTGGGCGCGCCGTCGACGAGGTCCTTCGCCTCTTTGAGACCGAGACCCGTCAGCGCGCGGACGACCTTGATCACTTGGATCTTCTGGCCACCGGCTTCGGTGAGCACGACGTCGAAGGTGGACTGCTCTTCCTCGACCGCGGCGCCGTCGCCGCCGGCCGCCGCACCGGGCGCAGCGACCGCCACGGGAGCCGCAGCCGTCACGCCCCACTCCTCCTCGAGCTTGTTCTTCAGCTCGACCAGGTCGAGGACGGTCATGCCCCCGAGTTCCTGGACGAGCTTGTCTGTGTCTGTCTTGGCCATTACTCCTCCTGTCCTTCTTCGTTCGATTCCTCTGCTGGTACGTCTGCCGGTGCTTCAGCCTCGGCAGCCGACTCCTCTGTGGCCGTTTCCGCTTCGGCTACCGGCTCTTCCGGGGGCGTCTCAGCTTCAGCGACAGGTTCCTCTGCTGCCGCCTCTGCCTCGGCGGCAGGCTCAGCCGCGGCATCCGGTTGCTCAGGCACGGTGTCGCCCCGCTCTTGCAGCTGCGCGATGCGCGCGTCGAGCACGTTCACGAGATCCCGCAGCGGCGCCGTGAACAGGCCGACGATAGTCGTCAGCGGCGCGGCCACCGCGCCGGCGAACTGCGCGCGCAGCACTTCGGCAGGTGGCAGGGTCGCCAGGCGCTTGATCTCGACATCCGAGACGGTGTCGCCCTCGAGCAGGCCGCCGCGGATCACGAGCACGTCGTGGGCCCGCGCAGTGTCGTTCAAGATCTTGGCAGCCGCCGCCGGATCGCCCTCGGCGTCGATGAACGCGATCGCGGTCGGGCCGTCGATCAGCTCGAGCAGCTCCTTGATTCCGGCCTGCTCGGCAGCGAGCCGCGTCAGCGTGTTCTTGACGACCGAGAAGCGAGCACCCGTCTCCAACAACTTGGAGCGCAGCTCGTCGATCTCCGGCATCGTCAGCCCGCGGTAGTCGGCGACGAGCAGGTTCTGCGAGCCCTTCAGCCGTTCCGCCAGCTCGCTGACGATCCGTTCCTTGTCCTGTCTCAACACGTCATTTCCTCCCGGAAATGACTAGGCCCGCCGACGGCAGGCCGAACGAACGCGAAGCGCTCGCACACCCGCCTGGGCTGGACTTCTGCGCTAGCGCTGCCAGCTTTCTTGGGCGGTCCTAGTCTCGCTTACGCCGTTGCCGTAGCTTCCTCCCTAACAGAATCGGCGTCGGCCGATTCTGTTAGCTCTTCGACGATGCCCCTCGTCCGCGCCGGGTCGACGTGGATCCCGGGGCCCATCGTGGTCGTCAGTGTAACGCCGTTGATGTAGCGGCCCTTCGCGGCCGCGGGCTTCGCCCGCATGATCTCTTCGAGCAACGCCGCGTAGTTCTCGGCGAGCTGCCGCTCGTCGAAGCTCTTCTTGCCGAGCGCGACATGGACGTTCGCGCCGCGGTCGGTGCGGTACTCCAGCTTGCCGGCTTTCGCCTCCTGGACCGCCTTGCCCACGTCCATCGTCACCGTGCCGGTCTTCGGGTTGGGCATCTTCCCGCGCGGGCCGAGGATGCGGCCGAGCTTGCCGACGACGCCCATCTGATCCGGCGTCGCGACGGCGACGTCGAAGTCGTCGAAGCCCTCCTCGATCTGCTTCGCGAGGTCGGCGGTGCCGACCACGTCCGCGCCCGCCTCCTGCGCCTCGCGGGCCTTGTCGCCTTCGGCAAAGACGGCGACTTTGGACTCGCGCCCGGTGCCGTGCGGGAGCATCAGCGTCCCACGCAGCTGCTGCTCGGCGTGCCGGACGTTGAGCCCGAGGTTGAAGTGCACCTCGACCGTCTCGTCGAACTTCTTGTCCGGGAAGCTCTTGAGCAGCCGGATTGCCTCGGCCGGCGAGTACTCGCGCTCACGGTCGATCGCTGTGCGCGCCGCGCGGTAATTCTTGCCGTGCTGGCTCATACGTCCGTTTCCACCCCCATCGATCGCGCCGTCCCAGCGACGACCTTCATCGCCTGCTCGACGTCGCGCGCGTTCAGGTCCGGCATCTTCGTCTCGGCGATCTGGCGGATCTGGTCGCGGGTCAGGCGGCCGACCTTCTCCCGGTTCGGCTCGCCGGAGCCCTTCTCCAACCGCAGCGCCTCCTTGATCAGGACGGCCGCCGGCGGCGTCTTGGTGATGAAGTCGAACGAGCGGTCCTCGTAGACCGTGATCTCGACCGGGATGATCCGGCCGTTCTGGTCGGAGGTCTGCGCGTTGAAGGCCTTGCAGAACTCCATGATGTTGACGCCGTGCTGGCCGAGCGCAGGGCCGACCGGCGGCGCCGGGTTCGCCTGCCCGCCGGGGATCTGGAGCTTGATCATCGTGAGGACTTTCTTCGCCATCAGTCGATCTTCTTCACCTGGTCAAAGCCGAGCTCGACGGGCACTTGTCGCTCGAAGATGTCGACGAGCACCTTCAGCTTCTGCTGGTCTGGGTTGACGTCGACGATCTCGCCGTCGAAGTCCGAGAGCGGACCCGACGTTACCTTCACCGACTCGCCGAGCGAGAACTCGACCTGGGCGCGCGGGCGCTCTCCGGCTGTCGCGCCGGTGCGCAGGATCCGGTCCACCTCACCCTGCGAGAGCGGCACGGGCTTCGTGCCGGCACCGACGAAGCCCGTGACGCCGGGGGTGTTCTTGACGACCGTCCAGGCGTCGTCGTTCAGGTCCATGTTCACGAGCACGTAGCCAGGCAGGATCCGCTTCTCGGTCTGCACCTTCTGGCCGTCCTTGGTCTCGATCACCTGCTCGGTCGGCACGACGACACGGCGGAACCGCGGATGCTGGTTCATCGAGTCGATCCGGTGCTCGAGATTCGTCTTGACCTTGTTCTCGTGCCCCGAGTACGTGTTGATTGCGTACCACTTGAACACTACGTGTCCTTACTTCCACAAATGGTCATCCGACAATGGCTCCTAACTTCGCTACTGACCCAGGAAGACGTTCTGGACGAGCCGCTTGAAGGCGAGATCGGCCAGCCAGAGATACGCGCCGACGATCACGCATGCGATCAGGACGACGGCGACGCCCTGGATCAGCTGCTGCTGCCCGGGCCACTCGACTTTCTTCAGCTCGGCTGCGGATTCGGAGACGAAGCGCCGGAAACCGGACCCCGGAAGGCGGCGCTCGACGACCGGCTCAGCCCTGCCGACTCCGGCCATCTGCGGCTGCCGCTGAACCGGCCTCCCGTCGGCGCCGTTCCCCTGCCGCTGCTGCTCGGCCCGGCGCGCACGACGCTGTGCTCGAGTCTGTCTGGCCACTACGCTACGCGTCCTGGGATCGGGGGTTTACTCGCTCGCGGGCACATAGGGCTATCTCGTTTCTCTGTGTGCGGTGTGGCGGCCGCACCAACGGCAGTACTTGCGCAGCTCGACGCGGTCCGGCGTGTTCCGCTTGGACTTGGTCGTCTGGTAGTTCCGCCGCTTGCAGTCGGTGCAGGCGAGGGTGATCGCGTCTCTGACTCCGGTTGCCAACTCAAAAGCTCCTGGTTGCGTGCGTGGAAACGACCGGAAGGCAGTTGCTCCCGGCCGGCTGCCCGATTGTAGCGACGACTCGTCCCGGGCAGTAGCGGCGGAAGGACTCGAACCTTCGACCTTCGGATTATGATTCCGCTGCTCTAACCAGCTGAGCTACGCCGCCGAGCGCGGCTGAGTGTAGCGAAGACCCTTTCAAGGTTAAGGGCCCAAGGCCTGGATAGGCTCCGGCTATGGCCGCGATCGAGGCGGAGAACCTACGCCGGACCTACAAGCAGACGTCGGGCTTCCTGCGGCGGCGCACGAAGACGATCGAGGCCGTGCGCGGGATCGACTTCGCCGTGGACGAGGGCGAGCTCTTCGGGCTGCTCGGGCCGAACGGCGCCGGCAAGACGACCACGATCAAGATGCTGGTGACGCTGTTGATCCCGACGTCCGGAACGGCACGTGTGCTCGGCAGCGACGTCGTGGACGACGCCCGCACTGTCCGGCGGAAGATCGGCTACGTCTTCGGCGGCGACCGCGGCGCCTACGAGCGGCTGAGCGGTCTCGACAACCTTCGCTACTTCTCCGAGCTCTACGGCGTGCCGCCGAAGGTGCAGAAGCAGCGCATCCCGGAGCTCCTGGAGCTCGTCGGCCTAACGGGCCGCGAGAGGGAGCGAGTCGAGGGGTACTCGCGCGGAATGCGGCAGCGACTCCACATCGCCCGTGGGCTCCTGCACGACCCGCCGGTCATCGTTCTCGACGAGCCGACGATCGGGCTCGACCCGGTCGGCGCCCGCGAGCTCAGGCACACGATCGCCGAGCTGGCGCGCGCGGGCAAGACGGTTTTGCTGACCACGCACTACATGTACGAGGCGGACGCCCTCTGCGACCGGATCGCGGTCATCGCCAAGGGCGAGATCGTCGCCACCGGGACGCCAGCGCACCTGAAAAGCGCCGTGGCCGATCGGACCGTGATCGAGATCGAGGCCTACGGTGCGCCCGAGGACGCAATCCGGCGGCTTCGCGATGCGCCCGGCGTCACGTCCGTCGCCGTGGAGGACCGCGAGCACGCGCAGCTTCTGCTCGTCCAGGCGCCGCAAGGCTCCGTGCTCACCCAGCAGTTGCTCGGCCACCTCGACGGGGTCCGAGTCGGCCGCGTCACCGCGCGCGAGCCCACGCTGGAGGACGCCTACGTGAGCCTCGTGACGGAGAACTGATGCGGATCGCGCGCCTGCTCGCTGTCTGCTGGTGGTTCCAGCTCAAGCAGATGACAAAGGCGGGCCTCTTCGTCTTCACCTCGATCATCGAGCCGCTGATCTTCGCGACGCTCGCGTACTACCTGTTCAAGGCCGGCCACAGGCCCGGGACGCTGCTCTACGCGGCGCTGTCCGCCGGGCTGATGGGGATCTGGACCTCAACGCTCTTCGGGTCCGGCGGTGCGATCAACTTCCAGCGCTGGCAGGGCGTGCTCGAGCCGCTCGTCGCCTCGCCGCCGCCCTACGCGCTGATCCTGTTCCCGCAGACGTTGGCGGCGGCATCGATCGGCCTCTACTCGCTCGCGTCCACGCTCGTCTGGGGACGCGTCATCTTCGGGATCCCGCTCCATTTCGTGCATCCGGTCGCCTTCGCGATCTCGATCGTCGTGACGATCGTCTCGCTCGGCGTGCTCGGGCTCGTGATGGGCGCGAGCTTCATCCTCTACCGCGAGGCGAATGCGCTGTCGAACATGCTCGAGTTCCCGATCTGGATCGTCACCGGCGTGATCGTGCCCCTCTCCCTGTTGCCGGGCTGGATCCACCCGCTCTCGTGGATCCTGGCGCCGACATGGGGCTACCGCGCGATCCATAACGCGGCTCTCGGCGGCAACCCGTGGCCGGGAATCGGGATCGCTCTCGGGCTCGCGGCCGTCTACTTCGTCATCGGCCAAGCGGTTGTCGTCGCTTTCGAGCGACGCGCGCGCGAGCGAGCCACCTTGTCGCTCGTATGAGTGTCGCGGTCCGAAACCGAATGTCCTACGGCCGGGATCAGAGGTTGAGGCAGACGTTGCGCATCTTCTTCCACGGCGGCTACTTCAGTTACCGCGCGCTCTTCAACTGGCAAAGCCCACGTTTCTACGTGCCCACGATGCTGGCCGGGCCCGCGTTCCAGGTGCTCTTCTTCGCCTACCTCGGCCGCTACAGCCACGTCCGCGACGACGCTTTCTACGTCGTCGGCAACGCCGTGCAGGTGTCCGGGATGTCAGGCGTCTTCGGAGTCGCGATCACGGTAGGCGGCGAGCGATGGACGCAGACGCTCGCGCCGTTGCTCGCGACACCGGCGAACCGGATGGCGCTTTTCCTCGGACGAGCGCTGCCGCATATCGTCAACGGCTTCATCGTCTCGGCGTTCGGCTTCGCGATCGGGCGCCTGCTCCTGGACTTCCATCCCGGGCTCGGCACGATCCCGGAGCTCGCCGTGGTCGTGTTGCTCTCGACCACGACCTGCACCGCGTTCGGGCTCGTCGTCGGCGCGCTCGGGCTGCGCTGGCGGGACGTGTTCACGATTGCGAACCCGGCTTACTTCCTGATGCTGCTGTTCTGCGGCGTCAACATCCCGCTCTCGGCACTGCCGAAGTGGATGCAGGTGGTCGGCAGCGGCATGCCGCTGACGCACGGAATCGCCGCGGCGCGGCGGGTCGCGCACGGCGCGTCGCTCTCTTCCGTCGACGGCTTGATCGGCAAAGAGGCGCTGATCGGCCTGTGCTACTTCGCCGCGGCCTACGTCCTGCTGCGGGTCTTCGAGGCCGAGGGCCGGCGGCGGGCGACGCTGGAACTCGTGTGAGAATCCGCGACCTGAACTGGATGCAGCTCGAGGCGTATCTCGAGCACGACGACCGCGTGGTGCTGCCGCTCGGCTCGACGGAGCAGCACGCCTACCTCTCCCTGGAGACCGACAACATCCTCGCCGAGCGTGTCTCGGCCGAGGCCGCCGAGCCGCTCGGCGTGCCGGTACTGCCCGTGTTGCCTTACGGCCTGACGCCGACCTTTTCGGCTGCCTACCCCGGTAGCCCGACGCTCAGGCAGGAGACCTATGCAGGGCTGCTCCACGACCTGCTCGACTCCCTCTACCGCCAGGGCTTCCGCCGCTTCCTGCTCGTCAACGGCCATGGCGGCAACACGCCCGCAGGGCCGCTCGCACGCGAATGGGCAGCGCGTGAAGACAGGGCGGATGCCCAGGCGATCTTCCATTCCTGGTGGGCCGGGCCGAAGGTGCGGGAGGTGGCGATGGCGATCGACCCCGAGTACTCGCACGCAAACTGGGGCGAGAACTTTCCCTGGACGCGGCTACCGGGTGTGGAGTTTCCCCCCGAGCGGAAGCCGATGCTGGACGAGGCCGCCTACCTCGTCGCGGGGCCGGAGCAGCTGCGCGACGTGATCGGCGACGGCAGCTTCGGCGGTCTCTACCAGCGCGACGACGAGGAGATGCTGCGCATCTGGCAAACAGGGGTCGAGGAGGTGCGCGAACTGCTCGAGTCCGGATGGCGGCGCGGCTAGCGGTCGCAGCCGCCCTCCTCGCACTGGCTGCGAGCGCGAGCGGCGCCGCGGGTTTTCGCGAGGTCGAGCGCCTGCCGACGCACCGGAAGCTCCTCGCGCTCACGTTCGACGGCGGCGGCGACACCGCAAACGGAACCGCGCTGATCCTGAAGACGCTGCGGAGGCGACGCGTGGCCGCGACCTTCTTCCTGGCCGGCCGCTGGATCCGGCTCCATCCCGCGCTCGCGAGGGCGATCGGCCGGCGCTACCCGATCGGGGATCACACCTTCGATCACGCCGATCAAACCGGCCTCTCCTCGGCGCAGATCCGGGCCGACGTCCGCCGCGGCGCATGGTGGATCCGGGTCAAGGCCGGCCGGAATCCGCGGCCGCTGTTCCGGTTTCCCTACGGAGCGCGGGACGCACGCACGATCGCCGTCGTCAACTCGATGGGCTATGCCTCGGTGCGCTGGACGGTCGATACTTGGGGCTGGATGGGCCGCTCCGAAGGGCAGTCGGTGGCGTCAGTCGTCCGCCGGATCGCCGACAACCTGGAGCCGGGCGCGATCGTCTTGATGCACGTTGGCGTTGCTCATGATGGATCGCTCCTCGACGCCGAGGCGCTCCCGCGCGTGATCGCGCTCGCTCGTGCGCGGGGCTACCGCTTCGTCACGCTCGACGGGTTCGTGCACGCACCGAGATGACAGAGGACCCGGTCGAGCGCTTCCGGGAGTGGTTCCGCGAGGCCGAGCAGGCGGGCGTCGAGGTGCCCGAAGCGATGACGCTCGCCACCGCTTCCGCCGATGGCATTCCCTCAGCGCGGATGGTCCTGCTCAAGGACGTCGACGAGGAGGGCTTCGTCTTCTACAGCGGCTACGGCAGTCGCAAGGCCGGCGAGCTCGAGCAGAACCCGCGTGCGGCCCTCGTCTTCTACTGGCGGCAGCTCGGCAAGCAGGTCCGAGTGGAAGGTCAGGTCGAGCGGGTCTCGGAGGCCGAATCGGCCGCGTACTTCGCCACGCGCCCGCGGGGGAGTCAGCTTGCGGCGTGGGCCTCTCAGCAGAGCCATCCGCTCGAGAGCCGCGAAGAGCCCGAGCGCCGCTACGCGGAGCTCGAGCGCGAGTACGAAGGGCGCGAGGTGACGCGTCCGCCGCACTGGGGCGGCTTCCGGCTCCGGCCGGACGCGATCGAGCTCTGGGAGCACCGAGATAACCGGCTGCACGACCGTTCCCGTTACACGCGCGCGCGCGAGGGCTGGCATGTGGAGCGGTTGGCGCCTTGACACCTCGTCGGCGCTGCTTCCGTCCGGTCGGTCGTCCTACTTGACGAGCGAAAGCATTTTGAACATCGGCAGGTACATCGAGATCACGATCACGCCGACCATGGCGCCGACCATGATCATCATCAGCGGCTCGATGATCGACGTCAGGGTCGCGATCGCCGCGTCGACCTCGTCCTCGTAGAAGTCCGCGATCTTCGAGAGCATCTTCTCGAGCTCTCCGGTCTCCTCGCCGATCTTGACCATCTGGCTGACCATCGGGGGGAAGATGTCGTTCTCGATCAGGGGCTGCGCGATCGGGACTCCCTGGTGAACCTTCGAGCGCACGCCCGCGAGAGCGTCCTCGATCACCCAGTTGCCGGCCGTCTGGCCGGTGATCTCGAGCGCCTTGATGATGTCGACGCCTGCAGCGACGAGCGTGGACAACGTCCGCGAGAAGCGCGCCATTGTCACCTTGAGGACGACGTCGCCGATCTTCATCGGGATCTTCAGCTTGAGCCGGTCCCAGAGCTGACGGCCCTGCTCCGTACGCTTGAAGCGGCGGACGCCCCAGATCGTTGCGAAGAACAGCGGGAAGATGATGTACCAGTCGCTGCGGAGAACGTTCGAAATGCTGACGACATACTGCGTCAGCGTCGGCAGCTTGCCGCCGAGCTGCGCGAAGATATTCACGAAGACCGGGACGAGGAACATCAACAGGCCGACCAGGACGAGGGTCGCGAAGATCAGCACCATCGTCGGGTACATCATCGCGCCCTTGACCCGGCGCTTGATTTGCGTGTCCTTCTCGATCTGGAAGGCGACGCGATCGAGAACCTGGTCGAGGATGCCGGCGGCCTCTCCTGCCTCGACCATCGAGACGTAGAGGCGAGTGAAGATCTTCGGATGGCGCCCGAGCGCCTGGGAGAGCAACAGGCCTCCCTCGACGTCGGCGCGAAGCTCTTTGACGACCGAGGCGAAGTACTCGTCGTCGGTCTGCTCCTCGAGGATCACCAGCGAGCTGACGACGTTCAGGCCGGCCTCGATCATCGTCGCGAACTGGCGGGAGAAGATCTGGAGGGTCTTCGGCTTGACCTTCTTGAACGCCGTGCGGGCGCCGACCTCGCCGCTCGCGGGCAGCTCCTCGAGCCGCTCCGCGAGCAGACCGCGGACGCGCAGCTGCTCCCGGGCCGCATCGAAGTCCGGGGCATGAATCTCGCCGGCCGTGGAAAAGCCGTCAGCATTGATCGCGCTGTACGCGTACGCCGCCATTCCTGCTTCGTATCGGCAACGGGTGCGCGGCGCTTGAGGCGCTTGAGTTACTCGCGCGAGGTGCCGATAACCCGGTCGTGTTTGGACGCTTGTGGCAACGCCTGCGCGCGAACGAGGGATTCGGTCTGATCGAGCTGCTGATGGCCATGACGATCCTGAACATCGGCATCCTCGCGATCGTGGCTGCATTCAATGCGGGGACTTTCGCCGTCTTCCGCGCCAGCAGGACCTCGACCGCCTCCTCGTTGGCCGACAGGCAGATGGAGCTGTACCGCTCCTTGCCGTGGGCTTCCATCGGGCTCGATTCGACCGCGCTCGGCAGCGTCGACAACACGTACAAGTGCGATACGACCCTCGGCGGCGCGTGTCCGAACCCGACCTCGAGCGAAACGACCGTCGCTTCGTGCAACGGCTCGTCGGCCCCCCAGTGCGTGCCGACTCAGTCGCCGGTGAGCGGTGCGGACCGCCACAGGTATCGGATCGACACCTACATCACGACGACGACACCTACGGGCGGGCGGGCGGTTCGCGTCGTGACCGTGGTCGTGCGGGACGTCAACAACCTCACGGCGCGGCCATACGTTCGCGAAGCCTCCACGTTCGACCAGGCGTTCGGTTAGCCGCCCCGCCTGATCGGGACGCGACCGGGGACTGACCCCGGACAGGGCCGCTCTAGGCGGTCGCGACCAGCCGCAGCACGTAGCGCGCGCCGTCAGCCGTGTTCATCAGCGTGACCGTCTTGCCCTTCTTGAGGGTCACGGTCGCCGCGCCGCTCTCGTAGGAGCCGCCGGCGATGCCAATCTTGGCGGCGCCCCTCGTCAGGGAGACGAGCGTGAAGACCGGACTGCCGCTCGGGAACGAGCCACCGACGGAGACGGCGGTCGACGTCCCGTTGACGGAGATTGTCGCGCTCTTCGGTTTCCCGGCAACGGGCTTGGCGGCAACGGGCTTGGCCGCGCCGATCGAGACGTTCGTGCCGGTTTTGGGCGTCGCGGCCGACTGCTTCTTCGCTCCCGTTGGGGTAGCAGTCGTCGAGGGAGCCGCCGAGGAGCAGCCCCCCGAGTCGCCGGCACCCGAATCTGCCACACAGCCGGAGGCGATTTGCTGCTTGAAGGGGTCCTTGCCCATGAACTTGCTGAAGGAGACGAGCTGCCCGGCGTTCGGAGGCAACGGGTTGCTTGGATCGGAGACACCGTCGGCCGATGTCGAGGCCGTCGAGCCGCTGCTCGTGACGCTGGTGGCCGCCGTCGACGAACCGGCGAGGGAGGGCGGAGCGAGGGGCGTCGCGCCTGCCGTCGTCGAGCTCGTCGTCGACGGGCTCGACGAGGCGCTCCGGCCCTGGGGCTTCAGCATCTTCATCGTTCGCGGCACCTGGAATGCGAGCAACCCCAGGAGGAGGACGCCGCCGACCGCGAGGATGATCTTCTGCTTCTTGGCCTTCGCCTTGGGATCGAACTTCTTCTTCGCCATCAGTTCGTTCCCGTTGAGCTCGGCGCCGCAGCCGCCGACGGAGTTGTCGTCGTCGGCGCGGTCGTCGTCGTGGGCGTAGTCGTTGCCGGGGTGGTGGTTGTGGTCGTGGGCGTCGTCGCGCCCGTGGTCGTGGTCGCGGGCGTCGTGGTGGCCCCGGTCGTCGTCGCCGGCGTGGTCGTCTGCGGCGGCGCGCTCACCGTCGAGCCGGTGCCGTAGATGTAGGCGTCGATCAGCAACGTGGCCCGGATCTGCGGGAACTGCAACTGCCCTTCCTCGAATGAGATCGTGTCGACTGTGAACAGCCGGCCGTCCGCGGCCAGCGCCCCACGGCGAACGTCGACGAGATTTCGCAGGCGAAACAGAAAGTCCGTCAGCTGGAAGAAGTTGCCTTCGAAGACCACGTTGATCGGAACGACCTGGTAGCCGCTGACCGCGGTCGAGCCCTGCAGCGCCATCGAATCGAACGAGATGCCGCTCTGGCGCGCCACGTTGCTCAACTCGAGCACGATTCCGGCCTCGTCGGGCTGGTCGGGCATGGCCTTCGTCAACCTGAAGAGATCGGCCACGCGGACCTTTTGCGCATGCTTGGCCTGGGCCAGGAGCGCGCGAGCCTCGGAGATCTGCTGGTCTTGCGCAGCTATCTCGGTCGAGAGATCGGTCGCCTTGCCCTTCTGCGGCTTCACGAGCACGAAGTACCCGGCCACCGCCACGAACAGAAGTGCCGCGACGGCGATCGCGATCTGCACGGACTGGGGCAGCTTCTTCTTGCTCACGAGCTCGCTCCCGGCGCACGGACGTTGGCTGCGATGGTGAAGTGGATGACGTTGCGCGAGCCGAGCTTTGACTGCTCGCTGGTCAGGAGCTGAACCTGCTGGAGATCGGGTACCACCGAAAGCCGTGTCAGCAGACGCGCAACCGCCTCGTGCGAATAGGTGTAGCCCTCGATGTTGAAGCCGAGAGCCCCGACGAGAGAGGTGGTCGGAGCCGGGCTCGAGCTCGTCGAGACCGGCGTCGAAGCCGAGGCAGAGGCCGAGCTCGCGCTCGACGGAGTCGCCGTCGCCGTCGCCGTCAACGGCGCGGTTGCCGAGAGGGTCTGGAGCCAAACGTCGTCGGGCAGCACGAGCGCAAACTCTCGGAGCACGCGATCCCAGGCCACGCGTTTCGAAAGCGCCAGGTTGAGCGCGGTCACGCGCGCCTGCTTGTCGGCGACCAGGGCGTCCTGCTGCTGCACCTGGCTCTGGGTGGGAACCGGGATCGCCGCGAGCTCGGCCTTTTTCTCCGCGAGCTCGAGCTGGCGCGACTTCACCTTCCCGTGCGCGCCCGAGAAGAGCAGGCCGAGCAACGCGGTCACAAAGACGAGCCCGGCGATGCCGGTGATCGCAACGGGCTTCGCCAGCTTGGTGCCGCCACGGCGGCCAGTTTCCTTGGGAAGCAGGTTGACCGCGCGCATTTCTCAGTCCTCGATTCCGAGTCCGATTGCAATCGCGAGCGAGCCAATCTGCTCAGCGTCCTTGATCTTCTTGCCGACCTTGACCCGAGCCAGTGGATCGCCCAGGCGAACGCTGACGCCGATCAGCGCCTGCAGCTCCTCGGCGAGCCCGCGCAGGTGCACCGTGCCGCCCGTCAGGACGATCTCGCCGATGCCCAGAGAGTCGGGCTGGTTCTGGTAGAACTGAAGCGAGGAGACGAGTTCTCGGGCGAAGCTCTGCAGCTGCCGCCGGACCGCCTCCCGGGCGCGGTTCGCCTGGTCGTCGGTCAGACCCTCGGGCGTGTCGCCGTGCGTGAGCGAGAGCGCGCGCTTGACCGGCTCGGCCTCAGAGGGAGCCATGTCGAGCTCACGGGCGATCGCGACGTTCAGGGTCCCCCCACCCCAATCGAGCACACGGGTGAACTCGCACACTCGCCCATCCGAGACGGCAAACGTCGAGCGGTCATGGCCGACCGCGACGACCACGGTCGCGGCATGTGCCGGCCCCGCTTCAGCCGGAAGCGGTTCGGCGACCGCGCGTAGGAGCGCAAACGCCTCGAGATCGATTCCGACGAGCTTGATCCCCGCCTTCTTGCACGCCTCGACGTAGCGGTCGAGAAGATCGCGGTAGGCGACGACGAGCAGGATGCGCCTGGTGGTCCGTCCCTCCTCGTCCCGCCTCTCGCTGAGCACCTGCCAGTCGATCACGGCCTCCTCGATCGGGATCGGCAGCGCTTCATGCGCGCGGAACCGAATCGCGTTCTCGAGCTGCTTGCCGTCGTCGATGCCGTCGATGTCGAAGATCCGGACACCGATGCGGTTGTTGGCGATGCCCAACCGCACGCCCTCCCGCGGAAGCTTGTGGCGCTTGAAGAAGTGCTTCAGAGCCGCCGTGAGCGCCTCGGGGTCGCGAAGCTCGCCGCCGACGACAACGCCGGGATCGAGCGCCTCGCGCGCGAGCTGGACGAGCTCGGGCACGCCGTTGTTGTGAATCCGTGCTGCGGCGAGCTGAGAGCCGCCGATCTTCAGACCGGTGACGCGTTTCATGCGCTTCGACGCGTTCTTTTGCGTCTTGCCCCGCGCGCCCTTGGCGCTCTTCGTCGCCTTCGGCTCGCCTTTCTTGCCGCCGAGCGACAGCTCGCGCTTGTAGAACGGGACCCGCTCGCCCTTCGGCTGCTTCTCCTTCGGCTGCTTGGCAGGCTTCTTCTCCTTCGGCTGCTTCGCAGGCTTCTCAGCTTTCGGCTTCTTCGAACGCAACTTCCCGCCCAGCGAGAGCTCGCGCTGGTACCACGGCACCCGTTCTGCGGCCGGCGCTTCGGGCTCGGATTCGGCGGAGCGCGCCGGAGCCTCCGAGACCTCTTGTCGGCCGGGTTCGAGCTCGGGCTCGGCGAGGACAGCCGGTGCTTGCACCTGCGCCGGCGCCGGCGGCACGGGCGGAGCCGGAGAGACCGCGACCGGAGCCGCCGGCGTCGGCGCAGGCGGTGGGGAGAGCTCGGCCGCAGGCTGAACCTCGTCCGCGTTCGGCACCTCCGGCGCGGGGATGATCGTGTCGTCGGCCTCTTTGGGCTTGCGGCCGAGCAGATCGGAGAACTTGACTTCTTTGTTCCAGTCGACCACGGGCTACGCCTCCGCCACCCGCAAGCCGCCGCTGAGCGGGGCGGTTTCCGTGCCATCGACGTAAGACGTGACGTCCATGCCCGCGCGCTCGAGCAATCCGAAAAGCTGGTCGGGCCGGCTGGAGCAGCTCAGGGCGTCGTCGAGCGCGATCACCTTCCGTAGGACGAGGTCGGCGAGCGCCTGTTCCATCGTCTGCATGCCCTTCGACGTCCCGGTCTGCATGACCGAGTAGACCTGTTCGACCTTGCCCTGGCGGATCAGGTTCCGGACGGCGTCGTCGGGGAACAGAATCTCGAGCGCGGGGACCCGGCCGTTGCCATCAGGAGTCGGAATCAGCGCTTGCGTGCAGACGCCCTGGAGGGTGGCTGCGAGCTGAACGCGCACTTGGCCCTGCTGGCCCGCGGGAAAGGCGTCGATGATGCGATCGACCGTGCTCGGGGCGCTCTGGGTGTGCAGGGTCGCGAAGACGAGGTGTCCGGTCTCGGCCGCGGTGATCGCGGTCGAGATCGTCTCGAGGTCCCGCATCTCGCCCAGCAGAATCACGTCGGGGTCCTCGCGCAGGGCTGCGCGGAGAGCGTCGGCGAAGTTCGGCGCGTCTGGCCCGACCTCGCGCTGGTTGACGATGCAGCGCTTGTGCCGGTGCACGAACTCGACCGGGTCTTCGATCGTGAGGATGTGCTCGGAGCGCTTACGGTTGATCTCGTCGATCAGCGCCGCGAGCGTCGTCGACTTGCCCGAGCCCGTCGGCCCCGTGATCAGCACGAGCCCACGGGGCTTCTCGGTCAGCGAGTGCAGAGCGGTCGGAATGCCGAGCTCTTCGAGCGTTCTGATGTCCGCCGGGATCAGGCGGAAGGCGGCGCCGAGCGTGCCTCGCTGGAAGAACACGTTGACACGAAAGCGCGCGAGCCCGGGGATCGAATGCGCAAAGTCGATCTGGCGATTGATCTCGAGCAGCTTTTGCTGCTCCGTGGAAAGGACGCGGTAGAGCAGTTGGTGCGTGTCCTCGGGCGAGAGGTCGGGCACGTCCTCGTAGCGCTCCAGAACGCCGTGCACGCGCATGGCCGGCGGGGTGCCGACCGTGATGTGCAGGTCTGACGCATTGCGCGCCACCATGCGCTCGAGCAGCGCGTCGATTGAGAGAAAGGTCTCCGGCATTGTCCCTCGGTCGAGCTAATCGGCAGGGAGGCCGGGTTCCTTAAGCCCACCCGAGCTCTCTCCACGGCTATCCCTCAACCGGGGGGTGCGCTGACCAGTCGAGGGCGACCGATAACCAGCGCGAGCCACCCGACGCATCCCCCAAGGAGGATCAACCAATGCTCTCCAAGCTCTCAAGCCGGCTTGCGCCGGCGAAGCGCGACGAAGGTTTCACGCTGATCGAGCTTCTCGTCGTGATCATCATCCTGGGAATCCTGCTCGCGATTGCGATTCCCTCGTACCTCAGCTTCCGGACGCGCGCGAACAAGTCGGCCGCCCAGGCCAACGTCCGCGCGGCCATCCCGGGCATCGAGGCCTACGCAGCCGACAACAACGGCTACACGGGCGCCACCCTGGCGAAGCTCCAGGGGTCCTACGACGCCGGGATCAAGAACATCAAGGTCTCAGGTGCAACCACGTTTGCCTACTGCATCGTGAACACGAGCCCAACGACGGCCACCTACCACAAGAGCGGCCCGGGCGGCGACATCAAGCTGGGCAGCTGCTAGGCACCCGACCTGAAACGGGTCAAAGAGGGCGCGGGAAACCGCGCCCTTTCTGTTTGCTCCCCCTTTTGAGGGTCGATGTCCAGGAGCAGACGCCGATAGCCGTCAGAGCCACCGCAGTTAACCACCGAAGGGAGCACCAAATGATCAATGCATTGCGGCAGCGTCTCGCCCGCGAGGAGCGCGGCTTCACGCTGATCGAGCTTCTCGTCGTGATCATCATCCTGGGAATCCTGCTCGCGATTGCGATTCCCTCGTACCTCAGCTTCCGGACGCGCGCGAACAACTCGGCCGCCCAGGCCAACGTCCGCGCGGCCATCCCGGGCATCGAGGCCTACGCAGCCGACAACAACGGCTACACGGGCGCCACCCTGGCGAAGCTCCAGGGGTCCTACGACGCCGGGATCAAGAACATCAAGGTTTCAGGTGCAACCACGTTTGCCTACTGCATCATGAACACGAGCCCCGCGACGGCCACTTACCACAAGTCAGGTCCGTCGGGCGACATCAAGGCCGGCGGCTGTTGATCAGCCGCGCCGAGACGCAGGAAAAGGGCGCGGGCAATCGCGCCCTTTTCTTTGCTCGCATGCGTCAAGAAAACGACCTCTGCTGCCGATAGACGAACTATGAACGAGCGGTTTCGGATTTACGCTGCCATCGCCCTGACTTCTGTGCTCGTCGTCGCGGGCGGCCTCTTCTTCATCGGTCACAGCTCGGCCTCCTCTGCCCCGCCCGTAGACCAGATCAAGCCCCTCCACCCGGGCGCAAAGGCGACGGTGGCCCTGGCGCCGCCCAAGGCTGCGATGACGAAGGCGAAGGCCGGGGCGAAGAAGACGCTTGCTCGTCGGCCCGCCGTCATTGCCGGCGTTCCGACACCCCTCGTGGAGGCGCTCAAGCGCCACTCGGTCGTCGTGCTCGCGCTCGTCGCGCCGAAGTCGGAGGTCGACAGCCTAACTCTCGCCGAGGCGAAGGCCGGTGCCGCCACAGCACACGCAGGCTTTGCAACGATCGACGTCGGCAACAACGCGCAGGTCGAAGCGCTCTCGGCCCTCGTCGGCACGAGCGCCGACGCTCAGAACCGATTGCTCGACGACCCCGCCGTACTCGTCTTCCAGAAGCCGCAGGCCCTCTACGTGCGGCTGAACGGCTACGTCGACGCGGACACGGTCGAGCAAGCCGCTGTCAACGCGGCGCAGCTCTCGACTGCCCGATGATCCGGACCGAATCCGGCGGGTCGAAAGCGCACGAACTCTTCGTCCGCCATGCGAAGAAGGACGGGCGCTCGGTCGCCGTGCTGACCGCGGTCGACTACGGCGACTCGTGCGTGGTCGAGGCCGAGGTCTTCCCCGTCGGCTCGCGCAACTCGAAGGCGATGCAGCCCGGCCCGTACACCTTCGCCGACTCGCAGCAGGCAACGGCATTCGTGACCGAGGCGGTGGAGGCACTGATGTACCTCGGCTGCGACATCCAGGCCCAATAAGTTAATTGACCGCGCGCAGACCCTGGCCGCCTTCGGCGGCGAGGCCTTCACGCACCGGGTCCCACGTCGCTGCGCGTGCGAGGGACAATGGCGACCGCCGCGTGCAGACGACGTCTAAATCGTGACGCGCGCGAGCTCTTCGATCGACGTCAGGCCGGCGGCGACCTTGGCGATGCCGTCGTCCCAGAGCGTCCGCATGCCCTCTTCCATCGCGGCTCGCTCGAGCTCCTCGCGGCTCGCCTTGGTCGCGGCGAGGGTTTCCAGCGTCTCGCTCATCGCCAGGAGCTGGAAGACGCCGATCCGGCCCTTGTAGCCGGTCTGGTTGCAGCGAGGGCAGCCCTTCTTGCGATAGAAGACCATCCCGTCGGCCTGTGCGGCGATGTCCGGTGAGACGCGGGCCTTGATCAGCTCATCGACCGACGGCGTATACATCTCGCAACAGTGCGTGCAGAGCTTGCGTGCCAGCCGTTGGGCGAGCACGCCGGTGACGGCCGAACCGGTCAGAAACGGCTCGACCCCCATCTCGTTCAGGCGCGTCAGCGCTCCCGGCGCGTCGTTCGTGTGCAGTGTCGATAGCACGAAGTGGCCGGTGAGGGCGGCCTCGATCGAGATCTTGGCCGTCTCGGGGTCACGGATCTCACCCACCATCACGACGTCGGGATCCGACCGGAGGATCGACCGCAGCGCGGTCGCGAAGGTCAGACCCGCGCGCTGGTTGATCTGCACCTGGTTGATGCCGGCGAGCCGGTACTCGACCGGATCCTCGACGGTGATGATGTTGCCGTGACGAGGAGGGCGCGGGTCGGCCGCGAGACGACTTCCTCGGGTGTCTGGCGCATCGCGTCGGAGAGGCCGAGCTCCTCGAGCGTGGGCGGCCGCTTCGACTTGTCGAGCAGACGCATGACGACCGACTCGCCCTCGACCGTCGGCAGTGTCGCGACACGGATATCGAGCATCCGGCCGGCGGCGGCGGCGTTCAGCGAGATGCGGCCGTCCTGCGGCTTTCGCCGCTCGGCGATGTCGAGCTTCGCGAGCACCTTGAGGCGCGTGGTGACGCCGGCCATCATCCGCTTGGGGATCCGCTGCACTTCGTGCAGGACGCCGTCGATGCGAAGCCTCACGGCGAGGGCGTCTTCCTGCGGCTCGAAATGGACGTCCGAGGCTCCGTCCTCGGCGGCCTGGAAGATGATCGAGTTGACGAGGCGGACGAGCGGCGCCTCCGAGATGCCATCGTCCACCTCGAGGTCGTCGACGTCCTCTTCCTCCTCGAGCAAAGCCTCCTCTTCGGCGAGCGCGGCGCGGGCACCGAAGGCCTCCGACGCGCGCGAAAGGCGGCGGAGCTCCGTGAGGATGTCCTCGCGCGCTGCGACCGAGAGCTGGAGCTGATGACGGCTGGCGAGCCGAAGCTCGTCGATCGCATGCAGGTCGGCGGGGTCGGCGATGGCCACGCGCAACGACTCGCCGTCGAGCGCGTAGGGAATCGCAACGAGCCGTTCGAGCACGTGGAGCGGCACGAGCTCGGAGGCCCTTTTGTCGACCCCGACGAAGGGCAGATCCACGAGCGGGAGGTGGTGGCGGGCGGCGAGTATCCGCGCCACGCCTTCGCTCGACGCGTAGCCCTCCTCGAGGATGGCCTTGGCGATCGAGCCCTGGCCGGCCCGGCCGCGGAGGACGTTCAGCTTGTCTTCGGGGAGAAGGTTCGTCGCCGCCAGGAGGTCGGCGACGAGCTCGGCGACGGCGTTGACCGCAGGCGCAGAGAGAAGCCCCCGACCCAACGAGGTCTTGCCGCCGGTCTCACCGGCGGTACGCAGATTTGGATTCGGGCGCTCGGTGTCCATATCCCTCGATTGAGGTATCGGCTGAAACGGCCGCGGACGTGAGGGTGAACTTGTGTCGCGTTAGTGCATAAAAACGTGCCAGTAGGCGTGCAGCAGAGGCCCGCCTGCGAAGAGCGCGACCACGCTTCCGAGCGCGAGGAACGGCCCGAAGGGGATCCCCATCTTCCGGGCCGCGCCGCCGTGGCGCGCCAGCAAGTACAGGCTCGGCACGACTGCTGCGAGCATCCCGGCCATCATCGCCACCGACACCGTCCGGCCGAGCGCGGCGCCCATCAGCAGCGCCAGCTTGACGTCACCCATGCCCATGCCTGCCGGGTAGGCGAGGGCCGCCACCAGCAGAAAGAGCGCGGCCCCAAGCGCTGCCAGGGCCCACACGGGACTCGGCCGCAGTGCCGTCTGGGCCACGAGCACGATCGACGCTGCCGGCAGAACGATCCGGTTCGGGATGATCCGATGCTCGAGGTCGACCGCGCTCACCGCGACCAGCACGACACAGAAGAACGCGGCGACCGCCGCCTGCCCCGAGAGTCCGAAGCGGACGAAGCAACCGGCGACGAGCAACCCGGTGGCGAGCTCCACCGCCGGATAGATCAGGCCAATGTGGACGCCGCACGAGCGGCAGCGGCCGCCCAGGATGGCGTAGGAGGCCACCGGCACGTTGTCGTACCAGGCGAGCTCGGTTCCACAGCTCATGCAAGCCGAGCGCGGATGAACGACCGAGCGACGCAACGGGACCCGCGCGGCGATCACGTTCACGAAGGAGCCGAGCGCGAGGGCGGGCCAGAAAGCAAGCGCACCGAGAGCGACGTCCACGCGCCATCTATCGGCAACGGACCGTCTCTGGTTGAGCGACGCCTCGGTCGTCCTGGATGCGGTTAGCCGCGCGTGCCGTTCCTGAGAGCGATGTCGTCCTGCAGCTCATACAGGTCGAGACTCTTTTGAGGCGCGACGTTGACCGGCATGTCGACGTCCCCCCCGTGCAGGTAGTGGAGCCGGAGATCCGATAGACGCCCCAGCGGCTGCCCGAGCCCTCGGTGCACCAAGTCACGGTCAGGGAGGCGCCCGTCGTGTTGGTGGCGCAGCCGCTCGGGAGGGTGACGTTGATGTAGTAGGCGGCGAGCGGGCCGGTTGGGCTCGTCGAGGTGCCCTTGGTGACCGTGTCGGCGCAGTGGATCTCCCGACGCATCTTGTCGAGAGCGAGGCGTGCGTTCTGCTGCGAGCGGAAGCGGTTGTTCATGTCGGCTTCGGCCGTCGATGCGCGGACGAACAGCGTCGTCAGGGCCTCCATCACGATCCCCATGATCACGAGCACCGTGAGCATCTCGATCAGCGAGTAGCCCGCCTCGCCGCGAGAGCGCCGGAGCAGGCCTCGCAGGCGGATCACCGAGACTTGGCCTCGACCTGGGCCAGCGCGGCGCGCGCGATGGCTTCGCTACGTAAACCCATGCCCCAGCGGGCCTCGACGCGGTTGTCGACGCGAATGAGCGTCTGCAGAGCCTGTGCCCCGTGCCACCAGCCGAACCTGGCGCCGGTGACGATCCACGCGTGCTGGTAGAGCCAGTGGCGGACGTTCGCGGTGGTCGCCCTGCGGCCGGGCGCCAGCCAGATCTCCAGGTTCCTCGCCCGTACAGTCAGCGGAATTTCGTTCAGGGGCTCCCTGGGGGCGCCCCTGACGACGAATGCGCGCGGGCGCGACGTCACCGTGAGCTTGTGCTTGGGCTTCGCGACTTTGCGCTTTGGCTGAGCGGGGCGCGCGCGCTTGGCCGCCGGCTTTGCCTTGGTCTTCGGCCGCGAGACGACCGTCTTGCGGACCGCGGGCTTCCTGGCCGGCGAGCGCGTGCTCTTGGGCAGCACGATCGACGTTCCGGCGTAGGGCGATGTGTTCTCGGGCAGCCCGTCCTGGGGATAGCTGCCGCGCCGCATGGTCAGCTTCAGCGTGGGCGCGCCCGTGTCCTTGACCCGGGTACCGGCGGCGGGCTCCTGGGAAACGACGACGTTGGTCGCGTAGCCTTGCACGCTGCCGGTGACACGCCAGCCGAAGCCGCCGTCTTCGAGGATTCCCTTGGCGAAGACGAAGGCCTGACCGCTAACGTCCGGCACGATCAGGGTCGGGCGAGGCGTCGCGACAGGCGCGGGCGCGGTTGCCGGGGTGGTGAGCTTCTCCCCGGCCGCGTAGGTCATCGTCCCGGTCGCGAACAGCCAGACGAGGCCGATCACGGCCATGCGTGGAACGATCGCAGCGAAGCGAGCCGCCATACCTTCTGCGTCGGCTGCAGAGGGCACCGAGCTATCCCCCTACCGGGTGAATCGAATCACGCCGGACGAAGCCGAGCTCTTGCTCGAGACCTGGGCGAAGACCGGCGCGCTCGCGCTCGCCGTCTCGCCGGGCTGCGGGGTCGGGGCGTCCTGCCAGCGGAAGGCCGTGCCCGCAAACCGCTGGAACCACGGCTCCAACTGCGGGTAGTGCGTCGGCGGGTCGATCTGGAGGTGGAGATGCGGTCCGGTCGCGTCGCCCGTGCTGCCGACGAGACCAACCGACTGGCCCGCACTCAGGACTGCTCCCTGAACCACTTGGGGGTCGAGATACGAAAGGTGGCAGTACGTCCATTCCTGACCGTCGCTCGCGCGCAGGGTGAGGCCGATCCCGCAGGACGGATCGGGCTCGGCCCATGCCTTGAGCACGACACTGTCGGCGAGCGCATAGAGCGGCGAGCCTTCCGGCGCCGCGATGTCGGCGGCGGGATAGTCGTGGTGGTGGTGCGAGACGGAGACGACCGAGGGTCCGCCGCCGACCGGGAAGACGTAGCCGGAGTCATTCGCGACCGGGGTGGCGAACAACGCGCCGACAGAAGGCGCCGACGTCGTCGTCTGGGCCTGCGTGCTCGCCTGCGTGAGCGCATCCGTTGCCTTCCGGAGCCGGGCGCGAAGCCCGGCGACCCGAACCGCAGCCGCATGCTCGCGGACGCCGACGAGTGTCGCGGTCTTCTGGAGATCGAGCTGCCTGGAGAGAAGCTGCGTGCCCGCAGCCTTCGCCTGCCAGCGCCCCTCCTGCTTGGACAACGACCGCTGAACGCGTAGCGCCGCGACGAGCTGCCGGTTGACGGCGGCGACGTTCTTGCGAGCGCCGTCGAGCGAGACCTGGAGCCGGTCGAGCTTGAAGGTCGTGTCGAGCCCGCCGCTCCCGAATGTGTGCGCGAGCTGCAGGACTTCGTCCACGTACCACTGGGCGTGGTTGTACGAGAGGACTGCGCGCGAGATGTCCTGCGCGCCGCCGGAGGCGGCGAGGTAGCGCGCCGCGGCGTAGATCGCGTCCTCCGGATTCCAGGGATCTGCGACCCCGTCGCCGCTCGCGTCGACGCCCCAGCGTTCCCAGGTGCTCGGCATGAACTGCATCCACCCGACCGCGCCGGCCGAGCTCGGGCCCATGTTGCGGCCGAAGTTCGACTCGACCTTGTTGATCGAGGCGAGGACTTCCCACGGAATCCCGTAGGCCGAGCCGGCGCCCTGCCAGAGCGCGACGAGCTGTTGGAAGTTCAATGACTGCGGAATCGTGGGCGGCGCGGAGATTGGCGTCGGGACGCTGATCTGACCCGTCTGGTTCGGCACAGAAGCGCTGGGCAGGTTCGCGGGAGTCGACGGGAGCGCGCGAAACGTGTCGGCGCTCGCGGTGCCCGCAACGCTCGCGACCGCAAGCGCGAGACCGAGGAGGACGCGCCTCATCACTCTGCCCGTGCGACCCGCAGGCTGGGCATCTCCGGCTCCTCCTCGGGAGGCGCGGACTGCGGCAGCTCGTCTTCCTTGCTGACCCCTGCGGCTTGGCGCTTGAGCGCGTGCTCGAGCGCGACCATGAAGTCGTGCTGGCTCGTGGCCGCGCTGGCCGCGGTCTCACGATCGATGTCGCCGGCGACGACGAGTTCGATCAGCGCCTGCTCGAAGGTCTGCATCTGGAAGAACGCGCCCTCGGCCATTGCGTCGGGGATCTCCTCGGTCTTGCTCTCCCGGATCAAATCCGAGATCCGCGCGTTGTTGACCATCACCTCGACGGCCGCCACCCGGCCTCCGTCCTTGCGGGGAAGGAGCCGCTGGCTGACGATCCCGCGCAGGACACCGGCGAGGATCGAGCGGATCTGCGCCTGTTTGATGCCGGGGAAGAATTCGATCATCCGGCCGAGCGTCTCCGCCGCATCGATCGTGTGCATGGTCGAAAAGACGAGATGGCCGGACTCGGCGGCCTTCAGCGCCGTCTCGGCGCTCTCGGCATCGCGGAGCTCGCCGATCAGGATCACGTCCGGGTCCTGGCGTAGCGCCCGGCGTAGGGCGGCGAGGTAAGACTCGGTGTCGATACCAACCTCGCGCTGGTTGACGATGCAGCCCTGGTCGTCGTGCAGGATCTCGATCGGATCTTCGACAGTGACGATGTGCTGCCGGCGCGTCTTGTTGATGTGGTCGATGATCGCCGCGAGCGTCGTCGTCTTTCCCGATCCCGTCGCGCCGGTCACGAGCACGAGGCCGCGGTGTTCGTCGGCCATCGCCTTCACTCCCGGCGGCATCCTCAAATCCTCGAAGCTCGGGACATGCTTTGGGATGACGCGGAAGGCGAACGAGATCGAGCCGCGCTGGCGAAAGGCATTGACGCGGAAGCGCGGCAGGTCTCCGCTCGTGTAGGCGATGTCGAGCTCTCCGGTCTCGTAGAAGGATTCGCGCCTCGCGGGCGTTAGCTCCGAGACGATCGCGAGCGCGGCTTCGAGGTCGGCGTCTGTGAGCCGCGGATGGTCGGCGAATGGCGTCAGCGTCCCGTCGCAGCGGGCAACGGGGAACTGGCCCACCTTCAGGTGAACGTCGCTCGCACCCTCTTCCACGGCACGCCGAAGGACCGCATTCAGCTCCACGACGCTGGACATCGGCAGCGACGTTGGAAGCCTTGAGAACACTCCGGCGGACTTGCGGCAATGGCGCAAAGCGTCGAGACGGGAGCTTGCGCCCTTCGCCCCGAAGTCGTCGTCTCATCAGCCGAGGCGGCATCCCTCCAAGAGGGGGTTAACGAGGGCCCGGCGCCAGCCGACTCTATTCGTGCGAAGAGCTCGCCGGGTCTTCTGGTTGCGGGAAGGTCCCGGTACTTGGCTCGAAGCATCTGGCGGCCGGCGGACGCGCGCGATGTCGGCCACAGCCGCTCCAGGCGCGGTCGAGGATCGGAAATGCCCCAGTGACAGCCAAGAGAACAGCCACAGTCGGCACGGCGCAAGAAGCGCCGCTCGGATCTCCGCGCCCGGCCTCTCTCCGGTCCTGGGCGCGACTGTGCCGTGTTGAGCGCGGGATGGCGCTCGTGCTGGCACTCGGGCTGATGCTTGCGCTGGCGACGACAGGGGCGACCCTGGTGGCGTACTCGACTTCGGGCGCCCGTAGCGCGTCGTATAGCTCCTCCGCGACGCGAGGCAGCGTCAGCGCCGAGGCGGGCCTCAACAACGCCCTGGCGACTGTCTTCAAGCCCGGGACGAACCCTGCCAACCCCTATCTTTTCTGCAGCTCAGGCGAGGCGCTTCCCTGCGCGGCGCGGACGGCAGTCTACGACGGCCAGACGGTCAGCTGGACGGGGACGCTGAACCAAGCGGTCACCCCGGAAGTCTGGACGCTGACCGGCACCGCCAGTGTGCCCAACCCGACCGGCGGGAACGCGAGCGCGATCAAGCGGACGACGAGCGTCCAGGTGAAGGTCACGCCCGTTTACCAGGACGGCCTGACGAACCCGGTCTGGGACTACGTCTATGTCTACGGCAGCGGCGATCCGAGCGGCTGCGACTACAGCCAGCTGAACAACTCCTCGATGGGCTCGCCGCTCTACATTGCCGGCAACGCCTGCCTCTACAACTCGGCCACGATCAGCGGCGGCCCGCTATGGATTCTCGGCACGCTCAGCTACAACAGCCCCCAAAACAGCGTCGGCACGCTCGCGAGCCCGGTCACGACCGGTGTCCACATTCACGGCGGCTGCCGGATCGCCGGCGCAACCATCTTCCACTCACCCTGCAGCGCCGCCGACGCCGTTTACGCGAACCCGGCGCCCGACACCACGCTCGGGAGTCTGACGACGCCGCAGCCGGACTGGACGAAGTGGTATCTGAACTCGAGCCCAGGCCCCTATTACCCCTGCATCACCAAGAGCGGGACGCCACCTGTCTTCGACACCGACGCCGGCTCCGGTTCGAGCCCCGACGCCACGAAGGAGAACCTGAGCGTTACCGGTGCCAGCGGCACCGTCTCGCTGACCCCGACGGCGAGCTACAGCTGCAAGACGCCGATCGGCGAGCTTTCCTGGAACGCGACCTCGAAGGTTCTGACCGTCAGCGGCAGCATCTTCATCGACGGGAACGTCCGCATCGACAGTGGCGGCGTGATCAGCTACACCGGAATCGGCGCCCTCTTCGCCTCGGGCTCGCTCGTGATCAAGGGGACGACCGTCTGCGCGGTCATCGCTGCGAACGGCAAGGACTGCGACTGGCAGAACGGCCACTGGGATCCGAACAGCAAGTTCCTCGAGCTGGTCGCCGGGCACAAGGCTGCCTGCTGCGCCCCCGATGTCCCCGCTGCCGACGTCTCGATCGAGCTGAACGGGGTCGGCTTTCAGGGCGCGATCCAGTCGACCGACCGGATCGACGTCAGCACCAGTTCCTCGACCGAGGGGCCGCTGATCGCTCACCGGCTGACGGTCGGGCAGTCCTTGACCACTTATCCGTTTCCGACGCTGGCGAACGTCCCGGCGGCGACGCCGGGCGGCCCAGGGAAGTTCTCGGCGCCGCAGCCGCCGAATAGTTTCATCGGCGGCTAACCGGCGGTTCCAGGGCGCTAGGCGCCCAACGCTTGCAGGACGCGAAGCGGGGCGCCCCTGAGGCCGTGCGTATCCGAAGCGTTCCGGTCCCCGCGGACGACGGCCTGGAAGAGCCGCCACGACAAGTTGGTGGTCGCCAGTCGGTAGGCAAGCCCCGGAAAGCGCTCGAAGGCGAGCTTCGCGCGCCAGGACACGCTCTCCAGCGGTGCGAAGGCCGCCTCGAACCGCTCGGCGTAGGGCCTGAGATCATCCGCCCGGCCGTGCAGGAGATCGAGCGTCGCTTCCGCGGCGAGCCTCCCGCTGACGAAGGCCTCGTACATGCCGTCTCCGGACAGCGGGTCGACGAGCCCGGCGGCGTCGCCGACGAGGAGGACCCGCCCCTCGCTGGGCCGCCGCGACGCGCCTCGCATCGGCAGCCGGTGCCCGCGCAGGTCGCGGACGTCGGCCTCGTCGATCTCGAAGGCCGCGCAGAGCTCCCGAAGCCGCTCGCGCAGCCTCGGCCCTTCGCTCTGCCAGCCGCCGACGCCGACATTGACGTGGTCGCCCTTCGGAAAGACCCAGGCGTAGCCACCAGGAACCGCGCCCAGCTCGACGACGGCCCGCCCGCCGAAGCGCTCGCGCGAGACGTGCGCGTAGCCGACGTTGCCTTCAAGCGCGACCCCGTGCTCGTGCGCCGGCAGGCCGACAGCGCGCGCCGTGACTCCGTTGGCGCCGTCGGCGCCGACCACGACGTCGGCCTCGAGCCGCTCGCCCTCGATCATGACCGCTCCCGCCGGGTCGGCCACCGTCACCTTCGCCCCGTCGCGGAACTCGGCACCCGCGCCGGCCGCCCGACCGGCGAGGAAGGCGTCGAGCCGGCGCCGCTGGGTCATCAGCACGAGCGGCTCTTCGGCGCGTCGGCTCCAGCGTCGCCCGTAGCGAAGCCCGAGCTCGAGCGTGTGGACGCGGTCTTCGATCACCGGCTCGACCGAGAACGGGAGCTCCCGCACCGCGCGCAGCGTCAGGCCACCGCCGCATGGCTTGTCGCGCGGAAACCGAGCGCGGTCAACTAGGCACACGCGCGCGCCCGCGCGCGCGAGACGGTAAGCCGTCGTCGAGCCGGCAGGCCCGGCGCCGACGACGATCACGTCGTAACGCGCCACCAAGGGATCGTAAACACCCCGCTACAATTGCCGACCCGGGGGTGTGCCCGAGTGGCCAAAGGGAACGTCCTCGACGATGGAAAGCCGGGCGCCTTCGGCGCCATGGCGGCTTTCCATCGGATCTGCTTCGGACAATCGTTTGCGACCGCGCCGAGCGAAGCCCGCCGCGGCGACGAAGCTAGAATGACGCCCTCCAGGGGGTGTGCCCGAGTGGCCAAAGGGAACGGGCTGTAAACCCGTCGGCTTAGCCTACGGAGGTTCGAATCCTCCCGCCCCCATCGCGTAGCGATCGTCCGTCGTGCGCAGCACGACGGACCGGTGGAGGGAGTCTGGGGGAAACGGGAGGTTCACCCAGCAAAGCTAGGCCAACATCGCGCAGCGACCCGCGCCTCGTGTTCGTCGCGATCCGCGTCCGCGACATCGCCGCCTCCGCGTGGTTCTACCGCGAGGCATTCGGCGTCCCCTTCGAGTCCGGCCAACCACCTCAAGCCCATGCGGAAGTCTCGTGGCGGGACGGCGCCTACCTCCATCTGGCGCTTTTTCCGGCCGACCCAGGACGGACGGAAAACGCCGAGATCGGCTTCTTCGTCGACGACCTGGAGAGCGCTCACGCACGTGCTGTAGCCGCCGAGGCGGAGGTCGTGCGCGAACCCCGGGACGAGCCGTGGGGACGAACCGCTGCCTACCGCGACCCGGACGGCAACCTCGTCACGCTGACGCAGCGTCCGAGGACGCTCCGCGTGGCCGGCGTCGATCTCGCCAGCGGCGGCTGGGCGGTGGTCGTCCTCGAGGAAAGCCGCGTGATGGAGACCTTCCGCTGCGCGACGTTCGCAGAGGCGCTCTTGGTCGACGCTCAGGTCGTCGCGGTCGACATTCCAATCGGGATCCTTGACGAAGGCGCCCGACCCGCCGACATAGCCGCCCGGCGTTTTGTCGGGCCACGCGCGCCGAGCGTCTTCACGACCCCCGTGCGCCGCGTCCTCCAGACGCCCACCTACGCCGAGGCCCGGCGCGTTGCGCTCGACCTGACCGGCAAGTCGATC
This sequence comes from Actinomycetota bacterium, assembly GCA_005883955.1. Taxonomy (GTDB): domain Bacteria; phylum Actinomycetota; class Thermoleophilia; order Gaiellales; family Gaiellaceae; genus 13-2-20CM-68-14. Next base: position 2,525 of record VAXH01000074.1, on the reverse strand, counting down.
TCGGCGCAGTCATACGCTCTGCGGGACCGAATCCTCGAGGTCGACGAATACGCTCACGAGGACGAGCGCGTGATCGAGGTTCATCCCGAGGTCTCGTTCCGCGAGCTCGGCCACAGACCCTTGCTCTCGAAGCATCGGGCGGACGGCCTCGCCGAGCGCCGGCTGCTTCTCGAGCAGGCCGGAATCGACCTTCCGGCATCGGTCCCACGGATCGCCGAACCCGACCTGCTCGACGCGACCGTCGCCGCTTGGAGCGCCAGACGCTATGCGCTCGGGGAGGCCCTACCGCTACCGCAAGACCACAGCGAGCGGGTCGGCGCGATCTGGCGCTAGTCGAGAATCCGCCAGCGATGCGCTTCGACCTCGGGCGGCGTCTCCGCCGGAATCTCGCCTGGATCGCTGTTCCCGTGGTTTTTCACCGGCAGCACGAGCTGGAAGCGCGCGCCGTGCGGCTCCGCTTCCTCGTAGACGAGGTCGCCGTCGTGAGCGCGTGCATACGAGCGTGCAATCGCCAGGCCCAGCCCGGCTCCGCCGACGCGCTCGCGGCCGCCGCGGGTGAAGCGCTCGAATAGCTGCGGAACGAACTGCACCGGCACGCCGTCGCCGTGATCCTCGACGAAGACGCGGAGGTGGCGGTCGTGCTGCACGGCGTCGACGTTGACCGGGGGCGAGCCATACCGCAACGCATTCGCGACAAGGTTGCCGACGATCCGGTCGAGGGCGCCAGGATCGGCAGGAGCCTCGAGATCGGGATCGATCCTGATCAGAACATCGTCGCTTCGTTCGGCCGCGACGGAGGCGACTATCTCTTCAACCCGGTCGCGCAGGTTGATGGGCTCGGGGGTGATCGAGATCGCGTCGGCGTCGAGGCGGGAGAGGTCGAGCAACTGCTCGACGAGCTTCGCCGTCCGGTCGGCTTGGCGCTCGAGGGTCTCGCGGAGCTCTTGCCGTTGCCGCTCGTCGAGTTGGTCACCGCGGCGATTGAGGGTCGTGGCCAGGCCGAGGATCGTCGTCACTGGAGTCCGCAGCTCGTGCGAGGCGAGGGCGATGAAGTTCGTCTTGATCTCGTCGGCACGCTCGAGGGCGAGCCGCGCCTCGTGCTCCTGCTGGAACAGCCGTACCCGGTCGAGCGCCAGACCGGTGAAGGCGCCGACCGTCTCGAGCAGCCGCAGCTCCTCGCGGCCGAAGAATGGCGCATACGGCGATGTCCAAACCGTCAGCCAGCCGGAAGGGATGTCGAGCTCGAATTGCTGGGCGTCACCGGTGTGTGCGGGCTCGAGCTCGCCCTCCTCCAGGCCGTACGAGCCCACCAGCTCTCCTTCGTTGTTCCGGATACAGAGCGCGCGGGCGCCGACGATTTCGGCCATCGGCCCGAGCACCCGGGCCGCAACCTCCGCCTGGCTGCGGCTCAACGTGATCAGATCCCGAACGGCGTCCTGGACGCGTTCCTGTGCCGGCCTGCGCCAGATCATCCGGACGACCGCCGGCGGCACCAAGGCCACAAGGAACGCAAGTGCGCTGGCGATCCCGAGCGCCGAGCTGACGAGCGCGAGGACGGAGTACGACCGGCTCGTCGCGGCCGCCGCAAACAACGTGATCGTCAGCAGCGCCGCAGCGAACGCGAGGATCCGCATCCGCCGGCGCGCGACCGCCGGCTGGCCCCGCCCGGCCCGCCAAAGCCGGGTTGCCGCGACCGAGGAGAGCACTGTCCAGTGGATCAAAAAGCCCGTGAGATAAGCGATGAACCCCCAGGGGCGAGGTTGGCCCGGCTCGGGGATGTGGGGCAGCGCGAACGTCCAGACGAGCATCGCGACAGTCATCAACCCGAGCGCGCTCTCCAATCTCGAGGTCGCGTTCCGGAAGACGGTCGTGAACCGGTGCAGCAGGTAGGGGAAGAGCAGCAGAAACGCGATGTCGAGCCGCTGGAGGAAGTTCTCGAGGAAACCGCTGGGGTGCTCCGGAACGATCTGCCTTTGTCCGAGTACGACAACCAGGCCGAGCGTCCCGAAGCAGAGCGCCGCCCAGGCGGCCGCCCGGTCGCGCTGCCGCCGCCATTGATTGATCGTGGCCAGCGCAAGCGCCACGTAAGCCACCAGGCTGACGTACCGCAGAATCTCGACCGCTAGCTTCAAAGTCACCCCCTGGGCCTGGGTGCCCGTCAGACTGTACGCCGGGGAGCCAGAGATTGCACGTGCGGGCTGGGTTTCCTGCGGGGAAAACAGCGCCCTTCGTTCTAGAGTCGGTCCGCGCAGTTGCGGCTGAACGCCTGCGGCCAGCCGGTGGGGCTTACCCCGACGCGTTCTCCTCGCGGCCGCGCGGCGTGGGCCCGGTCCGCCCTCGTAAACCACCTCGGGATCACCGCCGGGTCATGGGACTATCCCGCCCCTTCGACCCACTCGCTTCGGCCTAGACGCGACCCCTCGGGTGCGGCGAAGAGCGCCTAGAATGACTGCTCTGCCCTCTTAGCTCAGTTGGTAGAGCACCTCCATGGTAAGGAGGGGGTCGACGGTTCGAGTCCGTCAGAG
>VAXH01000073.1 GCA_005883955.1 Actinomycetota bacterium | reverse complement strand
CGGCTGCCAAAAGCGCGGCTGGTTGGGCTCGTTGCCGATCACGTAGTCCGTGACGAAGGGATACGTGCGCGCGAGCTGCTGCAGGAAGGCGGCGAACTGGGCAATTCGCGCGGGGGACGAGGTGATGTCGCCGGGATGCGCCGGAGCGACTGCGAACAGGACGCGGATCGCGTGGATCGTTGCCTGCGGGAGCCAGTAGTCGAGCTGCGGCTGGTTGGGAATCGTCGTCGGCTGGGCCGGATCCCAGTTGATCGCGATGCGGTTCTCTGTCGCCCCGAGGTCGTTCAGGGTGGAATAGAACATCGCCGGATCCCCGAGCGCGCCCGTGCCCTCGGTGATCCCGAAGGTGACGTTCGCGGCGGCCCGCCCGCAGAACGCGAGCGCGGCGCATGCGCAGCAGGCGACGAACAGAGTCTTTTTCACGGGCGGTCCCTTTCTCCCTCGGCCGCGTAGATTGTCACGCGGCACGGCTGCGTGCATGGGTCTCTCCGCCTATCTTTCGGCGCCGACGGTCCCAGTCCTTAGCAGGACTGCGTCGAGCAGTTTGCCAGCGCCGAAGCGGACCGGATCGTCCGCTGGCAGGCCGGTTTCCTCCTCCGCTTCCGCTACGGCGGCGCGGGCCTCGGCCTCGCCGAGTGAGCTCGTGTTCACAGCGATGCAGGCGACTCTCGCTGGCCGCGCGGGCAGCGATGCCCGCTCGTGCAGCTCGACGAGCTCGCTCAGCGGCGGGATCGCGTGCTCCGGAAAGCCCTCGATCGTGGTCGCTCCCGCCTGGTCGCAGAGCACGTACGCGTGCGGCGCGCTGCCGTGCATCAGGCCGAGCGTGACGCCGGAGTAGGCAGGATGCAGGAGCGCCCCCTGGCCTTCGACCCAGAGGAGGTCGCCCCTCTCGGCGCCCTCGACGACAAGCCGCTCGGCCGCGCCGGCGAGGAAGTCGGAGACGACCGCGTCGACCGAGATCCCCCAGCCTGCGATCGCGATGCCGGTCTGCCCGGTGGGGACGAAGACCGAGCGCAGGCCGCGCCGTTGCGCCTCCCGGTCGAGCTCCAGCGAGACGGTCATCTTCCCGATCGCGCAATCGGAGCCGATCGTGAGCACGACCCGCGCCTCGAGCTCGAGGTTCTCGCCCGTCGGCACGTTGAGCCCGTCCGGAGGCTTGCGCAGGTCGCGCAGCTCGACCTGGTGGCGCGCGGCCAGCTCGACGAGCTCGGCATCGTCGGTGAGGAACTCGTGCAGGCCGTTCTCGACGTCGAGGCCCTTCGCGACACAGGAGCGAATCAGTTCACGCCAGGCCGGCGGGAAACGCCCGCCCTGAGTGGCGACGCCGACGAGCGCCGTCGTCGGGTTGAAGCAGAGCGCGTCGTCGACGGTGCCGACCACCGGGATTCCGTCCCGCGTCTCCCCCGCCCGCGTCGAGTCGAGGATCGCGACCGTCGGGTGCGGCGAGTAGCGGAGGACGCCGCGCGCCGTCTTCCCGTAGTGCGGGTCGGCGGACTTCTCCTCAGCGAGGATCAGGTACCGCTTCTCCATCCCGAAAAATGCTCCGCACCGAGGCGTCGCTTGCGATGCCGTCTGGAGGATGTCCGGGCTCGGCCCGGACATCCGTTTTCCGCGGGACTAGCTTCTGCCATCGCTTCGCTCGGCAGCGAGGGACACAACCGGCTCGACGCCCAGCCCGGGCTTGTTCGGCGCGAGCTGGACGCCGTCGCGAAACTCGACGCCCGGCCAGGGATCCTCGAGCAGGAGCAGGTTGCCGTCGAGGTCGACGAAGTCACAGAGGCTGGCGATCTGGGCGCCCGCCGAGATGCCGAGCCCCGACTCGGTCATGCAGCCGAGCATGACCCCGAGCCCGAGCGCGCGGGCGGCGTGCGCCATCCGCACGGCCTCGCGGATGCCGCCCGACTTCGAGAGCTTGATGTTGATCCCGTGCGCGCGCTCGGCGGAGGCGGCAACGTCGGCGAGCGTGTGGCAGTCCTCGTCGACGTAGATTGGGATCGGCGAGGCCGCCTTGACTCGCGCCCCGCCGGCGTCCCCCTCGGGCAGCGGCTGCTCGCAGTACTCGACGCCGAGACCGGCCAGCTCCGGCAGCGCCTCGAGTGCCTCGTCCACGGACCAGTACTCGTTCACGTCGACCTGCAGGGGCAGCTCGGTAACGGCTCGCACAGCGCGGACGCGCTCGAGGTCGAGGCCGTCGCGCCCGCCGAGCTTTAGCTTCAGCCGCTGGAAGCGCGGCGCCGCGGCCTCCGCTCGGCGAGCCATGTCGTCGGGATCACCGAGCCAGACCGTCCAGCAGGTCGGCGGCCCTGTCCGGTGCAGGCCCAGCAGCCGCCAGACGGGCAATCCGGTGAGCTTGCCGCAGAGGTCGTGCAGCGCGTGGTCGAGGGCTGCGCGGGCAGCCTGCGTGTGGGGAGTCGCCGGCAATGCGCCCAGGATGTCGTCCAGCGCGAAGGGGTCGCCGCCGAGAGCGCCCCGGCATTCGTGCAGGAACTCGACGGCGCTGGCGCCGTCCTCGTAGTAGCGCTCGATCGGCGTCCCTTCGCCGTAGCCGGTCTGCCCCTCGTGGGTGAGCTCGGCGACGACGGACTCGCTCTCGTCGGAGGAGTCGCGCGAGATCACGAACGTCTCGGCTAGCTCGTACGTGGCGACGCGTGCTTCGAGTTCCACGCGGGTAGCGTAATTCGCGGCTCCGTGCGACCGCCGGCGAATTACATCCGCAGTCTCAACCCGATGTTGCCGCGCCAGGTCTGGCTCGTCCAGGCCGGCGGGGTCGTCAACTCGCTCGGCAACGGGATCGTCTTCCCGTTCATCGTCATCTACCTGCACAACGTGCGGGGGATCTCCTTCGCCGCAGCCGGTCTGGCGCTCTCTGTCGGCGCCGTGGCCGCACTCGCCGCGGGCCTCGGAGCCGGGACGATCGTCGACCGCTTCGGGGGGCGGAACACGCTGCTGTTCGGACTGCTGCTCCAAGCCGCCTCGTTCGCGCTCTTCCCGCTGATCCGGGAGGTCTGGCACGGATTCGTGCTGCTCGCGCTCGAGGGAGCGGGCACTGCCTGCTTCTGGCCTGGACAGTCGACGTTGCTGTCGAGACTGACGCCGGCCGAGCGGACGCATTCGGCCTTCGCGCTGCAGCGGATCGGCATGAACCTCGGGCTCGGCCTCGGCGGCGTCGTTGGCGGCCTGATAGCGAGCACGCGCCATCCGGGAAGCTTCACGACCCTGTTCCTGCTCGACGCGGCGACCTTCTTCGTCTTCATCGCCGTGCTGTCGACCATTCGCGAGACCCGCGCGCGCGAGCCGACTGAGACGGCTGGGTCTGGCTACCGCGCGGTCTTCCGCGACCGCAACTTCGTCTGGTTGCTGGGGCTGAACGTGCTCTTCGTCGCGGTCGGCTACGAGGTGTTCGCGCTGCTGCCGCCGTTCGCCAAGAACTACGCCGGCGTCAGCGAGCGTTGGGTCGGGACGATGTGGCTGGCGAACACGCTGCTGATCGTGCTGATCCAGCTGCCGGTCTCGAAGGCGCTGGAGGGCCGCCGCCGAATGCGCGCGCTGGCGCTGATGACCTCGGCGAGGTGCTGCAGGGACCGACCCAAGCACCGCTCGTCGCCGATCTCGCGCCCGATCATCTACGCGGCCGCTACTTCGCGCTCGGCTCGATGTCGTGGAGCGCCGGCAGCATCCTCGGCCCGGCGATCGGCGGGCCGCTGCTGGGCTGGCATCCGCTCGCCGTCTGGCCGCTCGCGGCGGCGATCTCGGTCCTCGCAGCGATCGGCTGCCTGGCGCTCGAGCGGCGGCTGCCGGAGCGAGTCCTGCGTTCGCCGGTGGGAGAACCGCTCGGCGAAGGCGAACCCTTGCCGAAGCCCGCCCCGGGCTACACTTGACCGTCCCGCGCCTGTAGCTCAGGGGATAGAGCGCGCGCCTCCGGAGCGCGAGGTCGCAGGTTCGATTCCTGCCAGGCGCACTCCCGTCGGAAGTCCGCCCCTACGCGGGCATTACCTGTGAACGCACCGAGCGCTCCGCCTTGGCGTGGAGCTCTGCGCGCTGCGGTCGCGTCACGAACCTCGTCCCAGGTCGTCGAGACCATCGTGGAACATCATCCACCTGGCCGAGGCAACCAGCCGTGTCGTTTGTAAACGAGCTGGACATCGCGCTACCGTCCTGTTCGTGTCCGTCGTCAGTTACCTCCGCGGGCTCGACCCGCGGCTGCCGCGCGCTGTCTGGGTGCTCGAGCTTGGCGGCGTTGTCAATTCCTTCGGGAACGGATTTGTCTATCCGTTCCTGTTCATCTACCTCCACAACGTCCGGGGATTCGCACTCGGCGTTTCCGGGCTGATCGTCGCGACCAACGCGGGCGTGGCGTTGATCGCCGGCACACCCGGCGGCGCCGCGGCCGACCGGCTAGGAGCGAAGCGGACGCTCGCGGCGTCGCTGGCATTGCTCGCGATTGCGTTCGCGCTCTTTCCGCTCGTACGCTCGCCGTGGCACGCGTTCGCCCTCGCGGCGCTTGTCGGCCTCGCGAACGGCGTCTTCTGGCCGAGCTACCACACGCTGCTGGCCGCAATCACGCCGGCCGAGCGCCGCCATGCCGGCTACGCGCTGCAGCGCGTCAGCATGAACCTCGGCTTTGGGATCGGGGGTGCAGCGGCGGGCCTGATCGCGGCCTCGGCGCGACCCGGCACCTTCACCGCGCTCTTCCTAATCGACGCCGCGACCTACGCCGCCTTCCTCGCGCTGCTGGGCGCCGTCCGCCCCGGACCGCAACGCGCGGTTGCAGCCGATGCTCATGATCGAGATCGCAAACTTGGGTACGCAGCGATCCTTCGCGACCGCGTCTTTCTCGCCCTGCTGGGCCTGAACATCGTCTTCGTCACCGCCGGCTACGCGCAGCTCGAGACGCTCCCCGTCTTCGCCAAGGACCAGGCCGACGTGAGTGAGGGGGCGATCGGGCTCGTCTTCCTCGTCAACTCGCTCGTGATTGTGCTGGCACAGCTGCCGCTGACGAAACTCGTCGAGGGTCGCCGCCGCATGGTGATGCTGGCGCTGATGACGGCGGTGTGGGCTGGGGCGTGGCTGCTCGTCTTCGGGGCCGGGCTTTGGCTCTCGGCTGCGGCAGCCGCGGCGGTGATCGTGGTCGGGGGCGGCGTCTTCGCGATCGGCGAGTGCCTCCAAGGTCCCACTCAGCAGGCGTTGATCGCGGAGCTCGCACCGGACCACCTGCGGGGCCGCTACATGGCCCTCTCGACGAGCTCGTGGTCAATCGGCTGGATCGCCGGACCGGCGGCCGGTGCCTTCGTGCTCCAGCAAGAGCCGCTCGCGCTCTGGCCGGCTGCTGCGGCACTCTGTCTCGCCGCAGGCGCGGGAGGGCTGCTACTCGAACGGCGACTGCCTCAAACCCTTCGGCGCACACCAAGCGACGTCGCCGTCACGATGCCGCCCGAGCCTGACCCCGAGGCCGAAGCTGAGGCGCTTTCGGTCAAGGTCTCCGGCTAGCCGCGAAGCGCGCGGACCTCCTCGGTACGAGCGAGGGCTTCGGGGTAAAGTGCAGAAAGCAGTCATGCGAGCCGACGACCCCCTCAGTACCGATGCCAAGCCTGCCGCGCATCAAGCGAACGCGGCCCCGGTCGAGCGACGGGGAAGTCCTCGCACGGCCTGAGCCGCGCGTTGCGGAGCTCTCCGCCAACGGCCTGACCTGGATTCACCTCGACGCCCCCACGCTCGAGGAGGCGGAACTGCTGCAGCGGCGGTTCGGTTGGCACCCCCTCGATCTCGAGGACGTCCTTTCGAGGCGCCAGCGTCCCAAGATCGACGAGTACCGCGACGACGGTTACCTGTTCGTCGTCCTTCACTTCCCGGTCTACGACAAGCGCATCCAACGCCTGAACGCGGCGGAGCTCGACGCGTTCATCGGCCAGGACTACCTCGTGACGCTGCCGAACGTCGAGCTGCTGCCGGTAACGCGGCTCTTCCACCGCTGTCACGAGGACCTCGAGCTACGCGCGCAGCTCTTCGGCAAGGGGTCGGGCTACCTGCTCTACCACGTCCTCGACGATCTCTTCGACTACTGCTTCCCGATCCTCGACAAGATCGGGCACAAGCTCGACTCGCTCGAGGACGACATCTTCGAAGGGCGTTCCGACGAGGTCGTCCGCGACATCTCGAACGTCAAGCAAGAGATCATCAGCTACCGCAAGATCATCAAGCCGGAGCGCCCGACCCTGCGGCTCCTCGAGCGCTACGTCGAGCGGTTCCTGCCGCAGGAGCTAGAGCTCTACTTCGACGACATCGTCGACGCGTCCGAGCGGATCTGGGACATCCTGGACAACTACAAAGAGGTCGTCGAGGCGCTCGAGGACACCAACGAGTCGGCGATCAACCACCGCCAGAACGACATCCTCCGCGTGCTCACCGTCGTCAGCGTGATCCTGCTGCCGCTGACGCTGATCACCGGGATCTTCGGCATGAACGTCCACTTCCCCGGCTTCGCAACCGCCGCCGCGTGGTGGGGAATCGTCGCCGGGATGGTGACGTTAGCCGTCGGCCTGGCCGCGTTCTTTCGCTACAAGCGCTGGCTCTGATTCTCGCCGGTTGACCACGATCGGCTCGAGGGGTCGCAGGTTCGCGCGCCGGTACGCCCGCCGGTTGCGAAACCAGACGAAGACGAAGAAGCCGAGCACGACCAGGATGCCTCCGGCGATGAGCGCGGCGGGAACCGCGATCCAGACAGAGCCGAGGCGCGCGACGCCCTTGCCGCCTCCCCCGCCCGAGCCGGCGGTGAAGTCGTGCGGCCCGACGACCGCGCCGCCCCCGAACGTCGCCGAGGGGTTGAAGGAGTCGACCAGCCAGCGACCCTGTTGCTTCCTCATCGTCCCGTTGAACTGAATCGAGTCCGACTTCGACTTCGCCGAGGGGATCATCAACTCGAAATCGACCTCGGTCGCCGAGGCAGAGTCGATCGTCCAATCATGGAAGGTCGTCCCGCCCGCCGGATACGGAATAACTGGAAGGTTGCCTCTGTCCCAGGCGGAGCGGCTCACTCCAGCGCGCATCTCCGGCGTGACGAGGTTCCAGGAGGAAGCCACGTCGTGGCGCTTGACGGCGCTGTTGACGAACCGGTCAAGCGTGCGGTTGATCGCAGCTCGCTCGGCTTGCGGGAGCCGCGTCGCGCCCGCCGGTCCGGCCATGACAAACGTCAGAATCGCGGTGACGACCAGCGCGCGCATCATGTTTGCAAGCTAGCAAGCGTTTTCACCGGGCCGCGTAAGCTCCAGCACCGTGGCGAAGCAGCTCTGGGCTCCGTGGCGGCTGGAGTACATCAAGCAGGCGGACGCGGACGAGGGCTGCTTCTTCTGCCGCGCCGCGGAGGGACCGGACGAGGAGGCGCTCGTCGTCCACCGTGGCGAGCAGGCGTTCGTGCTCCTGAACAAGTTTCCGTACTCCTCGGGCCACCTCCTGGTGGCGCCGTTCAGGCACATCGGCGACTTCGGCGCGCTCGAGAAGGATGAAGTTCTCGAGCTCCATCGCCTCGCCGCCCAGGGTCTCGGCGCGCTCGCGGCCACGTACGAGCCCCAGGGCTACAACCTCGGTTGGAACCTCGGCCGCATCGCCGGCGCCGGCATCATCGACCACGTGCACGAGCACGTCGTCCCCCGCTGGGCCGGCGATACGAACTTCATGCCGGTTCTGGCGGATGTGAAGGTGCTGCCGGAGCATCTAGCCGAGACGCGGAAGCGCTTGGCGGCCGCGTGGCCTCGATCCTCGTGATCGACCTGCCGTGTGTGTTCTGCGAATCGTCGCCGGTCGCCCCACGGCTTCCGCTCAAGCTTTCCGTCTCCGCGGTCGATATGCCTGACGAGCCGGGGTTTTACTCATCCTTGGGTTGAAATCCCTCTTCTCCCCAAGGCCAAGCTGGAAGAGGAGCCGCAGCTCTTCATCGCCCAGGCCCCGGCTCCCCCCTCGATGAGGCGTGCTCGAGGAACTCGAAGGCAGCGGGACGAAGACCGCCTCGGGCAAGAGTAGAACCGAGATCGGCCGATTGATCCTATGTGCGCCGAAAGAGGGGCCGGTCGTGCCTGCTCCGCTCCGCCGCAAACGAGCAGAGCCGTTCACGTCCGACCCCAACGCCGTGCTACCCGCTCAACCGTGCCCGTTAATCGCAGGAGCCCCGGAGGAGGTCTGCGGCCAGCCTCCCGCCGAGGCTCCTACTCCTAGACGAAGCGCCGCCCAGGCGCGCGCCCCGTCTCCGAGTTGATTGACGCATCAATCAAGATCGAAACCGATAACGAGCGTTACGCGGCTCAGTGGCGTCTCGGGGCAGGAAGCGTTGACTTCCTTGGCCTCTCGCGAGGTTGGTCAAAGCATGCCCTGCGAGGAACCTTCCCGCTGGTGCCGAACGTCCTCACGCGAGCCGGGGCACGCCCAATCCGACCCCCCGGGCGGGCCGTCAGCTAGCCGCAGGCATCGGCCAGCCCCGGCTCACAAAATGCGCGCTAACCACTGAACCGGCAGCCGGCGTCACTGGCTCCCGTTTCGTCAAGATCGAGGGAGCCGCCCCCGTTTGTCGGAGTTCGGAGCCGAGCGGCCTCTTAGCCACCGTCTATCCGACCCCTCGAATGACGGCGGCGCTCCTGGATGGCCGGGGGGCCACGGTGTTGGCTACTCGGCTCCGGGGTTCCGGGTTCCCAGGGCGCCGCCCTTCTAATCACGGCCGAGAGAATAGGTTTTTTGCAGCACTGGGCAAAAGAAAAACCCCGGCTACCGGGGCTTTTCTTCAGAGCGGACGACGGGGATCGAACCCGCGACCCTCAGCTTGGGAAGCTGATGCTCTACCGACTGAGCTACGTCCGCGAAGCCGGCTCAGTTTAGCCCGGACTTGGCCGAAAGAGCGTCTTTCGCGCCGGCCCACCCTTCGGCACCGTGGGGAGTCGTGCGGCCGCTCGTTCTTCTGCTCGTCCTCGCCGTGCTCGTTGCAGGTTGCACATTCCGGCGGGCGGCCCCGCCGTCTCCGCACTGCCGTTCGGGGTCGCCGCTCGCGGGCGTCTACCACCCGCAGCGGCTGAAGGTGAAGAGCCGCTGCCGCGTCGCCATTGGCACGGTCGAGAAGGTCAAGGCTGAGCTCTACGACGGCGACATCCACATCGAGCTAAGGCTCGATCCCGGCCAGGAGAGCTTGCTCTCGTCGGGCAATGCGCGCGTCGGCGGCACGCTGATCCTCGAGATCATCCCCTGGGACCGCTCACGTGTCCTCGTTCCGGAGCTTGGTCAGCGGGTCGAGGTGGTCGGGCCGTGGGTCGACGACACTGCGCACGGCTGGAACGAGATCCATCCGGCCTGGTGGATCAGCGCCGGCACGATCCAGCGGGCCTCGGCGGACCAGCTGCGCCGCGTCGACAGGCTCCTCCACGGGCTCGAGCCGGCGGCGGTCGACGACGACGGCTGAGCCGGCCGGGTTGCGAACGCGTTCCTTCGGGGATAATCGAGCGCTGAGAGCTTCGAAGGAGGACGAAACGATGGACGTGCAGCAGCTGCAGTCGACCGCACAGGCACTCGTCGCCGAGGGAAAGGGAATTCTCGCCGCCGACGAGAGCACGGGGACGATCAAGAAGCGCCTCGACTCGATCGGGGTCGAGTCGACGGAGGAGACGAGACGGGCCTACCGCGAGTTGCTCTTCACGACCGAGGGCGCCGAGGAGTTCATCTCCGGGGTGATCCTGTACGACGAGACGATCCGCCAGTCGGCGTCGGACGGGACGCCTTTCCCGGAGGTGCTCGCGAGCAAGGGGATCATTCCCGGGATCAAAGTCGACACGGGGGCGAAGCCGCTGGCGCTGACGGACGGCGAGACGATCACCGAAGGTCTCGACGGGCTGCGCGGCAGGCTCGAGGAGTATCGCGGGCTGGGCGCCCGCTTCGCGAAGTGGCGCGCGACCTACTCGATCGCCGCGGACAAGCCGAGCGAGTACTGCGTCTGGACGAACGCCCACGCGCTCGCCCGCTACGCGGCGCTCTGCCAGGAGGCCGGCCTCGTTCCGATCGTCGAGCCTGAGGTTCTGCAGGACGGCACACACACGATCGCGGAGAGCAGGAAGGCGACCGGCCGTGTCCTCCAGGCGGTCTACACGGAGCTGCACGATCAGCGCCTCGATTTCCGCGGCACGCTCCTGAAGCCGAACATGGTGCTGTCGGGCTACGACGCCTCCGATCGCGCCTCCGCGGACGAGGTCGCCGAGGTTACGCTCGAGTGCTTCTACAAACATGTGCCCGCGGCCGTGCCCGGGATCGTCTTCCTCTCGGGCGGCCAGTCGGACGAGGACGCGACCGCGCACCTGAACGCGATGAACGCGCGCGGGCCGCATCCATGGCAGCTCTCGTTCTCCTACGGCCGTGCCCTGCAGGCACCGGCGCTCAAGGCGTGGGGCGGCAAGGAGGAGAACGTCGAGGCCGCGCAACGCGCCTACTACCACCGGGCCAAGATGAACGGCGCGGCACGGACGGGCATGTACGCACCGGAGATGGAGAAAGAGGCGGTTCCAGCCTAATCGCAAGCCTCATTCCTTAGCAGGGCGTCATCTTTCGGTTAGGAAATTCGCCCCGGCGTTGAGTCGCAGGTGCCGCCGCGAGAAAATGCGGTCCCGTGGACGAGGCTACGCTGGCAACACTTCGCGAGGCGCTTGCGCTTTCGCCAGACAACGTGCCGTTGCGCGAGCACCTTGCCGCGACGCTGCTCGCAGCCGGTCGCGCCGGGGAAGCGGAGGCGGGGTACCGAGAAGCTCTGTCGCGCGGCGGCGCCGGCGCGCAGCTCGGTCTGGCGCGCACGTTCTTCGCGCTCGGCAAGCTGCGCGAGGCGGCGGTTCTCGCTGAAGCCCTCGCCGAGAGTGAGCCGAACAACGCGGGAGCGCAGCTGCTGCTCGCGCGCATCGTCCTGAACGACGGCCGCCCCGACGAAGCGCGCGAACGCTACACACGCGCGGTCAAGCTCGACGCTTCGCTGTCCGACCCAGACCTCGCGGCTGCTCTCGTGGCAGGAGAGGCGGAGCGGGAGCGCGTTCCGGCCCACGCCTATGCAGGCGACGACGACGAGGCCGACGCTTTCGAGACGGTGGCGGCCGAGCGGCCACGGATCAGGTTCGACGACGTGGGCGGCATGGACGAGGTCAAGGAAGAGATCCGTATGAAGATCGTCCACCCGTTCACCCAGCCGGAGCTGTTCGCCGCGTACGGCAAGGCTCCCGGCGGCGGCATCCTCCTCTACGGGCCGCCGGGGTGCGGCAAGACGCACATCGCCCGCGCGACCGCCGGCGAGATCAGCGCGACGTTCATCGCCGTCGGCATCGACGAAGTGCTGAGCATGTGGATGGGCGAGAGCGAGCAGCAGCTCCACGAGACGTTCGAGCGCGCGCGGCGCGCGGCGCCGTGCGTCCTCTTCATCGACGAGGTCGACGCGATCGGTGCGAAGCGCCACGACATCCGCCAGGGTCCGATGCGCCAGCTGGTCAACCAGTTCCTCGTGGAGCTCGACGGCATCAAGACCGCGAACGAAGGCGTGCTGATCCTGGCGGCGACAAACGCTCCCTGGGCGGTGGACGACGCACTGCGGCGCCCCGGTCGGTTCGATCGCGTGGTGTTCATTCCGACGCCGGACGAACAGGCAAGAGTCGCGATCCTCCACCTGCATCTGGCCGAGAGGCCGACGAGCGACGTCGACGTCGAATCGATCGGACGTAAGACCAAGGGCTTTTCCGGAGCCGACCTTGCGGCGGTCGTCGACCGAGCGGTCGAGGCCAAGCTGCGCGACGCGATGCAGGCGCTCGTTCCTCTGCCGCTCGAGACACGCGACCTCGAGGTGGCGCTGAAGAGCGCGCGACCGACGACGGCTGAGTGGATGCAGACGGCGCGAAGCTACGCCCTGCATGCCAACGAGGCGGGGACGTACGACGACGTGCTCGCGTACCTCGAACGGCGATGAGCGAATCCGCGGTCGACCGAGCGGAGGTTTTGCTCGAGGCAGGTCGTCCCGAGGACGCCGAGCGGGAGGCGCGGGCGAGCCTCCTCGCACAGCCGGGTGACGGCTATGCGTACGGCATCCTGGCGCGCGCGCTCGTCATGCAAGGGCGCGGCGAAGAGGCCGTCGCCGCAGCGCGGGAGGCGCTCGAGCACGATCCGGAGGACGAGGCGTCGTTGCTCGTACTGGGCTTGGCGCTGTCGCTGACCGGCGATCTGCAGGCCGCCGAGTCGGCGATCCGTCATGCGATCGCCGTCGATCCCGAAAACGCCGCGTCGCACCAGTAGTTGGCCGAGATTCTGATGCAGACCGACCGCAACGCCGAGGCTTCTGGTTCGGCGTCGGAAGCACGCGCTCTTGCTCCGCACGATGCCGACGCCGCTGCGGCGTACGCGCACGCGCTGATGCTGCAAGGCCGCACCGACGACGCCGAGCACGCCGCCCGAGAGGCGCTGGCGATCGACCCCGAGAATGACCGTGCGCATCACGTCCTCGGCCTCGTCGGGCTGAACCGCGGTGACTCGGGCGAGGCTCTCGCCGGCTTCCGCGAAGCGCTGCGGCTCGATCCGACGGACGAGTCAGCGCGCGAGAGGCTCGTGCTCGCGCTGAAGGCGCGCCATCCCGTCTACGCGCAGGTGCTCCGGTTCTTCCTCTGGCAGGCGCGACTTCCGAAGCAGGCGCAGTGGGCGCTTCTCATCGCGCCGTTCGCGATCGGCCGCGTGATCAGAACCGTGCACAACGACGCCATCTTCATTCCGCTCGCGCTCGTGTTCATCGGACTCATCGTCCTGACCTGGGCCGCAGATCCGGTGATGACGCTCGCGCTGCTGGCGACGCGGGAGGGTCGTCTCGTCGTCAGCCGCGACAGCCGCATCGCGGCGGCGCTCTTCGGCGGCTTCATCGCCGTCGCTGTCGCGGCCGCGATCGTCGGCGCGGTGTACGACCCGCATCTGTTCATCGTGACCTTTGGTTTCGTCGTCTTCGCGCTCGGAGCCGGAAACGTGGACGGTCTCCCGGAGCGGCGGCGCAAGGTCGTGTATGCGGCAGCCGTTGCGCTGGTGCTCGTGGCCGTCGTGCAGACGGCGATCGTCGTGGCGGGAGGTGGGTACCACGTGCAGGTCGTCCCTGCCGTTGTGCTGATCCTCGGCGCCGCCGCGTCGCTCTGGTACGTCCGTCTCGCGAGTTGACCGTTACACCGATCCGCAAGTGCCCAGGCCCCTGAGCGGCTGCTACGACCCGCGTCAGCGGACGAGCTTGCCGCTAGGCCTGACGATCAGCCACGTGCCGCCGAACTCGACGACGTTCTGGCAGAGGATTTGCCCGCCCCTGGTGTCACCGACGTAGTAGTAGAGCGGCCGCCCGGCGTAGGTGATCTGGCGGCGGCCGTCGCGGCGCTTGGTCGTGCCGATCAGCGAGCGCTTGATGCCGGTGCCCGCTCGCAGCGTCCCTTTCGCGTAATAGACCGGCCAGGCCTTCCCGCAGGCGCCGTAGCAAGCGCTGCGGCCGTTCTTGTCCCGTGTGAACGCGTAGAGCACGAAGCCGCGGCCGTCGAAGAGCACGCGCCCGAACGACGACGATTTGACGGTCAGCGTCGGTGCCAGGGACTCCCCCGACATCGCCGCCGGCGCGAGTACGAGCAGCGCGAGGGCGGTGACCGCGATCGCAAGGAGCTTTCTCCGCATACGTTGGAGTCCCGGCCACAGGGGATTCGTTACGGCGGTTCGGGCCATGACCCCGCGCCTGGCACCGGGACACGTCCCGTCCCGGCATGGCCGCGGGCGGGCGCCGATCCGCGGGCTGTTCAGCAAGCGGCGGGCTGCCCGGTTCGGACCGGTCCGCATGCCTGGGACCGGGACACGTTCCGGCTGGACGGTCTAGCCGTACTCGCGGCCGGTGAAGCTCTCGAGCTTGTCGAGCGCGTGCGACGCCTCGATCCGCCGCACGGTGCCGGAGCGCGAACGCATCACGATCGAGTCCGTGATCGCGCCGTTCGGCAGGTAGCGGACGCCGCGCAGCAGCGCGCCCGTCGTTACGCCCGTGGCGGCGACGAACACGTCCTGGCCCGAGACGAGGTCGTCGGTCGTCAGCACCCGGTCGAGGTCGTAGCCGGAGTCAACCAGCTGCTGCTTCTCCTCGTCGTTCCGCGGCCAGAGCTTGCCCTGCATACCGCCGCCGACCGCCTTCAGGGCCGCCGCGGAGATGACGCCTTCGGGCGTCCCGCCGATGCCGTAGAGCATGTCGACGCCGGTGCCACTCTGGGCCGCGGCGATCGCGGGCGCGACGTCTCCGTCACGGATCAGGCTCACCTTCGCCCCCGCTTGGCGGAGCTCACCGATCAGGTTCTCGTGGCGGTCGCGCTCAAGCACCACGACCGAGATCGCGCGCGGCGAGACACCCTTCGCCTTCGCGACGGCGTTTACGTTCTCGGTCGGCGAGGCGTTGATGTCGATCGCGCCGATCGACTCCGGCCCGACCGCGATCTTCTCCATGTAGAACGCGGCGCCGGGGAAGAACATCGTCCCGCGCTCGGCGACAGCGATCACCGCGATCGCGTTCGGCTGCCCGAGCGCCGTCAGCCGGGTGCCCTCCAGAGGGTCGACCGCGACGTCGACCTGCGGACCCGTGCCGTCGCCGATCGACTCGCCGTTGTAGAGCATCGGCGCCTCGTCCTTCTCGCCCTCCCCGATCACGACGACGCCGTCCATCGAGACGGAGTCCAGCATCGCGCGCATCGCGTCGACGGCAGCCTGGTCGGCGGCGATCTTGTCGCCGCGTCCGACCCAGCGGCCGGCGCCCATCGCGGCCGATTCGGTGACACGCACGAGCTCGAGCGCCAGGTTCCGGTCGGGTCGAACGGGAGCCCGGGGCCTGCCGCTCGTCTCTTCCGCGACGGCCATACGGGAATCTTATTGGCTCACATTCGGTCGGGAGCCTCGACCCCGACGAGGTCGAGGCTCCGCGCGATCACGTTCTGGACCGCGCGGACGAGCGCGAGCCTGAATCCCTCCGCATCGCTTCCGAGCACGCGATGCTCGTGGTAGAAGCGGTGGAAGTCGTCGGAGACCCGGATCGCGTAGACCGGGACCGCCTGCGGCCCCCGCCGCTCCGTCGCCTCGGCGACGACGACCGGGAACTCGAGCAGGCGCTTGATCAGCTCACGCTCCTCGGGCTCCAACGGCTGACTCGGGGTCAGAGCGTTGCTCGGCTCCGCCGCCGCGTTGCGGAGAATCCCGGCGATTCGCGCGTGCGCATACTGGACGTAGTACACGGGGTTCTTCTGGCTCCGCTCGGCCGCCAGGTCGACGTCGATCTCGATCGTCTGGTCGGGACCCCGGTTGACGAGGTACCAGCGCGCGGCGTCCACGCCCACCTCGTCCATGAACTCGTCGAGAAAGACGACGTCTCCACGCCGCTTCGACATCTTTCGTTGCTGCCCGCCGCTCGTCAGGTGCACGAGCTGGTAGAGCAGGACCTCGATCCGGTCCGGGTCGTATCCGAGCATCCGCGCAACGGCGGCATACCAATTGCGGGTGCCGTGGTGGTCGGCGCCGAGCACGTAGATCGCGCGGTCGAAGCCGCGCTCCAGCTTGTCGGCGAGATAGAGCACGTCGGCGGCGCGGTACGTTGGCCCCCCGCCCCGCTCCGGCGAGCGAACCAGGACTCGATCGTCGTCGTCGCCATACTTCGACGACCGGGCCCAGACGGCGCCGTCCTTCTCGTACGTGTCCAGGCGAGGGAGGAACTCGTCGAGCCGGCTTTCAAGCCTGCTCTGCAGCGTCCAGGTGTCGAAGTGGACGCGGAAGCGGTCGAGCGTCTGCTCGATCTGCTCGAGCATCCGCGGCACGGGATCCTCGTCGCTCGCGGCCAGCGCGTCGACGTACTCGCCGCGATAACCGTCCTCGGGCGGCTCCTCCCCACGTCGGCGCGCCTCGACCGACGTCCGGAACTTCTCCATCTGCGTGCCGGAGTCGTTGTAGTAGTACTCGCGCTCGACCTGGTGGCCGGCGAACTCCAGCAGGCGGGCGACCGAGTCGCCGTAGGCCCCGTTCCGCGCCGCGGCGACGGTGATCGGGCCGGTCGGGTTTGCGGAGACCATCTCGACCTGGATCCGCTCCGGCCGCTCGGGCTCACCTGCGCCGAAGTCGCGCCCCCGCTCGACGATCGCGTCCAGCGCATCTGCGAGCCACGCATCCGTGAGCCAGAGATTGACGAAGCCGGGCCCGGCGATCTCGGTCCGTTCGACCGCGGGGACCGTCGTCGCCTCGGCTGCGATCTCCTCCGCCAGCTCGCGCGGCGTCTGGCGCCGCTCGGGCGCAAGCCGAAGCGCTGCGTTCGTGGCGTAGTCGCCATGCGCGGCGTCGCTGGGGCGTTCGAGCTCGAGTCGAGCGCCGACCGCCTCGCCCAGCTCCGCCGCGAGGCGGGCGACCGGGTCAGCGGCCGGCAACGGCCTCGGCTGACTTGAAGAGCTCGTCCAGGGCGCGAAGCTCCTCGTCGGTACCGGCAGCGATCATCACGTCGCCGGCCTCGAGCGGCAGGTCCGGATCCGGCGTCGTCTCGAAGTGGCCGTCCCGCTTGCGCACCGCCACGATCACGGCACCGGTGTTTCCGCGGATGCGGAGTTCGCCGATCGTCTTTCCGGCCTGAGCCCAGTTCGGTGGGACCTCGAGCTCCTCGAAGCGAAGGTCGGTGCCCGCCGCCGAGGTGACCACGTCGATGAAGGCGGTCACCTGCGGCTTCAGCATCAGGTTCGCCATCACCCGCCCCGCCGCCGAGTAGGGCTGGACGACCCGCTCGGCGCCCGCGATCCGGAGCTTCTTCGCGGCCTCGGCATTCGAGGCGCGGGCGACGACAAGCAGGTCGGGGCGGACGGCCCGCGCGGAGAGCGTGATGTAGACGTTGTCGGCATCCGAATCGGACGACGCCACGAGCCCGCGAGCGCGCGAGAGCCCCGCGGCCTCGAGGTCGTCCTCGTCGGTGCCGTCGCCTTCGATGAAGTAGTCGTTGCGCTCACGGGCCGCTGCGAGCGCATTCTCGTGGAAGTCGACGACCACGTACTGGGCCCCCGCGACACGAAACTCACTGCCGATCTGCTGACCGACGCGTCCGTAGCCACAGATGATGTAGTGATCCCGAAGCCTCTCGATCGCCCGCCTCCTTCTCCTCTCCGCGAGCGCGCCCGTCAGGACGCCCCGCGCGATGCTCTCGACCAGCGTCGTGGCGACGAACGCAAAGATAGTCACCCCGGCGATGACCATGAAGATCGAGAGCAGCCGCGCCGAGTCGTTCCTCGGAACGGTATCCAGGCCGACCAGAGCGCTCGTGACGACGGAGCGGTAGAACGACTGCAGCCACGATTCGCCGAGCGACCATCGGTAGCCGACTGTCCCGATCCCCAGCACCGCCACCAGGGCGGCGAGCGCGTAGGCGATCCGGCGCGGGCTGATGCCTTCCACGCGACTAGTATCGTAGGCGCGTGGACGAAGACGCTCAGGAGCGCCAGCTCAACATCCACCTCGACCCCGAGCACCTCGCCGGCGTCTACGCGAACTTCGCGAACATCAGCTTCTCGGACTACGAGTTCACGCTGACGTTCGCGCGTATCGACCACGAGGTCGAGGAGGGAGACGTGCCCGGCGTGGTCGTGGCGCGCGTCAACATGTCGAATCGGTTCATGCGAGAACTGCTCGACGCGATGGAGGACTCGTGGTCGAAGTGGTCCTCGCGTGAGGGGATCAGGAACCTGCCGGAGACGGACCGGCCGGAGTCCGACTCCTAGCCTGCCACGCTAGGGTCATCGCGATCCGCTGGATCACCGTTGGGTGATCGTCCAGCAGGACGTATGACCACTCCGGCGGGTTCGCCTGCGCCAGGTCGATCCGCGTGAAGCTGCGGAACGCCTCCCGGCCGGCGGCCGGATCGCGCGTCGCCTGCAGCGCCATCCAGTCGGCCTCCGACTCGTAGCGCCGTGAGACGACGTTCTCGATCGGCGTCGCCAACAGGCTGAGAGCGAACGCGACGAGCAGGGCGAACGGCACGACCTCGGCCAGGTGCAGACCGCCGCGCAGACGCGTTGCCCAGGCGAGCAGGAAAGTCAGCGGGATGGTGAAGAGGACGCCCCAGCCGAAACCCTTCAAGACATGGCGCCGGGCGGCATGGCCAAGCTCATGAGCGGTCACGAACTCGATCGCGCGATCGCTCA
The DNA here is from genome assembly GCA_005883955.1 of Actinomycetota bacterium. GTDB lineage: Bacteria > Actinomycetota > Thermoleophilia > Gaiellales > Gaiellaceae > 13-2-20CM-68-14. The sequence continues at coordinate 18,494 of VAXH01000073.1, read as the reverse complement.
GGTGCGATTTGAAGAGCGTGTCCCAGAGGATCACGACGGTCGTCGGCCCGACGCCGGTCGTCTCCCCGTTGACGTCCCGGGTCACGTTGCTGACCTTGTCGATGCGAACTTTCGTGTGAGGCACTCCGTCGCGCTCCTTCAGCCGCTCGACGGCGGCCGCAATGCGGCGGTCTCGGATTGGATGCGTCCCGATCGGCGCCAGCAGCGAACCGACAACGACGAAGACCGCCCCGACGACCACGAACAGCGGTGCGACGATCGCCCACCAGCCGCGAGGGAACCGCCGAGCCAGCGACATCACCACCGCGAGCACGATCGCGACGGTCGCCGTGCGGGCGGCCACACCACCCCATTGGCCGAGCACGTAGCTCCAGTACTCCCGCTTCGAGATCCCGTAACGCCGGTCCCACCAGAGGCTTGCGAGACCGACCGGGAGCGTCGCGAGCGTGACGAACAATGAAGCGGCGACGCCGATCATCACGCCTGCCCCGATCTCGCCGAGCGCGAAGCCGCGGGCGAGCCGCCGGCCGAGCGCCGCGAGCGTCGCGAGCACGGCGAACTGCACAGCGACGGCGAGGACGAAGAGCAGCCGGACGACCGAGCTGTAGCGTGCGGCGCGGTGCAGCTGAGCCGACGAGAAGAAGGCGGAGGCGTCGAGCCGCGGCCGGTGCAAATCGGCGGGCACGTTCGTCCGCCAGAGCAAAGCTGCGGCGAGGAACCAGGCCGCGGCCGCGAGGAATATCGTGGCGGCCTTGAGCAACCGCGTCGCAGTCATCTCCGACGTCCACGGTAACCGGCACGCGCTCGAGGCCGTGCTGAACGCCGTCGCGGCCGAGGAGCCGGACGAGCTCTGGTGCCTCGGCGACCTCGTCGGCTACGGTCCGCAGCCGAACGAGTGCTGCAGGGCGGTTGCAGCCCGGGCCGACCTCTGTCTGGCCGGAAATCACGACCTCGTCGTACTCGGCTCGTTGTCGATCCACGACTTCGCGGGCGACGCGGCGGCCGCGGCGCGCTGGACGCAGACCGTCCTGGAGGCCGGCGCGCGCGACTTCCTGGCCGGTCTCGAGTCGAGCGCGCGGCGCGACGGCGTGGAGCTTTTCCACGGCAGTGCCCGCGACCCGGTCTGGGAGTACGTCCTCAGCGAGGAGGCGGCGTGGTGGACGCTGCAGGCGACGACTGCGCCGCTCGTCCTGGTCGGTCACAGCCACGTGCCGCTGGCGATCGGGCTCGACGGCGAAGACCTCGGGGGCGGACTGGCGCCGGACGGCACGGTCATCGACCTCGCCGCTGGGCGCTGGCTTCTGAACCCCGGCTCGGTCGGCCAGCCGCGGGACGGCGACCCGCGGGCCGCCTACCTCATGCTCGAGCCTGGTCGTTCGGCTTCATTTCACCGCGTCGACTACCCGATCGACCGCACCCAGGCCGAGATGCGTGAGCGCGGATTGCCGGAGGCGCTGACGGCGCGGCTGGAGGAAGGGCTCTAGCGCCCGAGCGGAATCACTTCGGCTTCGCGGCCGAAAGTGATTCCCTCGCTCGCGAGCGCGAGCTGCACTTCCTCGCGCGCCTTGAAGATCCGCCACTTGACGGTGGCGAGTGTGGTGTCGAGCGAATCGGCGATCTCGTTGTACGAGAGCCCGACCACGTCGCGGAGAAGCAGTGCCATCTTCAGGTCGGTGTTGAGCCCATCGACGGCCGCCCAGAGCGCCGAGATCGTCTCGACCTGCTCAACCGGCGCGTCGACGACCTCGAGCTGCGGCGCGTCGTCGATCGCGACCAGCGCTCGCGGCCGCCGCTCGCTGGCACGGAGCTCGTCGAGGACGCGGTTCTTCGTCACCTGGAAGAGCCAGGTCGTGAACTTCGACCGGAGCGAGAACTTCGGCAGCCCCTGGAAGACACGAATGAACACTTCCTGGGTCAGATCCTCCGCCAGCGCCCGGTCGCCGACGAGGCGCATGACGTAGTTGAAGACCGGTACTTCGTATGCCCGCACGATCAGCGAGAACGCTCGCTCGTCGCCCCGCTGTGCCTTGCGGAGAACGCCGAAATCTGGCTGGGCTAGTGCCAAAGCCGCACGAGTATAGCCCGGGTCTTCCTCACCTCAGCAGGGATTTCCCGGTCATCTGTAAAGGTTGGGCAAAGCCGAGCAGCGCGAGCGCGGTCGGCATCAGATCAGAGAGTTCGCCCTTTTTCGTCAATCTCATCTGTTCATTCGTCAGGACTAGGGGGACCGGATTCGTCGTGTGCGCGGTGTGTGGGCTCGTGCCGTCTGCCTCGAGCATCTGTTCGGCGTTCCCGTGATCGGCCGTAACCAGGCTGACGCCGCCTGTGCGCTCGACGGCGTCGACGACCTCGCCGAGGCACGCGTCGGTCGTTTCGACGGCTTTCGTCACCGCCGGGATCGAGCCCGTGTGGCCGACCATGTCCGGGTTCGCGAAGTTGACGACCGCGAACGCGTAGCCCTTGCCAACCTCGGCGGCGAAGCGATCTGCCACCTCCGCCGCTGACATCTCCGGCTTGTGGTCGTAGCTCGGCACGTCCCGTGGGCTCGGAACGAGGATCCGGGTCTCGCCGGCCCATTCGTCCTCGCGGCCACCGTTGAAGAAGTACGTCACGTGTGCGTACTTCTCCGTCTCGGCGACGTGCAGCTGGCGGGCACCGTGCTCGGCGAGGATCTCGGCCATCGTCTCGCTGACGTTCTGCTCTTCGAAGGCGACCGGGCAGGCGAAGTCCTCGTGGTACCGCGTCATGGTTGTGAGATCGAACTCAGCCTCCAGAAGCTTGATCGCTAATTGGCGTGCTCTGTCCGGCCGGAAGTTGAAGAAGATTGCGGCGTCGCCCTGACCGAGGCGCGGACGGTCGTCGATCGCGACCGGTTCGATGAACTCGTCCGTGATGTCGCGGTCGTAGCTGGCCTGGACGGCCATGGCCGGGGTCTGACCCCAGACAGGCCTGCCGGAGACAATGGCGTCGTACGCGCGCTCCGTCCGCTCCCAGCGCCCGTCGCGATCCATCGCGTAGTAGCGGCCCGAGACGGACACGATCTTCTCGTCCGGCAGCTCGGCCAGGTCGTGGATCGCGGCGTGGGGCGAGACATCCCGACCGTCGGTGAAGGCGTGGATGAAGGTGCGCTCCTCCATCCCCTGACGCGCGGACATCCTCAGGAGCGCCCGCAGGTGTTCGATGTGCGAGTGGACGCCGCCGTAGGAGACGAGACCGAGCAGGTGCACGTTCGTGCCACGCTGCTTCGCCCGCTCGAAGGCACTAACGAGCGCGGCGTTCTCGAAGAACGAGCCGTCGGCGATCGAGCGGTTCACCCGCTGAAAGTCCTGGTCGGGGATGCGACCGGAGCCGATCGTCAGATGGCCGACCTCGGAGTTGCCCATCTGTCCAGCCGGCAGCCCGACAGCCTCCCCGGAGGCCTCGAGCGTCGTGTGCGGGTAGCGGGCCCAAAGCGCGTCGAACACCGGCGTGTCAGCCAGCTCGACCGCATTGCCCGGCCCGGCCGGTGCGATCCCCCACCCGTCGAGGATGACGAGGGCTACGAGCGGGAAAGTCGTGCCGCCGTCTCGCAAATCGCCGTGAACGATTCCAGCTCGAGCGAGGCCCCGCCGACGAGGGCGCCGTCGACGTCCGGCTGGGCCAGCAATTCTTCGGCATTCGCGGGCTTGACCGAGCCGCCGTAGAGCACAGGAACGTCGAGCAAGGACTTGATGAAGGCGTGCGCTTCCTGCGCGATCTCCGGTGTCGCCGTCTTACCGGTGCCGATCGCCCAGACGGGCTCGTAGGCGACGACGAGGTTCTCCTGGGGCGAGAGAACCCCCACCTGCCGCCGGAGAACGTCCTCGGTCTCTCCGCTCTCACGCTCCGCCTCGAGCTCGCCGACACAGGCGATCACGCGCAGCCCGGCCTCGAGCGCATGCTCGGCGCGCAACCGCACCGTCTCGTCGGTCTCGCCGAAGTACTGCCGTCGCTCGGAGTGGCCGACGATCGCGCCCTCGACGCCCAGTTCGAGCAGGATCTTCGTCGAGACCTCGCCGGTGAAGGCGCCCTCCTCGGCCCAGTGCACGTTCTGCGCATAGATCGTGTGCCCACTCGCCAGCGCCGCACCGAGCGAGCCGAACGGCGGGCAGAGCACCGAGTCGACGCCGCCTGGAGGGGCGAAGGCGGCGCAGAACTCCAGTGTCTCCGCCGGGCCCTTGTACATCTTCCAGTTGCCCGCGATCAGCACCGAACGATCTTATGGCGAGGGTTAAGTCCGATGCCCGGCAGTGAGGTCTGCTACCGCGGCGGCGCATCCATTGCTTGTGGGATGACCGCAACTCCGGGCAGGCTCTTGCCCTCGAGCAGCTCGAGCGCCGCGCCGCCGCCTGTGGACGCCCAGGAGACCTGGTCGGTGAGCCCCAACTCGTTCAGAGCGCGGATTGAGTCGGCGCCGCCGACGACGGAGAACGCGTCGGCCCGGGCAACCGCCTCGGCCACAGCCTTCGTCCCGCCGGCGAAGCGCGGCCACTCGAAGACGCCCATCGGGCCGTTCCAGAAGATCGTGCGCGCATCTTCGATCCGCGCACGAAAGAGGTCGCTCGTCTTCGGGCCGATGTCGAGACCCAGCCATCCGTTCGGAACTTGGTCGAAGGCGACGACTCTCGCCTCCGCATCCGGCTCGAACGCCGCGGCCGCTACGACGTCAACCGGCAGCTCGACGTCGACCTCCTCTAGCGGCGATTGGGCAGCAATCTCGGCTGCCATCTTGCCGCCGACCAAAACCGTGTCGGCCTTGCCGCCGAGCTTGCGCAGCACTCCGAGCTTGTCCTCAGCCTTGGCGCCGCCGGAGACGAGCACGAACGGCCGCTCGACCTCGCCGAGCAGCTTGCCGAGCTCCTCCAGCTCGCGCTCTAGCAGCAGGCCGGCGTAGGCCGGCAGCAGCTCGGCAACGCCAACGATGGAGGCGTGCGCCCGGTGCACCGAGCCGAACGCGTCCTCGACGAAGAGGTCGCAACCGTCGGCGAGCTCGCGCGCGAACGCCGCGTCGTTCTTCGTTTCGCCCGGGTCGAAGCGCGTGTTCTCGAGCACTTCGATCCGGTCGTCGGGCAGCAACTCGCGTAGGCGCGCGCGGACGGGCTCGATCGTGAACGCCGGATCGGGGCCGTTCGGACGCCCGAGGTGCGAGCAGACACGCACACGGGCCGCACCGCGCTCGAGCAACAGCCGCAACGTCGGCAGCGATGCCTCGATCCGCGTCTCGTCCGCGACCCTGCCGTCCTCGAGCGGCACGTTCAGGTCGGAACGCACGAGCACGCGCTTGCCTACGACGTCGGCGTCGCGAACCGAGCGCGGTCTACGCAACTAAGCGGTCGCCGCGGCCTCGGCCGTCGGCAGCGAGGCGCCCATCTTCGAGACGAGGTCGACGAGCCTGCAGCTGTAGCCCCACTCGTTGTCGTACCAGCCGAAGACCTTGACCAGGCGTCCGTTCACCATCGTCAGGTCGCTGTCGAAGGTGCAGGAGAACGAGGAGCCGACGATGTCCTGTGAGACGAGCGGCTCGTCGCTGTACTCCAGCAGGCCCTGAAGCGGTCCGCTCTGGGCGGCGGCGCGGAAGAGCTCGTTCACCTCGTCCTCGCTCGTCTCGCGTGAGACCAGCACGACGAGGTCGACGACCGATCCGTCGGGAACCGGCGCCCGCATCGACATCCCGTCGACCTTCCCTTTGAGCTCCGGCATCACGACCCCGATCGCGCGTGCGGCGCCCGTCGAGGTCGGGATCAGGTTCAGCGCCGCGGCGCGAGCCCGACGGAGGTCCGAATGCGGCAGGTCCTGCAGGCGCTGGTCGGCCGTGTAGGCGTGGATCGTCGTCATGAACCCCTGTTCGATCGTCAGCGCATCGTGAAGCACCTTGGCCATCGGCGCCACGCAGTTCGTCGTGCAGGACGCGTTGGAGACGATCCGATGCGTTTCGGGGTCATAGTCGCCGTCGTTGACGCCGAGCACCACGGTCACGTCGGGATCCTTCGCCGGCGCGGAGATGACCACCTTCGCAGCGCCGGCGTCGAGGTGGGCCGAGGCGCCCTCGCGGTCGGTGAAGAACCCCGTCGACTCGATCACGATCTCGACGCCCAGGTCGCGCCAGGGAAGATCTTTGGGATCGCGCTCGGAGAGAAGCAACAGGTCCTCGCCGCCGACGGTGATCTTCCCGTCGCCGACCTCGACGTCCTCGTCGAGCCGTCCCAGCACGGAGTCGTGCTTGAGCAGATGGGCCATCGTCTTCGCATCACCGAGGTCGTTCGCCGCGACCACGTCGAAGTCGCCTTGCCGCTGAAGGTGCGCCCGGAAGAAGTTGCGCCCGATCCGCCCGAACCCGTTGATCCCGACTTTTGCCTTCGCCATTTTTGCCTCCTCGCTTTCCCTCCAGGCATCTTACGAGCACGCTGCGCGCGACCGTTCTCGTCGCCGGCCGGCCTAATCAACGAGGCGGGCCGGAGGAGAAGCTCCGAGGACGACCTCCCCCTCCGCAATTGTCGCGCTCCGGACCTTGGCGACGGACGGGGTCTGAATCCATCACCGGACGAGCGCGAACCCGCCCCTTCGAAGTATTAACGAATGTGCCGGGGTCGTTTCAACTGGCCCCAAAGGCATACGACGACCGCTTCCGGACTAGGTTTCTGCGATCTGAATCAGCCTCTGCAGGCGTCGATGAACAGCAGCTTTCGAGGCTGGAGGCTTGCATTTGAGCGCAAGCTCGCGCAGCGGCAGCGACGGATGTCGGAGACGCAGCTCCGCCGTTTCTCGCAGGCGCGGCGAAAGCTCCGCCAAGCGCTCCTCGCGCTCGAGCCGGCGAAGTGCCTCCAGCTGAGTGTGAGCGGCGCGGCTCGTGCGAACGAGATTCGCCTGGTCCGCGTTCGTGAGCCGGTTCGCCCGCCCCTTCGTCTCCCCCACCACCGCCCGCTCGTCGATCCCGAGCGCCGCGTCACTCGCGCCCGCGAGCGCGAGTGCCTCGGCGATCCGATCGAGCCCTTTCGCGTAAGCGACCGCGTGATCCCGCCGCTCGAGCACCGTGAGGGCGACGTCCTCTTGGGCCGCTGCCTCGGCGACGAACTCCGCCGCCTCCCTGGTCTCGGTTCTCACCTCGAGGTGCGGCGACGGTGGCGCCGAGACCGACCCCGCCGCCAGCAAGGATCCGCGCAGGTAGGCGCCCCGGCAGCATGCGCGACCGATGACCCGCTTCGGGGGGCGTGGGAGCGGCTGCAGCCGGGCGCCAAGGACGCCGCACTCCTTGAGGATGCCGACCGCACGCGCGGTTCCGTCAACGTGGAGCTGGTAGCGAGTGGCGCGGTCGAAGGCGCGGCGCCGGTAGGTCCGGATCTCGGAGTCGACGCCGAATGACCGCAGCAGGCTGAACGCTCGCCGGGCGACCGCCGAGCTCGACACATCGAGGTGGAGCGACACCCCGCCTGCCCGCTTGTGCCACCTGCCCGCGGCGTGAAAGAGCGCCGACAGTTCGGCCTGCCGGTCGCACTCGCGCTGGGGCGCGATCGCCGCGAGCTCGTTGCGGACGTCCTCAGAGAAAGACACCTCGTCCTCGCCCTAGCGCAGCTTCCACGGGCCTCCTCTCAGCGGGGTTTAGACGGCCGCGCCGACAAAGCCGCCACGGCCCTTAGGTCGGCATCGCAAGCGACGCCTTCCAGCTCGAGCAACCGGCGCTTGTACTCGACGCCGCTGGCGCCGTAATGACCGATCCCGTCCGCGGCCACGACCCGATGGCACGGGACGACGAGCGGAAAGCGGTTGCGCGCACAGACCGAGCCGGCCGCGCGGTGCGCGTTCGGGTAGCCGGCGAGGGCCGCCAGCTCGCCGTACGTAACGACCTCGCCCCACGGGACGGCGCGCAGAGTCTCGACGACCGCGCGCTGGAACGTCGTGTAGCCGTCGAGGTCGAGCTCGACATCTCGGAAGGACTCGCCTGCGCCGGCGAAGTGCGCCGCGATTCGCTCGGCGAGCGAGTGAGGTAGGTGTACACCTACATCTACATCACCGCGCGGCCGCGGCAACTCGTGCCAGAGCAGCATCGGCCCATCGAGCCAGAGCTCGCCGACACCCCAGCCGTCCACCTGATACCGGACGCTCTCGGCCACGCCCCTAACCTATCCCTAGAATCAGAGCCGATGAGTCGCCCCGCGATCGCGCTGCCGCCCGAGCCTCGAAACGAGCCCGTCAAGGACTACGCGCCGGGCTCGCCCGAGCGTGCGGAACTGCAACAGCGGTTGCGCGAGCTGGAACGCGACCGGATCGAGATCCCGCTCGTGATCGGAGGCAAGGACCTCGAGACGGCCGAGACGTTCGAAGCGGTGATGCCGCACCGCAAGAGCCATGTCCTCGCCGACGTCCACTCCGGTGGGCCCGCCGAGGTCGAGCAGGCGATCGCCGCAGCCCGCGGGGCGCGCCACGACTGGGCCCACATGCCCTGGGAGGAGCGCGCGGCGATCTTCCTCCGCGCCGCCGAACTGCTTGCCGGCCCCTGGCGGGCGACCCTGAACGCCGCGACGATGCTCGGCCAGTCCAAGACGGCGCACCAAGCCGAGATCGACGCCGCCTGCGAGCTGACCGACTTCTGGCGCTTCAACGTCGAGTTCATGACGCGCGTCTACAAAGAGCAGCCGAGCTCGGCGCCCGGCACCTGGAACCGAATGGAATACCGCCCGCTCGAAGGCTTCGTCTTTGCGGTTACGCCCTTCAACTTCACGGCCATCGCAGGCAACTTGCCCGCGGCGCCGGCGCTGATGGGCAACACCGTCGTCTGGAAACCGGCGTCGACGGCGGCCTTCTCCGCCTACTTCCTCATGCGCCTGCTGCAGGAGGCCGGCCTGCCGGACGGCGTCATCAACCTCGTCTACGGCTCCGGCGCGAAGATCGGCGACGCAGCGCTGACGAGCCCGGAGCTGGCCGGAATCCATTTCACTGGCTCGACCGCGGTCTTCAACTCGATGTGGCAGACCGTCGGCTCGAACGTCGGCGACTACCGCAACTACCCGCGAATCGTCGGCGAGACCGGCGGCAAGGACTTCATCGTCGCGCATCCATCGGCGGACGTAGAGGCGGTCGCAACGGCGATCGTCCGCGGCTCGTTCGAGTACCAGGGACAGAAGTGCTCGGCCGCCTCGCGCGTCTACGCGCCCTCGAACCTGTGGCCCGAGCTGCGCGAGCGGCTGGCGGACGAGATCAAGGAGCTGAAGGTCGGCGACGTCAGCGACTTCTCCAACTTCATGGGCGCCGTCATCGACTCCAAGTCCCTCGCGACGCAGCGCGAGGCGATCCAGGAGGCGAAGTCCGCGGCGGCGACAAAGGTACTCGTCGGCGGGGGCGTCACCGACGACGAAGGCTTCTTCGTCGAGCCGACCGTGATCGAGACGGAGGACCCGAACTTTCGCACCATGCGCGACGAGCTTTTCGGCCCGGTTGTGACGGCGTACGTCTATCCGGAGCAGCAGTGGGACGACATGCTCGAGCTCGTCGATCGCACGGCGCCGTACGGGCTCACGGGCGCCGTCTTCGCCCGCGACCGTTCCGCAATCGAGGACGCGGTCGTCGGCCAGCAGCCCTTCGGCGGCGCACGCGCCTCGGGCACGAACGACAAGGCCGGCTCGATGTGGAACCTGATCCGCTGGGTCTCGCCGCGGACGATCAAGGAGACCTTCGTGCCGCCGAAGGACTACCGCTACCCGTACATGGCAGAAGACGGCGCGAGCCGCGACGGCTCCGGCCCGCCCGACCGGCCTTAACGGCGCCTAGGCAGACGCCAAAGGCATCGCTTGCGTCGCCGCTGAAGGTCGGCTGAGCAAGAACCAGCGCAGCGAGCGAGAGTACGAGCGGCGATGAGTGCGGTCTTACACGACATCCGCGTCTTCTTCGACCATCTAGCCGATGTCGGCTGGACGGCGCTCGGGATCGCCCTCCTCTGCCAGTTCGTGAAGGTCGCGTGCGTCAGCCGCGCCTGGCGGAACATCATCGCCGCGGCGTACCCGGAGTCGGTCGTGGGCTGGCGCTCGGTCTGGGGGGCGATTCTCGCGCGTGTGGGCGTCAACGCAATCATTCCCGCCCGCGGCGGCGACGCGGTCGGGCTCTTCATCGTCAAGCGTCGCGTCGAGGGCTCGACCTACCCGACGCTTGCCTCGACGCTGGTCGCGCTGACGCTGTTCGACTCCGTCGTCGCGCTCGGCTTCATCGTCTACGCCCTCTCCACCGGAGCGCTCCCCGGCAGCTCCGTGCTCGCGCACTTGAACGCCTTCGACTTCCACTGGTTCTTCGCGCACATCCGCGGGACCCTGATCGTGCTCGGTGCGATTCTGCTGCTCTCGCTCTTGCTGCTCCTGTGGTTCGCCGAGCAGCTGATCGGCTTCTGGCAGCGCGTCGGACTCGGCTTCCGGATCTTCTCCGAGAAGACGACCTACCTCCGCCGCGTCGCGGTCTGGCAGGCAGCCGATTGGTGTCTGCGCCTGACGATGATCTTCTTCTTCCTCCGCGCTTTCCACGTGCCCGCGACGCTGCACAACGCGATCCTCGTCCAGGTGACGCAGAGCCTCGCCGTGCTGTTTCCGATCAGCCCGTCGGGGATCGGCACCGAGCAGGCGCTCCTCCTCTACACCTTCGCGGGCAAGGCAGCCAGGACGACGCTGCTCAGCTTCAGCGTCGGCATGCGCGTGACGTTGATCGCCTTCAACGCTCTTCTCGGCTTCGGAGCGATCCTGACGATGCTGCGGACGCTGCACTGGCGGCAGCGCGTCGAAGCGGATCGCGACGCTGTCGCAGAGCACTCGCCATGACGGCGAGCGCCGCCGCGAGCGCCGGAGTCGCGAGCACTACACCGGCGGCGCGAACGCTCCAGGTCTTGGCGATTGCCCCGTCGAGCAAGCTGGCGAACGGCCGCAGGCCGAGGAAAGCCAGACTCCAGAGCGCCATGATCCGGCCGCGCTGCTGCTCAGCGACGCCGAGCTGGAGCCGCGTCGTCGCCGCGGTGTTCGAGGCCAGGTAGCCGAAGCCGCCGATGAAGAGCAGCACGAAGCCGAGCGGGAGCCAGGGGCAAACCGAGAATGCGGCGACGCCCGCGCCAAGCAGGAACAGCGTCGCTGCCATACGCCAGCGCGAACCCGCCACCCGGCCGGCGACCACGAGCGCCGCCGTCACCGCCCCGGCGCCGAAGGCCCCGACGATGAAGCCGGCCCAGGTGTCCGGCCTGCCATACGCATGCGCGAAGGCCGGCGAGAGCGTGTTCACAGGATCCGAGCCGAAGCCGACGATCGCGACGATCAGCAGGAACGCCGCCAGTTCCGGCTTCTCTCGCAAGAGGCGGAGGCTGTCCCGCACGCGCGCCTCCGCGCGACTCGCCCGCTCCTGCCTGCGCGGCCGGACGACGACGAGCGCCGCGAGGAAGATGCCGTACGAGACCGCGTTGAGGGCGAACGAGGCCGGGATCCCGAGGTAGTGGACGGACAGCGCCGCGCCGGCAGGCCCGAGCGCGCGCGCCAAGTTGAAGGTCATCGAGTTCAGCGCCACCGCCGTCGGCACCTCGTTTCTCCGCACGAGCGAGACGATCAGCGCCTGCTGGGCCGGCGCCGAGAAAGCGCTGACCACGCCAAGACAGAGTGCGTCGCCGATCACGACCCAGGTGCTCGCGAGGCCTCCCCACGCCAGCGCCGCGAGTCCCGCGGCGAGTAGGACCGCGAGGCTCTGGGAGACGAACAGCAGCTTCCGCCGGTCGAGCCGGTCGGCGAGGCTGCCGGCCCAAGGCGTCAGCACCAAGATCGGGATGAACTGCGAGAAGTTGAGGACGCCGAGCAACAGCGCCGAGTGGGTCAACCGATAGATCAGCAGCGCCGCGGCGAGGTTCTGGAACCACGTCCCGCTCGCGGAGAGTGCGTTGCCGAAGAAGTAGGGGCCGAAGTCGCGCCGGCGGACGATCCGCCAGACCGCACGCGGGCCGGCCAGCCCTTCGGGTTGCTTGTCCGTCTCCCGGGCCACGGCGCAAGTGGTACCCGCCGCGACCGAGACGACGCGCGGTCGCGGTCGCGCGGAAGGAGAGCCGCCCGCACGGAGGGATGCGTGCGGGCGACTCGTCCGTCAGCGGTGGGTCAGCGCCAGCCGGTGACGGAGATGTAGCGCGTCGTGCCGCCGTTCGGGTGTACGAGCACGATCGGCGCAAGGCAGCTCGCCGGCAACGTCACGTGCTCGTGAATCCTCGCGTCGCCTTCCGCGGAGATCGGGACCGGGCCGGTGGTCACGGCCGGGGCCGCGTTCGCGTCCGCGCCGCAGAACAGCGACGCCGAGACCGTCGTCACCGGCCGCGCGGTGCCGGTGGAGGTGATCACGAGCCCATCCAGGTGCAGATTGAGCTTGCCGCTCCGGGAGATCTTCACCGAGCCCTTGTCAAGACTCCAGGCGACGCCGCCGGGCGTCACGCTGTGGAACGCCGGATCGGACGGTTGGCTCGGCGCGAGCGAAGAGCTCAAGAGCTTGCCGCCGTTCCCCTCGTCACGGCCGCGCCCGTGGTCGCCGCTCGCGATCGCGGCGAACATCAGTGCTGCAATTCCCGCCAGGACCGCGGCTGCCGCAAACGGACGTACTTTCGTTTGCACGGTTTCCTCCTCGGTTGGGTTACCCCTCAGTACGAGGGCAGCGTGGCGAGCGGTTTGCCTAGGCGCGCCCAGCCTTGTGCAGCTGGGCGTAGATAGACCGGGCCGTCTTCGCCGGCACCCCTGGGACGCCCTCGAGCTCCTCCTGTGTGGCGGCGAGTACCTGTTCGGCCGAGCCGAAGTGGCGCAGCAGCGCGCGCCGGCGCGCCGGGCCGACTCCCTCGAGCGTGTCGAAGATCGACTCGCGCGCCCGGGCGTCGCGGCGCTGGCGGTGGAAGCCGACCGCGAAGCGATGCGCCTCGTCGCGAATCCGCTGCAGGAGCTGGAGACCCGGCGAGTGCGGATCCAGCCGAACCGGGTCCGGCTGGCCCGGCAGGAACACCTCTTCGACGCGCTTGGCCAGCGAGATCACCGCCACCCGCGGCAGGTCGAAGCGCTGCATCGCCGCCAATGCGGCCGAGAGCTGGCCCTTGCCGCCGTCGATCACGACCAGATTGGGTACGGCCGCGAAACCCTCGTCGTAATCCTTGTCGGCTGGATCGCTCATGCGCGCGAACCGGCGCTCGATCACCTGCGCCATCGCCGCGAAATCGTCCTGGCCGTCGAGCCCGCGCACCGCGAACTTGCGGTAGTGCGCCTTCTTCGGCGTCGCGTCCTGGAACACGACCATCGAGCCGACCGGCTCCGAGGCCTGGATGTTCGAGATGTCGAAGCACTCGATCCGGAGCGGGAGGCTCTCGAGGTTCAGCCGCTCGCGGAGCTCCTCGAGTGCCTCGACCCGCCGCAGCCGCTTCTGCTCGGTCTGGTAGCTCTCCGAGTCCAGTGCGAGCCGCGCGTTCTGGGTAGCCAGTTCCTGTAGTCGGCGCTTCTCCCCGCGCTCGGACGCCCGCACCTCGACGCGCGAGCCACGCCGCTCGCTCAGGAACTCCTCGAGCGCCGAGACGTCGCCCGCATCCCGCGGCACGACGATCTGCGGCGGCACCGACGGCGCCGACCCGTAGTACTCGACGCAGAACGCCTCGAGCAGCGCCGAGGTCTCCTGGCCCTCGACGTTCTCGAGGTGAAAGCCGTAACGGTCGATCATCCTGCCCCCGCGGAGCGGGAAGATCTGCACCGCCGCCTTGTCGCCGTCGACGGCGAGCCCGAGCACGTCGACGTCGCCGACGCTCCGCTTCTCGACGGCCTGCCGCTCATTCAGCCGCCGGACCGCGAACAGGCGGTTGCGGTAGCGGGCGGCCTCCTCGAAGCGCTCGCCTTCAGCGGCGCCGTGCATCTTCTGTTCCAGCTCGCGCTCGATCGTCCTCGTGTCGCCGGAGAGGAAGTTGATGACGCCGTCGATGATCTCGGCGTAGGCCTCCTTCGAGATGTAGTCGACGCAGGGCGCGTGGCACCGTTCGATGTGGTAGTCAAGGCAGGGAATCCCGGAGTGGCGACCCGGCTTCGGGCCTTCGCAGGGGCGGTACTGGAAGACGCGGTTGAGCACGTCGAGCGTTTCCCGTACCTTCTTCGCGTTCGCGTAAGGCCCGAAGTAGGTGACGCCGCGGCGATGCCGCTCGCGCGTGAACATGACCCGCGGGAAGTCGTCCTCGACCGTGACTGCGATGTACGGAAATGACTTGTCGTCGCGCAGCCGGACGTTGAACGGCGGCCGGTATCGTTTGACGAGGTTCTGCTCCAGATGCAGCGCCTCGACCTCGCTGCCGGTGACGATCACCTCGATGTCGGCAACCCGGGCCGGCAGCTGGGCGATCGCGTGCCTGACGTCCGCCGAGGCCTGGAAGTAGCTGCGTACGCGGGGCCGCAGCGACTTGGCCTTGCCGACATACAGGACCTGGCTGCGGGGGTCCCTGAAGATGTAGACACCGGGCTTCGCCGGCAGCCGTTTGAGCTGCTCTTCGAGTCGTTTCTCCACTCGTTCCAAGCGTAGACGCAGCTAACGTCCCGGCCCGTGAGATGGAAGGGCCCTGCGCTGGCCCTGCTCGGCGCCGCAGCCGTCGCGGGGATCGCGATCGGCTTCACGCTTGGCGGCGGCGACGGAACGACGATCACGAACGCCTCGACGGGGCCGGCCACGGCCACCGCCACGACGGGCGCCGGCACCACCTCGGCCGGGATGACTACCGCCGGCACGACCAGCACGACCCCGCTCCAACTCCCGAAGCCGGGGCACATCCGGCTCGGCCATCGCCTCCTCGTCGCCACGGTCGACGACTCCGTCAAACAGGCCGACCCGGCGCAGGCGGCCGGCTTGATGAAGGTCTCCCAGGACGCGGGCTTCGACGCGGTCATGGTCTCGAGCATGTGGAAGCAAGGCGCAAAGGCGCCTTCCGCCCAGGAGCGGGTCACGCTCGGCAACGTCGTCAAGGCCGCGGACGCCGATGGGATGCAGGTCTTCGTCTTTATCTGGCACGGGCTCAGCGGAGCAACGCCGCGCACCGTGCCCGCCCGCCGCCAATTCGCCGCCTATGCGGCGGCGCTCGCGAGGGACTTCCCGCAGATCCGCGACTTCATCGTCGGTAACGAGCCGAACCTGAACACCTTCTGGATGCCCCAGTACGGCCCGGACGGTCGCGACGTGGCGGCCTCGGCCTACCTCGACATGCTCGCGCGAACCTATGACGCGCTGAAGGCGGTCTCGCCGCACATCCAGGTCATCGGCGGCGCGCTCGCCCCGCGCGGCTCGGACCGGCCGGGAACGAAGCGCGACACGCACTCGCCGACGAGGTTCATCGAGGATCTCGGCGCGGCCTATCGAGCAAGCCACCGTTCGAAGCCGATCATGGACGCCTTCGCCATCCACCCGTACATGCGGACGTCCAAGCTGCCGCCGACCGACACGCACACAAGCTCGACGACGATCACGATCGCCGACTACCCGAAGCTGGTCGTCCTGCTGGACCGGGCCTTCGCCGGGACCCCGCAGCGCGGCCGCAGCCTGCCCATTTACTACACGGAGTTCGGCGTGCAGACCCGCGTCCCGGCGGCGGACCGGCACGCCTATACCGATCTCACTTCGCCCTCGGCCACGGACGCGGTCGACCCGCAGACCCAGGCGCGCTACTACCGGGAGGCGCTCGAGCTGGCGGCCTGCCAGCCGACGGTCAAAGGGCTGTTCGTCTTCCACACCTTCGACGAGCCCGATCTCGCAGGCTGGCAGTCAGGCCTGTACTACGCCGACCAGAAGCCGAAGCCGAGCCTGCCGGCCTTCCGCAAGGCCGCGGCGGAGGCCCGAGCGTCGAGGCTCACGCACTGCTCGGGCACCAGCTTCGTCCGGAAAAGGTAGCCCGGAAAGGGTCAAGGCGCCGGGCGCGGCGGCCGATGCCCAATGCAGGATGCCGCCCATCCGCAAGCTCGTCTTCCTCGCCACCCTACTCGCGCTTGCGGCAGCAGCTCCTTCGCAGGCTGCATCACGAACGCTCGTCGTCGGTGCGTCGGAATCGGCGAGCCTCATCCCGGACTCCGTCGCCGCAAAGTCCCGGATGGATCTCGCCGTCCTCGCCGGACTCACCGAGATCGAGATTCGAGCGGACTGGACGAAAGGGAAGACCGCACCGACCGCGGATGAGCTCGCAGCGTTTCAGGCGAGCGCCCTCGCGGCTCAGCTCGACGCCATTCGCCTCGTCGTCGCCGTCAACACGGGCGGCGGCAGCCAGACCCCGCTGAGCCTGTTCGACCGGCGTCAGTTCGCCCAGTACACGGCATCGCTCGCACAGTCTGTGCCTTACGTGCGCGACTTCATCGTCGGCAACGAACCGAACCTAAACAGGTTCTGGATGCCGCAGTTCGACGGCCGAGGCCGCGACCTTGCCGCCTCGGCCTACGAGGCGCTTCTGGCCAGGACGTACGACTCGCTGAAGGCAGTCTCGCAGACGATCAACGTGATCGGCGGAGCGGTCTCGCCACGTGGCGCCGACCGGGCCAACTCCGCGCGGCAGACCCATTCGCCGACCAGGTTCCTGCGCGACCTCGGCGCCGCGTATCGCAAGAGCCGACGGACGCTGCCGATCATGGACACGCTCGTGATCCATCCCTACGGCGAGAGCTCGAAGACGCCGCCGACAGCGCTGCACCCGAAGTCGACGAGCATTTCGATCGCCGACTATCCCAAGCTCGTCAAGCTCTTGCGCGACGCCTTCCGAGGTACCGCTCAACGCGGTGCCTCACTACCGATCCTCTACGGCGAGTACGGCGTCCAGACGCGCATCCCCGCCGACAAGCTCAGCGAGTACACGGACCTCGGCATCCCGAGCGCGGCCGACGCCGTCTCGGAGACGATGCAAGGCTCCTACTACAGGCAGGCGATCCAGCTCGCCTACTGCCAACCGACCGTCGCCGGGCTGCTCTTCTTCCACGTGAGCGACGAGCCCGATCTCGACCGCTGGCAATCCGGCCTCTTCTACGCCGACGACACGCCGAAGTCGGATCTCGCCTCGGTCAAGACCGTCGCCCACGCCGCGCAGACCGGGACGCTGACCTGCCCCAAGGCGAAGCCCAAAGCAAAGAGCAAATCCAAACCCAACCCCCGGGGGCGTCGCTCGCCGCGCCGGAGCTAAGAGGCCAAGCCGACCTGCGCGCCGCGGCCGCCAAACCGGTACCACGGCAACCGCAATCGCCAGATCCGCGGCTAGCATTTCGCTGATGAGCGGCCAGTACGTCGCGTACAGCTTGTACAAGGTCGATCCGGCCTGGCGGCGGCTGCCGATCGACGAGCGGGCGGCCGGCAAGGACGCCTTTGCCGAAGTGGTCGAGGACTGGGCCGGCCGCATGGACGCGCTGCGCGCCTACTCCGTCGCCGGCGTCCGCCCCGACTGCGACTTCTTCCTCTGGAAGATCACCGAGCGATACAAGGATCTCGGCGAGCTCGGCGCGGCATTGAACGGCACGCCGCTCGCGGCCTGGCTCGAGACGCCGTATTCCTATCTGGCAACCACGAAGGCTTCTGAGTACACCTCGGCCCGCAAGGCGCGAAAGATCGTTCCCAAGGGCTCGCCCTACCTCGTCGTCTACCCCTTCGTGAAGGTGCGGCCGTGGTACGCACTCTCGGAGGAGGATCGCCGCCGCGCGATGGACGAGCACATCCGGATCGGCCGCGAGGAGTTCCCGACGATCCACAACCACACGACCTACTCATTCGGGATCGACGACCAGGAGTTCATGACCGCGTTCGAGTGCGAGGAGCCGTCCGACTTCATGCACCTGATGCTGCGGCTCCGCGACTCGGAGGCCTCGCGCTACACCGAGCGCGACACCCCCATCTTCGTGGGGAAGCACGTCCCGATTCGCGAAGCGCTGGCCGCGCTTGACGGCGCCGAAGCTAGGGCGCGGGGTCTGGCGGAGGCTTAGTCTCGTCGAGGTCGTCCGCGGCCGCCTCGGCCGCGTCGCCGGCAGCTAGGCCTGCTCCGAACCCGGCCCCGCCGAGATAGTCCTCGTCGGCCCTGCCCGGGTCTTCGCCGCCGTACTCCTCGCGGAGGTCAGCCTCCTCGTCGGGATTCCCGCCGATGTTCCGGATCCGAGTCCAGATCCACATGCCGAGATTCTAGTGGTCGGGCGACTAATACCCGTAGGTGCGCTCGGCGCGCCAGACGCGATACATCGCGTAAGCGGCCAGGATCAGGACGACGATGAACGCGAATGCGTCGAGCCCGACCGTCTTCCGTCCGGGCCAGAAGTAGGCGGCGAAGTCGACGATGATCAGCAGGCCGCTGCCGTAGAACACCCGGTTCGAGCGCTCGGACCACGTCTCGATCTCGTGCCGCATCCGGTCGCGCCAGAACATGTAGAGCACGACCGCGATCGCGAGGAAGAAGACGATCTGCAGGATCAGCGAAAGCGAGACCAGCGTCCCCTCGAGGTTGAGCACGAAGATCACGGCCGCAA
>VAXH01000072.1 GCA_005883955.1 Actinomycetota bacterium | reverse complement strand
GCGCCATCCAAAGAATCCGCGAGCCCTTCTCCGTCCAAACGCCGGCCGACAGCCCGTAGGGCGTGTTGTTCGCCTTCTCGACCGCTTCGTCCGGCGTCCGGAAGGTAAGCACCGACAGCACCGGCCCGAAGATCTCCTCCTGCGCGATCCGGTAGCTCTGCGCGACGTTCGTGAAGACGGTCGGCACGAACCAGTAGCCCTTCTCCGGCAGGCGGCAGGGCGGCTGGTAGATCTCGGCGCCTTCCTCGTTGCCGGCCGCGACGAGCTCCTCGATCTTGTCGAGCTGCTGGCGCGAGTTGATCGCGCCGACGTCGGTGTTCTTGTCGAGCGGATCGCCGACCCGCAGCGTCGTCAGCCGGCGCTTCAGCTTCTCGATCAGCGGCTCGTAGATCGACTCCTGGACGAGCAGCCGCGAGCCGGCGCAGCAGACGTGGCCTTGGTTGAAGTAGATCCCGTTGACGATTCCTTCGATCGCCTGGTCGAGCGCGCAGTCGTCGAAGATGATGTTCGCGGCCTTGCCGCCGAGCTCGAGCGTCAGCTTCTTTCCGGTTCCGGCGAGCTCGCGCTGGATTGCCTTGCCGACTTCGGTCGAGCCTGTGAAGGCGATCTTGTCCACGTCCGACTTGACCAGCGACGCGCCGGTCGCGCCGTCACCTGTGACGATGTTGACGACGCCCGGCGGCAGCTCCGCCTGGCGGAGGACGTCGCAGAAGAGAAGCGCCGAGAGCGGTGTCGTCTCCGCCGGCTTCAGCACGACCGTGTTCCCGGCCGCCAGGGCCGGCGCGATCTTCCAGGCCAGCATCAAAAGCGGGAAGTTCCAGGGGATGATCTGCCCGGCGACGCCCAGCGGCTTCGGCCGGCGGTGCGGAAAGGCGTACTCGAGCTTGTCGGCCCAGCCGGCGTAGTAGAAGAAGTGCGCGGCGGCGAGCGGCAGATCGACGTCCCTGGACTCGCGGATCGGCTTGCCACCGTTCAGCGACTCGAGCACCGCGAACTCGCGCGAGCGTTCCTGCAGGATCCGGGCGATCCGGAAGAGGTACTTGGCCCGCACGGCGGGGGCCGCCGCCGACCAGCCGTCCTCGAAGGCCTCCCGCGCGGTGCTGACGGCGAGCGCGACGTCCTCGGCCCCGGCCTGCGGGATCTCCGCGAGCGGCTCCTCGTCCGCGGGAGCGATCGTCTCGTAGTAGTCACCCGAACGCGGCTCGACGAACTCGCCGCCGATGAAAAGGCCGTAGCGCTCCGCGAGCGTGACGATCTCGCGCGACTCGGGCGCGCTCGCGTAATCCCACTTGGACGGAACCGGCGTCCGGTCGCCGCGCTGTTCGAGCTCTGCCATCAGTCGATCGTGAAGTAGTCGGGAGACTGGTAGCGCCCGGTCTTCTGCTTGCGGATCTGCATCAGGACGTCGTTCAAGAGCGAGGAGGCGCCGAAGCGGAAGAGATCGGGTGTGAGCCAGTCGAGCCCCAGGGTCTCGTGGACGAGCACGAGCGTCTGCACCGCCTGCTTCGCGTTGCGGATCCCGCCGGCCGGTTTCATGCCGACGCGGCGTCCGGTTTCGTCGAAGACGTCGCGGATCGCCTCGAGCATCACGAGCGTCACGGGCAGCGTCGCCGACGAGGACAGCTTGCCGGTCGAGGTCTTGATGAAGTCGGCGCCTGCTGCGATTGCGAGCAGCGAGGCGCGGCGGACGTTGTCGTACGTGCCAAGCTCGCCGACCTCGAGGATCACCTTCAGGTGGGTCTCGCCGACCGCCTCCTTGACCTGGACGATCTCGTCGTAGACCTTCGCGTAGCGGCCCGCCAGGAAGGCGCCACGGTCGACCACCATGTCGACCTCGTCGGCGCCGAGCTCGACCACGCGCCGGGCCTCGGCGACCTTGAGGTCGGTCGGGCTTTGCCCGGATGGAAAGGCGGTCGCGACGGAGGCGACCTTGACGCCGCTGTCGCCGACCCGCTCGCGGGCCGTCTGGACAAGGTTCGGGTAGACGCAGACGGCGGCGACCGAGGGGATGGTCGCGTCCGAGGGGTCGGGTCGCACCGCCTTCGAAGCGAGTGCAGCGACCTTGCCGGGCGTGTCGGCTCCCTCGAGCGTGGTCAGATCCATCATCCGGACGGCGAGATCGAGGGCGAACAGCTTCGCGTCGCGCTTGATCGACCGGCGCGAGAGGTCTGTCGCGCGGGCCTCGACCGCGACCTGGTCGACGGAGCCGATCCGGGGGAGTCTGGGCTCGAGCGGAAGCTCGAAGCCCGTGGGGAGGGCCGGCGCCTGCGCCATGCGATGAGTGTAGCCCTCGTGCGAAGGGCAAACGCATGGCCGTGGAAGAGATTCGGGTCTCGAGCTGGGGCGAGCTGCAGGAGCAGCTGTTCGCCGACTCGTGGCACCCGGAGCTGCGGCGATTCCGCTCCAACTTCGCGTTTCGGGGCCGAAACGATGCGAACGAAGACCTGCAGACGAGCCTGCTCCGGCTGGGCGGCAACCCGGCCTCGGTCGAGGGCCACCTGCTCCGGAACTTCCGCAAGTACGCGCAGCGCGCCGACGTTCCCTTCGACTCGCTCTGGAACTGGCTCGCCCTCGCCCAGCATCACGGGCTGCCGACCCGCCTGCTCGACTGGACATACTCGCCGTACGTCGCCGTTCACTTCGCGACCGCGCAGGTCAAGCTCTTCGACCGCGACGGCGTCGTCTGGATGGTCGACTACGTCCAGGCTCAGGAGCAGGCGCCCGCGCAGCTTCGGGATCTCCTTGGCGCGCAGGAGATGAACGTCTTCACGGCCGAGCTGCTCGCGGAGGCAGTCGGCGGACTGCGGGAGCTCGAGGCGCTGGCGGACGACGACTACGTCCTCTTTCTCGAGCCGCCGTCGCTGGACGAGCGGATCGTGAACCAGTACGCCCTCTTCGCCCTGATGTCCCGACCCCAGGCCCGGCTCGACGAGTGGCTGGAGCGGCGGGCCGTGGGCGCGCGCAAGCTCGTGATCCCAGCCGAGCTGAAGTGGGAGATCCGCGACAAGCTCGACCAGGCGAACGTCACCGAGCGCGTGCTCTTCCCCGGTCTCGACGGTCTCTCGCGCTGGCTGGCGCGCTACTACGCGCCACGCGCCGAGCGGTAGCGGTCGGCCTCGAGCAGGGCCCGGACGATGCCGTCCATGTCGTCGACGATCTGGTCTGCGCCGGCGAGCTCGGCGCGATCGCGGGTGCGGGGGGAGCTGACCGCGATCGACCGGAAGCCCGCCGCTTTCGCCGTGACGACGTCCGTCGGGGTGTCGCCGATCTCGGCGGTAGCGGCAGCGGGCCAGTCGCCTGCCCGCACGCGCGCAAGCTCGAGCAGCGCGGCTCGCTCTTCTGCCTCACAGCCGAAGGCGCCCTCGCCGGGAGGAAAGAAGCGTGCGAGCCCGAGTCTTTGCAGCCTTGCCCTGGCCACCGGCTCGGGATTGCCTGTCACGAGCGCGAGGCGGATACCTTCGGTCTGCAGGCGAGCGAGGCCCTCGGCGGCGCCCGGGCGCGTCTGCCAGCCGCTCGTGTCGGCTTCGCTGAGCAGCTCGAGGTAGGACTCGGCGAATGCGGCGCACCACGCATCCAGGCGCTGGTCCACTGCCGCGCCGGCCAGGCCAGCGGCGCGGAGGACGTTGCGGGCGATGCGCTTCGCCGTCAGGCCGCGATGCTCGACGTTCGCCGGCGCATCGGCGGAGACCTCGACGCCGTAGACCCGCGCGAGCGTCTCGACGAGGGCTCGGCCGCTGAGCGGATCGTGGGTGAGGAAGAGCGTTCCGTCGAGGTCGAAGAGCGCCAGCAGCGCAGTCAAATCCCGAGCCGCTCCAACATCGCCGCGTCGCGGCGCCATTTCGGCCGCGTCTTGACCTGGAGCTCGAGGTAGATTTGCCGGCCGAGCAGGTGCTCGACCTCCGGCCGCGCGCGCGTGCCGATCTGCTTGACGACGGAGCCGCCGCGGCCGACCACGATCTGCTTCTGCGACTCGGTCTCGACGAAGACAGTCGCGTGAACGACCTTCTCGCCCAGCTCGTCGACCTCGACCGAGATCGCATGCGGCACCTCGTCGCGGGTCAGCTGGAGAGCCTTCTCGCGAATCAGCTCGGCGATCTGCAGCTCGGCAACGAGGTCGGTGCGCTGGTCGGCGGGGAAGTAGAGCGGGCCTTCCGGGAGAAGGCCGACGAGTTCCTCGCAGAGCTCCGCGATGCCGTCGCCGGTGACGGCGCTGACCGGGTGCAGGGCGTGGAACTCGCCCAGCTGCGAGGCGGTCTGCATCTGTCCGGCGATGTGGCCCGGCTTCAGCCGGTCGACCTTGTTGAGCGCGATCACCACCGGCATCCCCAGCGAGAAGACGCGCTCGGCGATGAACCGGTCACCGGCACCGATCCGCTCGCGTGCCGACAGAACGAAGAGGACGGCGTCGACCTCTTCGAAGGAGTGGTCGACGGTTCGCTGCATTCGCTCCGTCAAAGGGTCGCGGGGCCGCTGGAAGCCCGGCAGGTCGGCGAGCACGAGCTGGTAATCGTCCCCGTTCGCGATCCCGAAGATCCGCTGCCGCGTCGTCTGCGGCTTGTCGGAGACGATCGCGACCTTCCCGCCGCAGAGAGCGTTCACGAGCGTCGACTTGCCGACGTTCGGGCGCCCCGCAACGGCGACGAAGCCGCTCTTCATCGGCGGCTCGAGGCGCTCGGGCGTCTTGGCCCGCCGGGGCCGCTGGGGCTGCTCGGGCCCCTCGGGCCGCTTTGGCCGATCGGGCCGATCGGGCCGTAGCGTTTCAAGCGCCCACCCCCGGGGGTGGGGTCCAAACGTTCGTCCCGGGCAAAACGTTAGAAGCCAAAGGCGTACCAACGTGTGGCGCCGGCGTGCCGGGATGTGACCGGACGGTGCCGATTCGTCACGCGGGCAGGTCCCAGGACTCCGGCAGCAGCTCGTCGGGCGTATAGGAGACAACCTCGCCGTCCGGCTTCGGGAACGTCACCTGCTCGAGGCGAAACTCGTGCAGCCACTGGCGGCAACCTCCACAGGGGGCCGTCGTGATCGCGATTTCGACCAGGTCCCCCGGACGGCAACCGTCGACGACGGCGCAGGCGATCGCCGTCCGCTCGGCGCAGATTCCGAGCGGGTACGCCGCGTTCTCGACGTTTACACCCTCGTAAATCCGCCCGTCGCGCGCACGAACGGCGGCGCCGACGAGGTAGTCCGAGTACGGCGAGTAGGCCTTGGCCGCAACCGCTTTCGCCTGAGCGAGCAGGTCGTCGCTCACGAGAAGAACTGGAACACCGCGAGGGTGACGAGCGCGCCGAGGACGCCTCCATAGGCGACCTCGACCGCCGAGTGAACGCCTGCCTCGATCCGCGTCTGCGCGACGAGAAACGCCATCAGAAGCGCGATCGACGAGATCAGGAAGCGGTGCTGAGCGCCGACGACGTACGTCGCGGCCATCCAGCCCGCAAAGGCGAGCGCAGCGTGTCCCGAGGGCAGGCCGCCTCGAAGCGGCGTGCCGCGGCCGGTGTAGGCCTTGGTCGCGATCACGACCAGAATCGTCAGGACGAGGGCGATCAGCGTCAGGTTTGCCGGCGCGTCACGGAGCCGGTCGAGCAGACGCGTGCTCCGCTCGGCGACCTCGCCCGAGAAGACGAGGTAGCCGATCGCGACCGCATTCACCGTCGCGATCAGGACTGCGCCCGCGGCGACGTCCTTTGCCAGCTTCGCCAGCGGATCGAACGAAGTCGTCGCCACGTCGATCGCCTGCTCGAGCGCCGAGTTGATCATCTCGGTGATGAAGACGAAGGCGATCGCGAGCAGCAGCGCGATCAGTTCGAGCTTCGAGACTCCGACCCAGACGGCCGCCACGAGCACGACGATTGCGACCGCGAAGTGCACGCGCATATTCCGGTGCGTGCGCAGTACGTGGATGATCCCCTCGGTCGCGAAGTTGAAGCTGTCGAGGACCGAGGGCGCACGACCGAGGGGTCTGCGCAAGCGCTCCCGCTCGCCCGCGCCGTCTCCGTTGCCTCGCAGGCGCGTCCGCGGGCTGATCAGCCGCGCCACGACTGCTCCTTCGCCTCCATCTCCGGCCCATGCTCGTAGCCGAGCAGATGCAGGAGGCCATGCACGAGCGGCTGCCGCCAAGCCTCGCCGACGACCTGCGGGCAAAGAACGGCGTCGCCGAGCTGGCGCGGCACACCTCCGGGCAGGCTTTCCCGTCCGTCGATCGGAAAGGAGAGCACATCCGTGGCCTCGTCGACCCCGAGATGCTCGCGTTTCAGCGAGCGGATCTCCGTCGGGCCGACGAAGACGAGGCCGAGCTCGCCCTCGTCAACACCCTCCGCCGCGAGCAGCCTCCGGGCGAGTTCGGTCGCGCCGTCCTCGTCTACTACGACGCCGCTGCGATTCGAGACTTCGACCGCGATCACGTTCCTATCTGCTCCGCTCGGTGCCGGTCTCCTCCGCGTGCAGCCGGTACGCCTCGACGATTCGCTGGACGAGCTTGTGCCGGACGACGTCCTCGTGCCCGAAACGGACGAAGGCGACACCGTCGAGCGAGCCGAGGATGTCCTGCACCTGGATCAAGCCGGAGGCCTGGTCGCGCGGCAGGTCGACCTGGGTGACGTCGCCGGTGACGACCACCTTCGAGCCGAACCCGAGGCGGGTGAGAAACATCTGCATCTGCTCGGGGCTCGTGTTCTGGGCCTCGTCGAGGATGATGAACGAGTCGTTGAGCGTCCGGCCTCGCATGAAGGCGAGTGGCGCGACCTCGATCACGCCCTTCTCCATGTGCGCCGTCAACCTGTCGGGCTCGAGCATGTCGTAGAGCGCGTCAAAGAGCGGCCGCAGGTAAGGATCGACCTTCTCCAACAGCGTTCCGGGTAGGAAGCCGAGCCGCTCGCCTGCCTCGACCGCAGGCCGCGTCAGGATGATCCGCCCGACCTCGCGGTTCGACAGGGACGCGACCGCGAGCGCCATCGCGAGATACGTCTTGCCCGTCCCGGCCGGGCCGATCCCGAAGGTCACGGTGTGATTGCGGATCGAGTCGACGTAGCGCTTCTGGGTCACTGTCTTGGGGGCGATCTTCTTGCCGCGATGGCGCCAGACGACGTCGTCGAAGACCTCGCGGATGTCTTCCGTCTGCTCGAGCGCCGAGAGGACGGCGTCGACGGTCGTCGGGCTGATCTCGTGGCCGCCTTCGACCAGATCCGCGAGCTCGTCGACGACGGCCCTGGCTTGTTCGACATGGGGCTCGTCGCCCTCGATCGTGAGCCGGTTTCCGCGCAGCAGGATCGTGCACCGAAGCCGTTCGCGCAACGCCCCGAGCACGCCGTCGCCGATCGTGGCCAGCTCGGCCGCGACCTCGTTCGAGACGGAGAAAACCTCCTGCACCGGGCCTCAGTGTAGGGACCGCACGTGCGCTTCGGCCGTTGCGGGCCAGGAGCCCAGCGCAGGCTGAGCGACCCCAGGTAGCGGCGCAAAAGATCCACAATCGTCACCCCGCCGTCGCACCCGCGCCAGCCTTTCCGCAATAGCGTCGAGGACGAGGGAGGAGGGTGGAGCCCCACCCAAATAGAGGGAGGGGGTGTGCGCGCATGTACCTAGAACAGGCGACAGATTTTGGAGGGGCGGGAGCTTGCAGGGCAGGAGTGCCGCACCGGCTCAGGCGAGCTTCTCGCGCACGAGCTGGCTGACGACCGAGCCGTCGGCGCGGCCCGAGACCTGCGGCATCACGTCGGCCATCACGCGGCCGAGGTCGCGGATACTCGTTGCGCCCACTTCCGCGATCGCGTCGTCGATGATCTCTTCGAGCTCGTCCTCCGAGAGCGGCTCGGGCATGAACTCCTCGAGCACGGCCAGCTCCTGTTCTTCACCGAGCGCCTGCTCCTCGCGGCCGCCGCCGCGGAACGCCTCCGCCGCCTCGAGCCGGCGCTTGCGCTCGCGTTGGAGCACCTGCAGCTCCTCGTCATCGTGCAGGGGCCGCGCGCGACCATGGCCTGCTTGAGCTCGTCCTCGAGGCGCGCGATCAAGCTCATTACGGCAACCCCGCCGTATGGCCGCCGAGCACGTGCCAGTGGAGATGGAAGATCGTCTGGCCCGCTCCTTCGCCGACGTTGACAACCACTCGGTAGTCCTCGAGCCCGGCCTCGCGAGCGGTGTCGGCGACGAATTCGAGCATCCGCTTCGCCTCGTCCGGCTCGAAAGCGCCGATCTCCCGGAAGCTCGGGACATGGCGTTCCGGAATCACGAGCAGATGCACGTCGGCACGCGGGTTGATGTCCTCGATCGCGACGAAGCCGTCCGCCTCGCGCACGTGGTCGCCCTCCTTGTACAGGCGGCAGAAGAGACAGTCGTTCTGAGAATTCAAGGCGTAGGACCTCCCGGCGCCATGATTGAGCCGGAGTTGGACGGCCGCACGGGCGAAGCCCGCACGGCCTCCGGGCGGCGTCGCCGAGTCGACGCCTCAGGCAGCGAGGATCCCCTCCTCCGAGACCGCCGCCGCGCGGACACGGACGAGCTCGCCGACCGGCGCGTCGACGAGCCACGGGGAATAGTCGTCGCCGTAGCCGCGGCCGGGACGATCGACGAGGACGACGTCGTCCCTCCCGAGCTTCGAGCGCCAGCGCTCGAGGCAGGCTTCGTGGGAGACGGCGCGCAGGCGCGCGCTTCGCTCCTTCTTGATCGCGGTCGGAACGGGGTCCTCGGCGGCGGTCCGAGTTCCCGGACGCGGCGAGTAGGGGAAGACGTGCACCTTTGTGATCCCGGCCGCGCGGACGAGCCGGACCGTGCGACGAAAGGCGAGCTCGTCCTCGGCCGGAAAGCCGACGATCACGTCCGTCGTCAGGTTGAAGTCACCGAGCGCTTCGAGGCGCCGCAGGTAGGTCGCGCTCGTGTAGCGGCGGGCCATCGCGCGGAGGACGCGGTCGTCGCCAGATTGCAGCGGCACGTGCAGGTGTCGCGCGAGCGCCGGTGTCTCGCGCAGTGCCGCGACGAGCTCGTCGTTGACGTGGTTGATCTCGATCGACGAGAGCCGTAGTCGCGCGAGGCCGGGAATCGCTCCTGCCTCGCGCAACAGGCGGGCGAGCGTGTATCCCGCTTCCCGGTCGCGATAGCAGCCGAGGTTGATCCCGGTCATCACCACCTCCCGGTGGCCCTGGTCGACGCGGCGCCGGATTTCGCTGAGCACCGCGGCCGCGCGCCGGCTGCGGGAAGGGCCGCGCACGAGGGGGACGACGCAGAAGTTGCACGAGAAACTGCAGCCGTCCTGCACCTTCACGAAGGCGCGCACGCGCTCGAGTCGCGCGTCGGCCTGCACGCACCCGATCGCGCCGACATCGCCCGCGACGAGCTCCGGCGTCTGCTCGCTCGGCCGGGCAATCACCCTCACGTTGGCCGGCATCCCCGCGAACACATCACCGGCGAGATTGGCGCCGCAGCCCGTCACGTACACGCGCTCGTGCGTTCGCGCAGCCCGCGAGACGGCGTGACGCGACTTGCGCACCGCCTCATGCGTCACGCAACAGGTATTGACGACGGCGATGTCCGCGTCGCGCGACTCGAGGTGACCGTCTGCGAGCAGCCGCTCACGCACCGCCTGAGCGTCCGTCTGCGAGACCTTGCAGCCGAGAAAGCGAATCGAGAAGCGCGCCACGGCGCGGGATGCTACTCCGGAGCGTGCAAATCGGCAGCCCACCCGTCGAGGCGCCGGCGAGCGACTGTGTGGAAACCTGGCACCCGCGGTACGTGCGGCTCGAAGTAGCCCGAGGTGATGAGCAGCGCGCATTTCAGTCGCGGTCCGACGGCGGCGACGAGCGCTTCACTGATGTTCGCGACCCCGACATCGGTCTCCGGCAGCGGGTCGACGCGGGCATCCGCCGGCCGAAGGTCGAGCTCGACCCCATTCGCCGCAGCGTTCGACCTCGCCGCCACGACCGCGTGCGGATCGCTGTCGACCCCAACCACCGGAGCAAAGCCGAGCTTCGCCGCCGCGATCG
Organism: Actinomycetota bacterium; assembly: GCA_005883955.1. Lineage (GTDB taxonomy): Bacteria > Actinomycetota > Thermoleophilia > Gaiellales > Gaiellaceae > 13-2-20CM-68-14. Next base: position 52,459 of record VAXH01000072.1, on the reverse strand, counting down.
AAAGCACCCCTGAGCCGCAGCCCACGTCGAGGAGGGAGCCCGGCTCGAGCTCGCTCAGGTGCTCGAGACAGAGCCTCGTCGTCGGATGAGCCCCCGTCCCGAAGGCGCGACCGGGGTCGATCGTGATCGACTCCTGGTCGTCCGGCGGCTGCTCCCACGGCGGCACGATCCAGATGCGTCCGGCACGCACCGGCCGGTGGAAGTGCTTCCAGCGTTCCTCCCAGTCGGCGGGCACCTCCTTCGCTGCAACCGCTCCGAAGACGGCGGACATCCGCGCCTCGCCGGCCGCGTCGGTGTAGGCGGAGAGCTCGAACTCCTCGCCCCGCTCGGCTTCCTCGAAACCCTCGGGAAAGAGGGCCAGCATCTCGGCTCGCGCGGTCTCCGCGGCTTCGCCGGCGACCGTGACGGAGACGCGTCGCAGCCCGATCAGCGGAACGCGCTCTTCAGCTTCTCGAAGAAGCCTTCGTCGACGCGGTAGGTCTCGTCGTCCGTCGAGCGGGCGAACTCCTCGAGCAGCCGCCGCTGCTCGTCGTTCAGCCGGCGCGGAACCGCAACGTTGACGAGCACCCGCTGGTCCCCGCGTCCGAAGCCCTGCAGGACCGGCATCCCACGCCCGCGCAGAACCCGGATCTCGCCGGCCTGCGTCCCCTCGAGGAATTCGAGCTCCGTCTCCCCGTCCAGCGTCGGCACGGACACCTTCGCCCCGAGGGCCGCCTCGGTGATCGTCAGGTCGACGGTCGAGAAGATGTCGTCGCCCTCGCGCACGAAGCGCGGGTCGGGCTTGATGCGAACCTCGACGTAGACATCCCCGGCGCGGGCGCCGCCGCCGCCTGCATGGCCCTCGCCCGAGATCCGAATCTGCTGGCCGTCATGGATCCCGGGCGGGATCTCGACTTCGAGCGTTCGCTCCTCGACCCTGCGGCCCTCGCCGCGGCAGTCGGGGCAAGCCTCCTCGATCCTCTGGCCGGCGCCCCGGCAGGCTGGGCATGTCTGGGTGCGGACGAACTCGCCGAAGGCGCTCCGGGAGACGCGCTGCAGTCGGCCCGAGCCGCCGCACGTCTCGCAGGTGACCGGGCTCGTGCCTGGCGCCGCGCCGCTGCCTGCACACGTGCCGCACCTGACCGCAACCGGAAACGGAACCTCCCGCTTGACTCCGTTCGCAGCCTCGACCAGCTCGATCTCGACCTGAACGGCGAGATCCGCCCCTCGCGAGCGCGACGCACGGCCACCGACGCCGAAGAGGTCGTCACCGAAGAAGGCCGCGAAGAGGTCGTTGAGGCTGCCGAAGTCGAACTGGGTGGGCGTGAAGCCGCCGCCGCGCAGCCCCGCATGCCCGAAGCGGTCGTAGAGCTCGCGCGTCTCGCGCTTCGAGAGCGCTTCGTAGGCCTCGACCGCCTCGCGAAAGCGCTCCTGCGCATCGGGCGCCTCCGAGACGTCGGGATGCAGCTCGCGCGCAAGCTTCCGGAAGGCCCGCTTGATCTCTCCCCCGTCGGCCGTGCGGGCAACGCCGAGCACCTCGTAGTAGTCCCTCTGCGTGGTCGCCATCAGCCCAGACTAGCGCCGGCTCCCCCTGTCAATTGCTCTCGTAGATCTCCTCGACGAAACGGGACAGCTCGGAGGCCGCCCCTCGCACCGACCGCAGCGCCTTCTCATAGTCCATCCGCACCGGGCCTAGCAGACTGACGGCGCCGAGGGTCCTGTTCGCGACTCCATAGGCCGCACCGACGAGCGAGAGCCGCTGCAGATCGGGATGGTCCAGCTCGACGCCGACGCGAACGAACGGCCGACGAGGGTCGAGCGCCTGGCCGAGCACGCCGAGCAGCGCGGCGCGCTTCTCGAGCAGCTCGAGCAGCCGCTGATAGGCCTCGAGCTCGTCGCCGCGGGCGCTCTCGAGCAGCCCGGCCGTGCCCCCGACGAAGAGGCTCTGACCCTCCTCGAGCAACTCCGTGAACGTGGGCCGAAGCGTCGCGAGGAAAGCGGACTCGCGCTCGGAGAGGCTCGAATCCTCGAACCGCTGCCGCAGCTGGTGCGTCCCCGGCTGCAGACCTGCGAGTGTGTCGTTCAGGTACTGGCCGGCCCAGTTTGCGAGCCCCGGATCGACGGGCGCGGCAAAGGCGTAGATCCGCTTCGTGACCGCGCCAGTGGAGGTGATGACGACGATCATCACGACCTGCGGCTGCAGGAGGAGTACCTCGACGTGGCGGATGGTGGCGCTCTCGAGCCGCGGCGCGGACACGAGCGCGAGCAAGCGTGTGACCGCAGAGAGCATCTCGGTCGTCGCCTGCAGCGCGGACTCGACCTCTGCCTGCGCGGCGCTCAGGTCGAGCGGGAACGGCCCGGGGTTCGGCTCCAGCCGCTCGAGCAGCCCGCCCGCGTAGTAGCGGTAGGCCGCCTCCGTCGGCACGCGTCCCGCCGAGGTATGCGGGTGGGTGAGCAGGCCGAGTGCCTCGAGCTCCGCGAGCTCGGCACGGACCGTGGACGACGAGACGCGCAGGCCGGTTCGCTCGACGAGCGTCTTCGAACCGACGGGCTGGCCGGTCGCGATGTGCTCCTCGACGAGGCCGCGCAGGAGCGAGCGCTGCCTGTCGGTCAAGTCGGTCGGGGTGACATTCGGCATCTCTGCAGGGATTTTAGGCGAGGAGGTCAGCCGTCACCGCGTCCCCGAGCAGCCGGCCACGAGGCGTCAGGGTCAGCGCGCCGCGGGCGTGCTGCGGGCCAAGCGGCACCAGTTGGGCGAGGCCGAGCCGTTCCAGCCGCGCCAGCGCCTTCTCGTCGAGGGCGCCGGCGACGGTTGCGACCGGCAGCGGCTCGTCCAGCCGCAGCCCGAGCATGACGCGCTCCTCTCGCTGCACCGACTCCGGAAGCGGCTCCAACTCGCGCGGCGGCAGCCGGTCCTCGCGGAGCGCCGCGAGGTAGGGCCCGAGCCGGGGCGTCGTGCGCCAGCGTTCCCCGCCAATCGTCGAAACCGCGCCGATTCCGAGACCGAGGTAATCGCGCCCGCGCCAGTAGGCGAGATTGTGACGCGAGCGCAGATCGCGCCCGTCCGCATCAGCCAACGCGGCACGACAGAAGTTCGCCGTCTCGTACCACCGGTAGCCCGCGGCGACGAGTCTCTCGACAACCGACTCGAAGTAGCCCTCCAGCGCCTCCGCCTGGCGACGGAGTTCTTCGCCGTGTGCGTGCGTGAACCGCGTCCCGGGCTTGGCCTCGAGCTCGTAGCAAGAGAGGTGCTCGGGCCGAAGCGCGAGCGCCTCCTCTATGTCGGCAGCGAGATCGGAGGGCCTCTGCCCCGGAATCCCGTAGATGAGGTCAAGCGAGATGTTGTCAAAACCGGCATCGCGGAGATGGTAGAAGGAGCGCCGGACGTCGTCTGGTCCGGCAACGCGGTCGAGGACGCCGAGCAACTCCGGCCGAAAGGTCTGCGCGCCGAGCGAGACGCGGCTGACCCCGTGGCGGCGCAGGAGCGCCGCGAGCGCCGAAGTCACCGTCTCCGGATTCGCCTCGACGGTGACCTCGGCGGCGTCCGGCAGCACGGCCAACAGGCGCTCCAGCTCGCGCGGCTCGGTGAAGGTCGGCGTGCCGCCGCCGAGGAAGACGGTCTCGAGCTCCGGCGCGAGCAGCCCGCGCTCGAGCTCGAGCTCGGCCAACAACGCGTCCACGTAGGCGGCATGCTGCCCGCGGCGCCCGACGACGGTAACGAAGTCGCAGTAGCCGCAACGGTGCGCGCAGAAGGGCAGGTGGACGTAGAGGTGTCGGACGACCAAGGCATCGCTTGGAGATTCCTCGAACGCCGGAACTTGTTCGCTGCCGAACGGCCTAGGAATCATTTCTTGCCGTCGTTCAGGTTGAGCACGGCGAGGAAGGCCTCCTGCGGCACCTCGACCGCGCCGACCTGCTTCATTCGCCGCTTGCCCGCCTTCTGCTTTTCGAGCAGCTTCCGCTTGCGGCTGATGTCGCCGCCGTAGCACTTCGCGAGCACGTCCTTCCGTTTCGCCTTGACCGTCTCCCGCGCGATCACCCGCGAGCCGATCGCCGCCTGGACTGCGACATCGAAGTACTGGCGCGGGATCTCCTTTCGGAGGCGCTCGACCAGCGCCTTGCCGCGTGCATAGGCCGCGTCGCGATGGACGATCATCGAGAGCGCGTCCACCGGCTCGTCGCCGATCAGGATGTCGACGCGCGCAAGCGCGCCCTCGCGGAAGCCCGCCACGTCATAGTCGAAGCTTGCGTAGCCGCGCGTGCGCGACTTCAGCTGGTCGTAGTAGTCGAGCACGATCTCCGCCAGCGGCAGCTCGTAGGCGAGCAGCACGCGCTCCGGCGAGAGGTACTCCATGTGGTCGAAGCGGCCGCGGCGGTCGTTGTTCAGCTCCATCACCGGCCCGACGTAGTCCTTCGGAACGATGATCGAGGCGCGGACGTACGGCTCTTCGACGGCGTCGAGCTCCCGCGGCATCTCGGCGGGGTTATGCACTTCCAGCCACTCGCCGTTTCGCTCGAGCACGCGGTAGGCGACGTTCGGCGCGGTTACGAGCAGGTCGAGGTCGAACTCGCGCTCGAGCCGCTCGCGCACGATCTCCATGTGCAGCAGCCCCAGGAAGCCGCAGCGGAAGCCGAATCCGAGCGCCTGGCTCGTCTCCGGCTCGTAGAAGAGCGCGGCGTCGTTCAGCTTCAGCCGCTCGAGCGCGTCGCGGAGGTCGGGGTAGTCGTCCGAGTCGGTCGGGAAGAGGCCGGCGAAGACCATCGGCTTGACGTCCTTGTAGCCGGGCAGCGGCTCGGCCGCCGGCTTGCGCTCTGAGGTCAGCGTGTCGCCGACACGGAGGCGGCTGACGTCCTTGAGGCCGGTGATCACGTAGCCGACCTCGCCGGCGCCGAGCGTCTCCGCGGCCTTCATCGTCGGCGAGAAGAAGCCCACCTCCTCGGCCTCGAAGCGTGTCCCCTGAGCCATCGCCTGCAGCGGCTCGCCGGCGGCAAACGCGCCGTCGACCATGCGGACGAAGGCGACGACCCCGCGGTACTGGTCGTAGGAAGAGTCGAAGACGAGCGCCCTGGACGCCGCCGCCGGCTCGCCGGAGGGCGAGTGGATCCGCTCGACGATCGCGTCGAGAACCTCCGCCACCCCCTCCCCGGTCTTGGCCGAGATCCGCAACACATCCTCCTGCTTCCCGCCGACGAGCTCGGCCAGCTCGGCCGCGGCCCCGTCGGGGTCGGCCTGGGGTAGATCGATCTTGTTCACGACAGGGACGATCTCGAGGTTGTTCTCGATCGCCAGGTAGGCGTTGGCGACCGTCTGGGCCTCGACGCCCTGCGCGGCGTCGACGACGAGCACCGCCCCCTCGCAGGCCTGCAGCGAGCGCGACACCTCGTAGGTGAAGTCGACGTGGCCCGGCGTGTCGATCAGGTTGAGCTCGTTGTCCTTCCAGTTGACGCGCACGGCCTGCGCCTTGATCGTGATCCCCCGTTCGCGCTCGAGCTCCATCGTGTCGAGCACCTGCGCGCGCATTTCTCGCCCGGACACGGTCTTCGTCAGCTCGAGAATCCGGTCGGCGAGCGTCGACTTGCCGTGGTCGATGTGGGCGATGATCGAGAAGTTGCGGATGCGGCCTAGGTCCATACGCGTTTAGCGCCGTCGAAGGCGCCCTCGCAAGGCTAGCAACGCGTTCAGCTCCCGAACTCCCAGCAAACGGCACGAAACGAGGTAGGCGGCTGTGCCGACGGCGAAGGCCGCCCCGACCGAGATGAGCTGGGCCCAGAGCGCGCGGCCGAGCGCCTGGTCGAGCCCCCGCCAAACGCCGTAGGAGACACCCGCGAGCACGGCGGCCGCGATGACGATCCGCAGGGTCGCGTCGGCTGTCCGAGCGAACTCGATCCGTCGCAGCCGTCGGCGGAGGAGGACCAGCAGCAGAGCCGTGCCCGCGATGTTCACCAGCGAGGTCGAAAGCGGGATCCCCCAAGTTCCGAAGCGGTAAAACGCCCCGTCGAGCGCCGCGTTCAGTGCCAGGTTGGCGACCGCGATCACGGTGGGGAGCCAGGGCGACTGGAGACTGAAGAAGGCCCGGTTCAGCATCAGCATCGCGCCGTTGAAGGTCAGCCCGAGCGAGAAGGCAGCCAAGGCGCCCGCGACGACGGGCGTCTGCCCGGGCCCAAAATGCCCGCGCTGGTAGACGAGCCGGACGATCGGCTCCGCGAGCACGGCCGCGAACACGCTCGCCGGAATCAGCAGGAAGGCGATCTGTCGTAGGCCGAGCCCGACGGTTGCGCGAAAACCGTCCAGATCGCCGCGCGTGGCCAGACGAGAGAGCGAGGGAAAGAGCACCGTCGCGACGGCGACCGAGAACATCCCCTGCGGGAGCATGTAGATCCTGAAGGCGCGGTCGATCGCGGTCGGCGCCAGCTCGGGGTCGATCAGACGCGAGGCGAAGACGGAGTCGACGACCGCGTTGAAGTTGATCAGCCCGAGCCCGAGCGTGACCGGCAGCATCAGCACAAAGACCTGCTTCACGGCAGGGTCGTGCCAGTCGATCACGAGCTGGAGGCGGCCGTCGCGGCCTCGTAACCACGGCAACGGGAGTAGGAACTGGATCAGGGTCGCAATCACGATCGCGACCGCGTAGACGTAGAGCTTGGCGTTGATCGTGTGGGCGCTCGGAACGCCGAGGACGAGGCCGACGATGATCGCGACGTTCCAGAAGACGGGCGTCAGCGCCGGGATTGCGAACTCCTCGTAGCTGTTCAGGATTCCGACGACCACGCCCGAGAGCCCGAGCAGGACGACGATCGGAAACAGGACGCGGGCCAGCCCGACCGCAAGCGGTTTGTCGCCGCCCGGGTTTCCGAAGGGAGTGATGAGCCAGGGAGCGAGCACGATGCAGAGCGCCGTCAGGCCACCGAGCCCGAGCAGGATCAGCCAGAAGAGGCTCGAGGCGACGCGCCAGGCGCGCTTGCGCTCGCCCTTCTCGAGCAGCTCGCTGAAGACCGGCACGAAGGCGGATGAGATCGCGGCGTCGGCGAGCAGGGCGCGGACGAGGTTTGGGACCTGGAACGCGACCGTGAACGCGTTGATCCGTCCGCGCGCGCCGAAGTAGTAGGCGGCGACGATCTCGCGGACGAGCCCGAGGATTCGGGAGAGTCCGGTTGCGAGCGAGAAAATCGCTGTCGACCAGGCCAGGCGCCGGCCCGCGTCTCGCCCGTCCACGTGGCGAGTATAAGAAGGGCGTCAGCCGACTCCCGCGAAGCGCCGACGGTTTTCTCTCTGCAGCGGCTGCCGCGCCGGCTCGGGGTCCAGCCCCCACTCCCGGGTGGGGCTCCTTCCCACCTCCCTCTGCGACCGAGCCTAGCGACGAAATCCGCGCCGATGTGGAACGGATTTGCGCCGAAAGCGTGTCGATCGTGGGGGATGCCCACGGCAGCGAGCTCGGGAGCGCAGCCGAAGGTGCGACGAGCCCTTTGCTACGATCGCGCAGCCCGCGTAGCGGGCCTTTTTTACGTCATGCCGAACATCAAACAGCAGAAAAAACGCGTTCGGACCGCGACTCGGGAGCGGCTCGAGAACCTCCGCTACCGCTCAACGGTCAAGACATTGACGAAGCGCCTGCAGACCGCGGTCGCCGATGGCGACCAGGAGCGTGCGTCCGCCGAGCATCGCGAACTCGTGCGCGCGATCGACAAGGCGACCTCCCGCCGAGCGCTGCACCGCAACACCGCCGCGCGCAAGAAGGCGCAGGCGGCCCGCCTGCTCAGCGGCTCGTAGACGAAGCGACTTCGCGCGGGCGGGTCAGGTCCACGAGGGCGCGGCTGAACTCGAGCTCGCCCGCCAGCCGGCTGCCGCCCTTGAGTGCCAGGTCGAGCTCGGCGAGCCGGACGATCGCGTGCCTGAGCTCGTCGGGCGCGAAGTTCGCTGCCTGCTCAAACAGCTTCTCGACGTAGAAGCGGTTCTTCTTCAGCCGCTCCGCGGCCTCGCGTGGCGAGACTCCCTCGGCGGCGAGCGACTGGCACTCGGCCACGCGGGCGACGTGGCTGGTCATTAGCCCGACGATCCGTGGCAGCGAGTCGCGCGCGGGTCCGCCGGCGCGGGCGAGCAAGCGCTCGCTCGCTTCGAGCACTCCGGCGACGTCGCGCCGCCCCCAGGCGTCGGTCATCGCGAAGGGCGGGACCTCACCTCGCGGGGCGACGAGCAGCTCGACCTCTCGTTCGCCGATGGGGTCACCGTTCGCCCAAGCGGCGAGCTTCTCGACCTCGCCCGCGAGCTCGTCGAGATTGTCTCCGACGAGGTCGACGAGCAGCCGGGAGACCGCCGGATCGATCTTGATTCCGAGCGCGGCGAACTGCCGTCCGACCCAGGCGGGCAGATCGGCGCGAGTGCCCCGCTTCGGCAAGTCGTAAAGGAGGAGCTCTCCGGCCTTCGCGACGGCCTTGCCCAGCACCGAGTCTTTGCGTAGTCCGTCACCGACGAGCGCCAGGACCGTCTCTGGCGAGGGGGCTTTCAGGTAGTCGACGACCGGCTCGGCCTCGGCAGCCTTCCAGCTCTCGACGTGCTCGACGACGACGAGCCTCCGTTCGCTGACGAAGAGCCCGAGGGCGTTGCACGACGCGACGACCTCGGCCCCACCGGCCTCGAAGGCCGACATCAGCTCGGTCGCGTCGTCACCGATTCGGTCGCGGAGCCTGCGCACGGCCCGGTTCACTTTCGGCCGGTCTGTACCGGTGATCAGGTAGGCGGCCTTCAGCTCGGCCATCGCGGCAAGCATAGGCCCACGCTCCGCCGGCGAGCAGCAGCAGCGCCGCGGCCGCCCAGCCGGAGCGGATCTGTGCGAGCGGCAGCCCGCCGAAGCCCTTCGCGCAGGCTGCGAGGTAGGTCGCACAGAGCCCGTCGGCCTGTGCGAGCAGCGCCGAGACACCCGGTGCGAGCGGATGGACCACCGCCGCCGACATCGCCAGGCCGAGCAGGGGGACGACGGCAGGCGCGGCGGCCGCGTTCGCCGGCACGGCGAGCAGCGGAATCGCGTGAAACTGAAGCCAGAGGATCGGCGCCGTCGCCAGGCCGCAGGCGGTCGAGATCGCAATCGCTTGACGGAGCCACCTTGGCAGGGGGTAGCCCTCGAGGCGTTGCTCGAGGCGCGGAGCAAGCGTGAAGATCGCGACGACCGCGGCGAACGAGAGCTGGAAGCCGGCGTCGAAGAGCACGTACGGGTTCCACGCGAGCAGCGCGAGCGCCCCGAGGAGCAGGAAGTACCACCTGTCGGTCGACCGAGCGGTCAGCCACGCCAGCGAGCCGAGCGCTCCGGCGACGCCCGCCCGTAGGACGGAAGGCTGCGCCCCGACGGCGAGGACGTAGCCGCCGATCGACGCGAGGGCGCCGAGTTGACCAAGCCAGCGCGGGATCCCAAGCAGCCAGGCAAGCACGAGCGCTCCGCCCGCGACCAGAGCCACGTTCTGGCCGGACACGGCCAGGAGGTGGTAGAGGCCCGACGCTCGGAAATCCGTTCGCAGCCGGTCGTTTAGCCCCTCCTCGTCACCGAGCACGACCCCGAGGAGCACTCCCCGCCGCTCGCCGTGGAGCCCACCCGCGACCGAGCTTGCAAGCCAGGCTCGTAGCCGGTCGCCGAAGCCGCCGAGGCCATGGCGATGCCCGACCAGCCGCCAGCGGTCTCCGGCCAGCACGACGTGGATGCCGTGGCGCCTGAGCCAGGTTCGCTCGTCGAAGCCGTGACTGGGGCCGTGGGGAAGCTTCGCCTCCGCCCGCACCTCGAGGACGCCGCCCTGCGGCGGCGCTCGCCCGAGCGGGAGCTCGAGCTGAGCCGCCTCGTCGAGTGCCAGCAGCCCGAAGCGCCGGACGCGAACGGCCATCTTCAAGTCGAACTTGCCTCGGCGCGGTGCCGACGTCACGACGACGAGCGCGGTCTCGGCGCGTCCGACCTCGGCGCGCAGGGCGCTGTGGTCGAGGCGGTCGAGCCGCGCGCTCCCCCACCACCAGCCCACCAGTGCCAGCAGGCAGGCGATCGTCCCGACGCTCCGCCAGGAGCTCGCGGCGAGGCCGATAGCGGCCGCGCAAGCGAGCGCGACGAGCGTCGGCAGGCGGACGAGATTGGCCAACGCGATCCCGAGGCAGAGCGAAGCGAGCAGCGAGTGCGGCGGTGAGCGGAGTGCAGCCGGGATCAGGGCGCGACGAGGTCCTTGAGCTGGTCAAGCCGCGCCGGGCCGATGCCCGGGACTGCGTCCAGCTCGTCGACGGAGGTGAACGCGCCGTGCTTCTGGCGGTAGTCGAGGATCTTCTGCGCGGTCACCGGGCCGATGCCAGGCAGCGAATCGAGCTGCTCGAGCGTCGCGGTGTTCAGGTGCACCGGACCGGTGGGCGGAGTGCCGCTCGAGGAGCTCGATCCGGCGGGGCCTGCCGGCGCGCCGAGAGCCGCCGAGCCGCGACGGGGCACGACGACCTGCTCGCCGTCCGCGAGCGGCGCGGCAAGGTTGATCAGAGCAAGGTCGGCCTTCTGCGTCGCGCCGCCTGCGCGCGAAACCGCATCCGCGATACGAGCGCCCTGCGCGAGCCGGTAGAGACCGGGTCGGCGCACAGCCCCGACGACGTCGACGACGACCACCGTCGGGGCGGCCGCTGCCGTCTCCGTCGGCGCAGCGGCAGGTGGCGCCAGAGCCGCGCTCGTCTGCGGCCGAGCGAGGAGCTTGCTGCCGACCAACAGCAGCAGGGCGAGGCAACCGGCCGCGACCAGGATGCGCCGGCGCGAGAGCTCGAACGGCAACTCGGGCACATCGCGGAGCGTGCCCTGGAAACCGTTACGAGTGGGCGACGCCTTTGCGCCTAATCAGCGCCAAGTGATCGAGACCGCCTTTGCTGCGGTCCTGATGCGGAGCAGAGGCCGGTTGAGCTGCAGCCTCGCCCGCGGATCCAGGCTGGAGACGATTCCAATGTCGACCACGCCCGCAGATCGCCGCACGGCGATTGCGACGGAGGAGCCCGCCGGGGCAGCCGCCAAACCCCGCAGAGCCTGGCGTCCAGAGGCGGCTCCCTCCTCGTCCAGGCTCGTCCCCGAGAGGCGCTCGAGCGAGCTCCCGAGGGCACGATTGACGGCAAGCAGGACTCGCCCGCCTTGCAGCCACGCAGCAGCGAAGGGTGAAGCCGAGACGTCGAGCATTGCGCATGTGGCCGGCCGGCTCCAGCGACGCACGACGGCGATCCCATGCGCCGAGACGACGGCGAGCGCGGGCTCGCGCCGGTCGTACGCAACGGCGCGAGTAACACCGCCGCAGCGCCGCGTGTCGAACGTGCGGCGGAGGCCGGCGCTCAGATCGAAGACCGCTGCGCGTCCACGCTCGTCCACGTATGCGACTGCGAGCGAGTCGGCGCGCCACGACGGCCTCACCGGCCTGACGCCGCGGATGAGCAGGCGGTCGGGCGAGCCGTCGCCCTCGATCAGACGGAGCTCGTCGTCGCCCGGCCGGGCGACGACGTAGGCGATCTTCAGCCCGTCCGGCGACCACGCCACGCTGATCACGCGTCCGTCGGTCTGGTGAACCCACGGCCGCCGGTTTCCGGGGGCGAGGGCGACGAGCGACGAGCCGATGCCCACCACCGCGTAGAGCGCCCGCGGCGAGAGCTCCGCGGCCGACACGGGCATGCCTTCGATTCGGAGGCCGTGGCGAGTTGCAAGCCAGAGCTTTCCGCCGGCGACGACCGCGACGCCGTGTGAGCCGGCCGGCACCGAGAGCCGGGTCGGAAACGGACGCGCGGGCGGCGTTACGGCCCCGATGCGGACATGAAGGTTCCCCGTCGCAGCCAGCGCCGCTGCGCCGGCGCCCACCACGAACGCGACGGCGAATGCGACGAGGAGTAGGCCCCCGCGGGACCGACGATGGGTCGATCCGAGGGCGGCGAGAGCCGCGGACCGGGCCTGGTTGGTTGCCTCCCGCGTCGGCTTGGGCAAGCGCCCGAACCCCGCTCGCAGCTGCCGCTCAAGCTCGGTCGACATCGTTCACCTCGTAGTCGGCGCGCAACTCTTCGAGCGCGCGCGCAAGCCGGGAGTTGACCGTCCCGGTCGGGATGTCGAGCAAGTCGGCGATCGCGGTCGGGGTGTAGCCGAGCCCGTAGCGCAGCACGACGACGACGCGACGTTGGAGCGAGAGCCCGGCTACCGCGTCGAGGAGCTCTCGATCGCCGTCAGGGACATCGTGCCACTCGAGCCGCGCGAGCCCGGCGTCTCCGGCGACGAGCCGCCGCTCGGTCCGGAGCAGATCGAGGCAGCGGTTGACAACGATCCGGTGCAGCCAGGGACCAAAAGGGCGTCGCTCGTCGAAGCGTGCCAGCGCTGCGAACGCCCGCTCGAACGCGTCCTGGGCTACGTCGTCCGCGAGCTCGCGCCGCCCTGTGACCACGTAGGCCGCGCGCCAGGCAGCGCGCCAGTGGCGGGTGAAGAGCTCCGCCGCCGCGTCCCGCGAGCCGCGGCGCGCGAGCTCGACGAGCTTGGCGTCGCTGCGCATGCGCATGAGCACATTGTCCTACGTGCGGGCGTCGCTTTTGCGTCCCGCTGCCCGGCTGATGAAGCCGTGTCCGGGCAGTGCTTGTCTGCCCCGCCTTCATCCCCCACCCAAGGGTGGGGCTCAAACCCGCCGCCCTCGGCGGGACGCTATCGCCAAAACCGCGACGAAAGTGTGACGAGATCGCGCCGAAATTGGAACAAATCGTCTACACCCGGACGTTTCGCACCCGTCGCGTTCCGACCGTGTCTTCCCAAGCCGCAGGCTCGCTCCAACCTTGGCCGCGCGCGCCCTCGAGGCGCGCGTCCGCTTGACCGGCCGGCGCGTCAGACGACGAAGTTGACCAGCTTGCGTGGAACGACGATCGCGTGGCGAATCTCCCGGCCGTCGAGCTGCGCCTGCACGCGGGGCGACGCCTTTGCCTGCTCGATCAGCTCTGCCTCAGGCAGATCGACGGAGACCTCGAGCCGGTCGCGCACCTTGCCGTTGACCTGAATCACGAGCTCGAACGTGTCCCGCTCGAGCAGTGCGTCTTCGGCGACGGGCCAGGGCTGCTCCCAGAGACGCTCGTGGCCGAGGCGCTCCCAGAGCTCCTCCGCGATGTGCGGGGCGTACGGCTGGATCAGCGACACCACCGTCTCGGACGCAAACCGTGCGGCGGGATCGCTGGTCGCCGGCGCCAGCTCGTTGACGAGCTCCATCACGGCGGCGATCGGCGTGTTGAAGACGAATCGCCGGCCGATGTCGTCGGTGACCTTCGCAATCGTCTCGTGGGTCTTCCGCGCGAGCGACCCGTCTCCGGGACCGTCGCCGGGAGCTTGCACCGCCACCTCGGTGACGATCCGCCACAGCCGTCGCAAGAAGCGCGCGATCCCTTCGACTCCCTCCTCGGTCCACTCCATGTCCTGGTCGGCCGGGCCCATGAAGAGGATGAAGAGGCGGACGGCGTCGGCGCCGTACATCTCGGCCAGCTGGTCGGGCGCGGCCACGTTGCCGCGCGACTTCGACATCTTCGAGCCGCCGAGGCGTACCCAGCCCTGGTGAAACAGGCGCGCGAAGGGCTCACGAACGCCGATGAGGCCGAGCTCGTTCATGACCTTGACGAAGAAGCGCGAGTAGAGCAGGTGGCCGGTCGCGTGGTCGATGCCGCCGATGTACTGATCGACCGGCATCCAGTAGTCCGCGAGCGCGCGATCGAACGGCGCCTGGTCGTTGTGCGGATCGCAGTAGCGTAGGAAGTACCACGACGAGTCGACGAAGGTGTCCATCGTCTCGGCCTCGCGTCGCCCTTCGCGACCGCAGCGAGGACAGGGCACGTGCAGCCATTCCTCGTTGGACGCAAGCGGCGGGATCCCCTTCGGCCTGTAGTCCTCGACCTCCGGCAGCAGCACGGGCAGCTCGTCCTCGGGGACGGGGACGATCCCGCACACGTCGCAGTAGACGATCGGAATCGGGCACCCCCAGTAGCGCTGCCGGGAGAAGCCCCAGTCGCGCAGCCGGTAGCTGACCGCCGGCCGTCCGCGTCCGCGCTCGCCCAGCCACGCGACGATCTCGCGCGCGCCCTCGGGCGCCGGCAGGCCGGAGAACTGCCCTGAGTTGACCAGCCGCTCGTCCTCGGTGTGCGCGGAGAAGGGGCCCTCGGCCTCCTCGGCCGAACCGTCCGCCGGCTCGACGACGCCGACGACCGGCAGCTCGTAGCGCTGCGCGAACTCGAAGTCGCGCTCGTCGTGCGCGGGCACCGCCATGATCGCGCCGGTGCCGTACTCCATCAGGACGTAGTCGGCGACCCAGATCGGGACCGGCTCGCCGGTCGCCGGGTTGACGGCGTAACGCCCGGTGAAGACACCGTCCTTCTCCTTCGTCTCGCGCTCCTCCGTCGATCGGGCAGCGGTGCGCTTGACGTACTCGCGCACCGCCCCCTCCTCCTCGGTTCCGACGGCGAGCTTCTCGACGAGGGGGTGCTCAGGCGCGAGCACCATGAACGTGGCGCCGAAGAGCGTGTCCGCCCGTGTCGTGAAAACAGGCAGGTCGAGATCGAGCTCCCCGACCCGGAAGAGCACCTCCGCCCCCTCGGAGCGCCCGATCCAGTTGCGCTGGATCGCCTTCGTACGCTCCGGCCAGTCGATCGTCACGTGGTCGTCGAGCAAGGCGTCGGCATACGCCGTGATCCTGAAGAACCACTGCTCGAGATTTCGCGCCTCGACCTCGGTGCCGCAGAGCTCGCAGCGGCCGTCGATCACCTGCTCGTTCGCGAGCACCGTTTGGTCGTTCGGGCACCAGTTGACCGGCGCCGCTTTCCGGTAGGCGAGCCCGGCCTCGTAGAACTTCAGGAACAGCCACTGCGTCCAGCGGTAGTACTCCGGCTCGTGGGCCGAGGCCTCGCGGTCCCAGTCGATCGCCCAGCCGAGCCTGTGCATCTGGGCACGGATCGCGGCGATGTTCCGCTCGGTTATCTCCCGCGGATGCCCGCCGCCGCGAATGGCGGCGTTTTCGGCCGGCAGCCCAAACGAGTCGAAACCCATCGGTCGCAGGACGGTGTAGCCCTGCCGGCGCCGGAAGTGCGTGACCACGTCGCCAAGCGTGTAGTTGAGCACGTGCCCCATGTGCAGGTTGCCCGAGGGATAGGGGAGCATCTCGAGCATGTAGAACTTCCTGCGTTCCGGCGCGTCGCGCAGATCCGGATTCGACACGTAGAACGCGCGCGCGTCCTCCCAGACCCTCTGCCACTTGGCCTCGACCTGTTGTGGCTCGTACCGATCCATTGCGCCTCCAGAAACAAAAAAGCCTCTCGATCGAGAGGCCGTGGGAAGTTCCGCGGCTTGCCGCCGCGTTGCTTCCCTGGACTACAGAAGCAGCTGCTCCATTGCGACGGACTGTAGCAACGCAGTAGCGTCACGTCACGTCAATTCGAGGAGGAAACCAATGGCTGGATACACGACCCTGAACCTGAAGGAGGTCGAAGACCAGGCGCCGAATTTCGGTCTCGCCCCTGACCTCGAAGCGAGGATGGCGCGTGTGCCGCTCGAGCTCGAGCACTTCGGGCTCAGCTATCAGCGGATCGCACCGAACTTTCGCCTCCCGTTCGCGCACAAGCACAAGAATCAGGAGGAGGCCTACATCGTCGTCAGCGGCAGCATGCGGGCGAAGGTCGGCGACGACGTCATCGAGCTCGGACAATGGGACGTGCTTCGCGTCGACAAGGACACGGTGCGCACGTTCGAGGGCGGTCCCGGAGGGGCGGAGGTCCTCGCCGTCGGCGCCCCGAACACCGGTCCCGGTGACGCTGAGACGATTCAGGACTGGTGGAGCGACTAGCGACTACGAAGTCGCCGCAGCCATGCCCGGTCTGACGAGCCGGGAGGGCGGCTTCAGGTTCGCGTCGTTGACGCTCGGGTTGAGCGGCTCCGCGAGCGGAGGCGCGCCGAACGAGGCCTGCCGTCGCTCCAGCGCAGGCTCCCCGTAGAGCGTCGTCCGCTGGCGCGGCGCCCGGCCGACGGCGCGAATCGCCGCCTCCATCGCCTCGGGCGGCAACTCCTGGCCGTGGCTCGCACCGGCGGCGCGGGAGATCGACTCGTTCATGAGCGTCCCGCCGAGATCGTTGGCACCGGCCCGCAGCGCCGCCTGGGCGCCGGCGACGCCGAGCTTCACCCACGAGGCCTGGATGTTCGTGATGGCGGGGTGAAGGGCGAGCCTTCCGACCGCGTGCATGAGCACGGACTCGCGGAAGGTCGGCCCGCGGCGAGCCCGGCCGTGGAGGTAGATCGGCGCCTCCATGTGGACGAACGGCAGCGGAACGAACTCGGTGAAGCCGCCCGAACGCTGCTGTTGCTCACGCAGGCGCAGCAGGTGCCTGGCCCAGTTCCGCGGTCCGTCGACGTGCCCGAACATGATCGTCGTCGTCGAGCGCAGGCCGACCTCGTGCGCGGTCTCGTGCACCTGCAGCCACTGCTCGGTCGTCACCTTGTCCGGGCAGATGAGGGCGCGGATCACGTCGTCGAGGATCTCCGCCGCCGTCCCGGGCAAGGAGGCGAGGCCGGCCGCCTGCAGCCGTGCCAGGTAGTCGCGCAGTGGCAGCTCCAGCGTCGCGGCGCCCTGCCAGACCTCGAGCGCGGAGAATGCATGCACGTGCAGGTCAGGCAGGACCTCCTTGATCGCACGGCAGATGTCGACGTAGAAGTCGCCGGTGAAGGCGGGATGGATGCCGCCCTGCAGGCAGACCTCGGTGCCGCCGCGCTCCCAGGCCTCCTCGCAGCGGCGGACGATCTCGTCGACCGGAACGAGGTACGGCGCGCCGCGCAGGTTGGCCGCCAGCTTGCCCTTGGAGAAGGCGCAGAACCCACAACGGAAGTAGCAGACGTTCGTGTAGTTGATGTTCCGCGTGACCACGTAGGTGACGGTGTCGCCACAGACCTCGCGGCGAAGCGCATCGGCAGCCGCCACCACCGCAGCGAAGTCGTCGCCGTGAGCGCGGAAGAGCTCCGCGACGTCGTCTTCGCCCAGCTCGACCTCTTCGCGCACCTTCGCCAGCGCTTGGGCGATCGGAGGCGAGACCGGCAGACCGTGGGATCCCACTCCCCGAGGCGGAACCGCTTCCGATCGTGACACTTCCGGCACGGAGCCGTTTTCCTCCCGCGCGCGTTTGCTCGATAGGCTCGCCGCGGGGAGGAGGTTGGGTGCGCCTTGAAAAGACGCCGTAGCCCGCGGCGACGGGTTCTCGAGGCTGTCGGCGCCGTTCGGACTGTGCGGATTGTCGGGCCGGCCCCAGGAGCTCGAGGCGTGGCCCCAGGAGCTCAAAGCGTGGCCCGGGGAACTCAAGCCGTGCCCCCGCGAGCTCAAGGCGCCCTGGAAGCTCTCGGCCTGGCCGGCGGCCCACTCGTCCTCGCGCGCAAGGCCTTCTCCGTCGGCGAGCGCGAGGACGTGCGGGGCGATGGCGGTGTCGGCCCAGCGACCGAGCTCGGCGATGTACTCGGGATAGATAGTGAGTCGCGGCGCCAGCTCGAGTCCGCACGAACGCGTCCCCTCGGCCAGCCGCTCCAGCTCGGGCCAGGGGGCTTCCGGGTTGACGTGGTCGACCGTGACCGGCGAGACGCCGCCCCAGTCGTTGATGCCGGCCTCGAGGAGGCGCGGAAAATCCGCGTAGCTCAGGTTCGGCGGCGCCTGGATGTTCCGCGCGGCCCCCAACACGAGCCGCGCGGCTGCGCACGTCCAGAGCAATTCCGCCAGTGGCGGCTCCGGGGCGGCCGCCATCCGGGTTCCCGGCTTGGCGCGGAAGTTCTGGACGATCACCTCCTGGACATGGCCGAAGCGTTCGTCGAGCTCGCGGATCGCGAGCAGGGCCTCGACCCGCTCCTGCCTCGTCTCGCCGATCCCGATCAGGATCCCCGTCGTGAACGGCACGCGCGCTTCGCCCGCAGCCTCGATCGTCGCCAGCCGCGTCGCGGGCTGCTTATCCGGCGAGGCCCAGTGCGGTCCACGCCGCTCAGCCAGCCGGGCGGCAGTCGTCTCGAGCATTAGCCCCTGGGAAGCAGAGACCGAGCGCAGAGCAAGCGCGTCGTCGAGCGAGAGCACGCCGGGGTTCACGTGCGGCAACAGGCCCGTCTCGTCGAGCACGAGCCGCGCACAGCGCGCAAGATACTCGAGCGTCGTCGAGCACCCGAGCGCCGCGAGCTCGTCGCGGGCGAGCCGATAGCGAAGCTCCGGTTTGTCGCCGAGGGTGAACAGCGCCTCGCGGCACCCGGCTGCCTCCCCCGCGCGCGCGACCTCGAGCACCTCGTCCTCGCTCATATACGCGCGCTCCCCGCGCCGTGGCGGCCGCGCGAACGTGCAGTAGCCGCAGACGTCGCGGCAGAGCTTCGTCAGCGGGATGAAGACCTTCGGCGAGTAGGTCACGAGCCGGCCATGGCCGAGCTCCCGAAGCCGCCTTGCCTCGCCAGCCAGCGACTCGCTCGGCTCGGCGACGAGCGCGAACGCCTCCTCTGGCGCGAGCCCTCCCACCCGGCGGAGCTTACGCATCGGGACGCAGCGTGCGGGTCGCTCCGTATCCCGAGCATGCGCGCGATCGCTCTCGTCCTGCTCCTGGCGACGACGGTGCCCGCGGCCGGCGGCGGAGCGGCCAAGGCGCCCCGGTCGTCGTTGCTCGTCGCGCTACCGGCGCTCGGCTCGGTGACGTGGCGCTGTGGCCGAATGTACGGCGCCTACGGCCTTGGCTACCGCGAGTTCTGGTCGAGCGCGACGACGTCAGTGAGCGTGCGCGCCGACGGCAGGCTGCTCGCTCGCAGGACCGTGAATCCGCACCAGCTCGTCTCGTTTCCGCTCACGCAGGCCCCGGTGCAGCAGCTGACGTTCGTCCAGTCGACGGAGCCCGGCACCCTCCGCGCCGTTGTCACCGTGCGGTTTCGCGAGCACGCGCCTGGCTACCCGCCGTGCGAGCCCTACCTGCCACCGCGTTTCTCGGTCTCGGTCTACCCCCGGCCTAACGGACGCTGACGAGCGATCCGAAGTAGACCCAGCGTCCGTCGTGGTAGCGCTCGAGCCTCGCCTGGGTGATCGGAAAACGGCTCGTGGGCGTCGTCTTCACCACGATTCCCGGGAGCACGAACGGGTTGTTGTGCTCGTTCAGGTGGGTGACCGCGCGCATGATGCTGGCCCGGGTCGGGTTCTTGCCCGCGTGCTTGAGCGCGTCGACAAGCGTGAACGCCGAGGACATGCCGTAGACGTTGTAGACGTCCGTCAGTCCCTCGCCGCCGTTGTACTTCTTCAGGATCGACCGGAACAGGGTGACCGCCTTGTCGCCCTTCCAGCGCGGGTTGACCGGGTCCTTGAGGAACGCGATCGAGATCGACCCTTCGGTCTGACGCTTGCTGCTGGCCAAGGCGGCGATCGTCATCGTGTTCGAGGCGCTCGCGACTGCGTTGACGAAGACGAGCGGGCGCCAGCCGAGCAGGCGGGCGGACGAATAGGACTGGATCGCAAACTTCGGTGTCGCAAAGACCATCAGCGTGTTCACCCGCTTCGACTTCAACCGCGCGATCTGCGACTTGACGTCCGTGTCGGTGACGTCGTAGCCCTGCTTGGAGACGATCAGCTTCGCCTTCTTGCCGAGCCCGCGCTGGAGGCCCGCGACGAGCTCCTTGCCGTAGTCGTCGTTCTGGTAGAGGATCCCGATCCGCGCCTTCGGCCGTGTCTTGGCGAGGTAGCGTCCGTAGATCGCGGCTTCGCCCCTGTAGCTCGGCTGATAGCCGATCGTCCACGGGTACTTCTTGTAGTCGTTGCCCCAGGTGCTCGCGCCGCTCGCGACGAGCAACTGCGGCACCTTGAGCTGGTTCAGGTACGAGCGGACCGCGAGGTTCTGCTCGGTTCCGAGCGTGTTGTAGATCGCGAAGACCTTGTCGTTCTGGACCAGTTCGCGGGTCTTCTCGATCGTTTGCGACGGGTCGTAGCCGTCGTCGTCGTACTTGTACTTGATGCTGCGGCCGAAGACGCCGCCGTGGTCGTCGACGTACTTGAAGTAGGCGTCTGCGCCCTTCGCAACGGAGGCGTAGGCGGAGGCCGGACCACTGAGCGGGGTCGTGCCGCCGATCAGGATCTGCTTCGCGGTGACCCCGGGCGTGCCGGAGCCGCCCGCCGACGCGGCGGAGGCGACAACGAGCGCACTGAGCACACCGAAGAGGACCCGGCTCTTCCCCATAGCCCTCATTCAGACCGAGTCTACAGCCGCCTTGTTAGCGGCTCTGTCAACTTCCGGAGCAGGCCGCCTAGCCCGACCGGAAGCAGAATCATCACCAGCACGATCGCGGCGCCGAAGAAGACGGACGGCGCTCCGGGGGCGTTCGAGAGATTCGCCGCCCAGCTCGGGACGAACTGGATGAACAGCGCTCCGAGCGCTATTCCGGCCAGCGACCCGAGCCCGCCGACGACGGCTCCGACGACGAGCAGCAGCGACTTGTCGAACCCGAACGTGCTCGGGCTGACGAACCAGTTCGAGACGAGCACGAACAGCGAGCCGCCCACTCCCGCATAGAACCCGCTGATCGCGAAGGCGAGCGTCTTGTAGAAGCCCGTGTTGATGCCCGAGGAGGCTGCCGCGACCTCGCTGTCCCGGACGGCGCGGAAGGCGCGGCCGACCCGGCCCCGCACGAGCAGCCATGCGGCTCCCGCCAGCACGAGCCCGATTCCCCAGGTCAGGTAAAAGAGGAAGTCGTTCGTGGCGAGTGCCCGGCCGAGCACGTGTACGTGTCCGAGCGCGCCCGTCGAGCGGTTGAGCGCCTTGTCGAAGAGGTTGATTCCCTGGCTGCCGCCCGTCAGGCCGGAGAACCGCTTCAGGATCGCCGGCATCGCGACCGCGAACGCGAACGTGGCAAGCGCGAGGTAGAGGCCCGACAGTCGCCGCGCGGGCAGACCGAGCGCGAAGCCGGCCGCCATCGCCACGAGTCCGGCCAGCGGGATCGTCCAGAGGTCGCCGAACCCGTGGTCGGCGGTCAGGATCGCGGTCGTATACGCCCCCATCGCCATCAGCGCGCCATGGCCGAGCGAGATCTGCCCCGTGTAGCCCGTCACGAGATTGAGACCGAGGATCGCGATGAAGAAGCAGCCCGCGCGCGCGAACTCGGCGGCCTTCGCGTCGCTGAGCCAGTGCGGCAGCGTGAGCACGAGCGCGACGGCCGCAGCGGCGACCACGACCCGCAGGACGCGGCTCATACGCTCCGCACCGTGGCCGTCCCGAGCAGCCCCGCCGGCTTGACGAGCAGGACGCCGAGGATCACCGCCAGCGCGACGCCCTGGCGCAGGTCGGTGCCGACCCATGAGACGTAGGTGCCGAGCAGGTTCAGGAAGACGCCGAGCGCGAGGCTCCCGACCACGGCGCCGAGTGCGCTGTCGATCCCCCCGAGCACCGCCCCCGCGAAGGCGTAGAGCAGGATCGGCTGCATGAAGTTCTGGTCGAAGCTCCCGAGCGGCGGCGCCGCCATCAGGCCGGCGACCGCGCCGAGCGCGGTGGCGAGCCCCCAGCCGAGCGCGATCGTCCAGCTAACCCGGATCCCGCTCAGGCGGCTCGAGTCCGGATTTAGTGCCGCGGCGCGCATCGCCAGGCCGAGCTTCGTGAACCGGAAGAAGAGCCAGAGCAGCAGTACCGCGAGCAGCGAGACGCCGATGATTCCGAGGTCGGAGATCGAGAAGGCGACTCCGGCGACGTGGATCGGCCGCGTCGAGAAGGCGTTCGGCATCGACTTAACCTCCGGCGACCAGATCCAGAACGCGGCCCCGTTGACAACGAAGAAGAGGCCGATCGTGACGATCGCGATCGTCAGCACGGATGCGCGCTCGACGGGCCGGATGACGACGCGCTCGAGCGCGACGCCGCCCGCGAACGAGGCAACCACGGTGACGACGAAAGCCGGCCAGTAGGCGAAGCCGTGCCGGGTCAGCGTCCAGGCGACGAAGGTCGAGAACATCGCCAGCTCGCCCTGGGCGAAGTTGACGACGCCGGTCGCGCGGTAGATGAGGACGAGCGCCACCGCCAGCGTCGCGTAAGTACCGCCGGAGGAAAGGCCGGCGACGACCTGCTGCGCGACTCCCGCCCAGTCGACCGCAAGAAGCATCAATAGCCCAGGTAGGAACGGCGGACCGAGTCGTGCCGCTGCAAGTCTGCGCTCGCCCCGGCGACGGCGACGCGTCCGAGCTCGAGCACGTACGCGCGGGCGGACGAGGCGAGGACGAGGCCTGCGTTCTGCTCGACGACCAGCACCGACAGACCCTCCTGCTCGTTCAACTCGCCGACGACGGCGAAGAAATCGGCGACGACGCGGGGCGCGAGCCCGAGCGAGGGCTCGTCCAGCAGCAGCAGCCGCGGGCGCTGCATCAGCGCGCGGGCGAGCGCGAGCTG
Source organism: Actinomycetota bacterium (assembly GCA_005883955.1). GTDB lineage: Bacteria > Actinomycetota > Thermoleophilia > Gaiellales > Gaiellaceae > 13-2-20CM-68-14. Next base: position 30,096 of record VAXH01000072.1, on the reverse strand, counting down.
CTTCGGCGTTGACCCGGGCCCGGTCACGGCGGACATGGGCGCCGAGTCGCAGGTTCTCGTCCACGGACAGCTGCGCGAAGGTGCCGCGGCCCTCCGGCACGTGAGCGATGCCGGCCCGGGCGACCGCTTCCGGCCGCCGTGGCAGCCGCTTCCCCGCGAAGACGAGGTCGCCGCTCGTCTTCACGGTCGCGGAGATCGCGCGCAGCGTCGTCGTCTTGCCCGCGCCGTTGGCCCCGAGGACGGCGACGATCTCGCCCTCGTCGACGGAGAGGTCGATTCCGCGCAATGCCTGCAGAGCCCCGTAGCGCGCGGCGACGCCGCGCAGCTCAAGCAGGGGCATGCTGTGGCCGCTCGCTGCCCAGGTAAGCCTCGATCACCGCGGGGTCGCGCTGAACCTCCGCCGGCGAGCCCTCAGCGATTTTGCGGCCGAAGTCGAGGACATGGACCCGGTCGGCGATGCCCATGACGAGGTTCATGTGGTGCTCGACGAGCAGCACGGTCAGGCCAAACGATCTCCGGATCCGGCGGATCAACGTCCCGAGCTCCTCGACCTCCTCGTGGCTCAGGCCACCGGCCGGCTCGTCGAGCAGGAGCAGGCGCGGGCCCGAGGCGAGCGCCCGCGCGAGCTCGACGCGCTTCATCGTCCCGAAGGGAAGGACGGCTGCGCGGCGGTGCGCAACGGGCGCGAGGCCAAGCTCATCGAGCACGGCCCGCGCGGGCCGTTCACCCCGCGCGTGACTCCCGACCAGCACGTTCTCGAGCACGGTCATCGTCGGGAAGAGCTCGACGTTCTGGAACGTACGGGCGATGCCTCTGTGAACGATCCGGTGCGTCGGTGTGCCGAGCAGGCTCTCCCCGTCGAAGGCGATCTCACCGGAGTCCGGCCGGTAGAGCCTGGTGATCAGGTTGAAGAGCGTTGTCTTGCCGGCTCCGTTCGGGCCGATCAGGCCGGCGATCTGGCCGCGCTCGACCCCGAGCGAGACGTCGTCGACTGCGACGACGCCGCCGAAGCGCCTCGTCACGTGCTCGAGCGAGAGCAAGGCCACCGCGCCTACCTTAAGACCAGGACGAGCAAGGGAATCCGGCTGGTTAGCGCGCCGCCTGAGCGGCTACCTGGGCGACCAGCTCGCCGGGATCGGTGACCGGGGCCTGACACGCGAAGCGCTCGCACACGTAGACCGCGGGGCGACCGTCGACGAAGTCCTTGCCGGCGAGCAGCGGGACCTCGTCGGAGGGCCCGAAGGCAACGACGGCATCCGGATCAAAGCCGGCCAGCGCGGCCCGCGCGATCGCATCCTCCGGCGCCCCGATCACGGCCAACTCGCGCGGGGGTGCCATGTAGAGGTCGAGCGCGCAGAGGGCATGGCCGAAGGCGCTTGGCGCCCGCGGAATCGCGTCGCGGATCAGCCGGAAGACTCCGGCAGCCTCCCGCTCGAAGCCGTCATCGCCCCAGATCCGGCCGAGGCGGAGCAGCACGAACGCGAGCATCGAGTTCCCCGAAGGCGTCGGGTGGTCGTCGAACTCCTTCTTGCGCGCGACCAGCCGCTCGCCGTCGACGGGCGAGAGGAAGAAGCCGCCGCGCTCCTCGTCGGCGAAGAGCTCGACCGCAAGCCCCGCGAGCCGCTTTGCCTCTTCGAGCCAGTGCAACTCCCCGGTCGCAACGTGCAGCTCGTAGAGGCCGTTGGCGACATCGGCGTAGTCCTCGAGGTAGCCGGGATTGCGGGCCCGTCCCGCCCGCCAGCTGCGGTGGAGACGGCCGTTCTCCTCCGAGAGCGGCCCCAGTAGAAACTCGGCCAGCCCCCTGCCGGCCTGGACGAGCTCCGGCCGTCGGAGCCGGCGTCCTGCCTCAGCTAGCGCCGACAGTGCGAGCCCGTTCCAGGCGGCGATCGCCTTGTCGTCGCGCTGCGGCTTCGGCCGCTGCTCGCGAAGCTCGAACAGCCGCCGCCGCAGCTGCTCGTCCAGCCCGCCGCGCAGGATCGAGCGGCCGGCCTCGAACGGCTGCAGCAGCTCGGCGGGCACGCCCTCGTCGGTCGTCCAGGTGAAGGTGAGCCCCTCGACCCCATCGGTGTCCGCATCCTGGGCCGAGGCGAAGCCGCCTTCGGGAAGCCGCAGCTCGCGGAGCATGTACTCGAGCGTCGCCTCGGCGACCTCGCGATAGCGGTCCTCGGCGGTGACGGCCCAGGCGTGCAGGTAGACCGGGACGAGCAGCGCGTTGTCGTAGAGCATCTTCTCGAAGTGCGGCACGAGCCAGCGCTCGTCGACCGAGTAGCGGTGGAAACCGCCGCCGAGCAGGTCGTACATGCCGCCGGCGGCCATGCCGTCGAGCGTGCGGGTGACCATCGCGAGCGCCTCCTCGTCGCCTGCGCGGCGATGCCTTCGCAGCAGGAACTCGAGAGCCGAGGCGGGCGGAAACTTCGGCGCGCCGCCGAAGCCGCCCCACTCGGGATCGAACGCTCGCGCCAGACCGCGCGCCGCCTCGCCGAGCAGCGACTCGGTCAACGGCTCGGCGGACGGCGAGATCGCGGCGGACTCCTGCAAGGCGTCGACGAGCGCACCCGCCTGACGGCCCACGTCCTCGCGCCGCTCGCGGTAGGCGTCGGAGACGGCGACGAGCAGCTGGCGAAACGCGGGCAGGCCGTGTCGCGGCTCGGGCGGAAAGTAGGTGCCGCCGAGGAACGGCTCGCCTGACGGCAACAGAAAGACCGTCATCGGCCAACCGCCGTGTCCGGTCATCGCGACGACCGCGTCCATGTAGAGCGAATCGAGATCCGGTCGCTCCTCGCGGTCGACCTTGACGTTGACGAAGCGCTCGTTCATCAGCGCCGCCGTCTCCTTGTCCTCGAACGACTCGTGCGCCATCACGTGGCACCAGTGGCAGGCCGCGTAGCCGATCGAAAGCAGGATCGGCTTGTCCTCGGCGCGGGCGAGCTCGAGCGCCTCCTCGCCCCACGGGTACCACTCGACTGGATTCTCGGAGTGCTGGAGCAGATAGGGCGAGGTCTCGTCCGCAAGCCGGTTCATCGGGGGCCTGCCCACGTCCAGAGTTCGACCACGTTGCCGTCCGGGTCGGTCACGTACGCGGCGCGGCCGGACTCGCCGAAGTCCTCCTCGTGCGGCTCGTGGCCGTGCTCGCGCAGTCGCGTGACTGCGTCGGCGTAGTCCGTCTCGTCGACGTGCAGCGCGTAGTGGACGTGGACGCCGCCGCGGCCTTCCGCGATCCCGACCTGCGGCGTCCAGAGCCCGATCCGCGTCTGCGTCCCGGCCGTCACCCAGACGCGGTTCTCGGAGCGCATCGCAACCGGCAGGCCGAGCACGCCGGCGTAGAAGCGCTCGGCTGCGGCGAGGTCGAGCACCTCGAGCACGAGCTCGTTGACGCCGGTGACCGGGATCCCGCTCATACCGAGGACGATAATCGCCGCGATGAAGCTCGAGACGCTGCGGCTCCTCCTGCGCCGGCCGCACGCCGCCGATCTCGACGCCTACGCCGAGCTCTTCGCCGACCCGGAAGTCGTCCGCTACACCGGCGGCGTCACGAAGAGCCGCTCCGAGAGCGAGCTCGCGCTCGAGCGGATGATCCGCCACTGGGACGACCACGGTGTCGGCCTCTTCAGCATCGTCCGAAAGGAAGACGAGCGCATGCTCGGCAGGGTCGGGTTCCTGATCTGGGACACCGAGACCTGGCTGCACGCGATGCTGCGCCCGCCGGGCGGCCGGCGGGAGACCGAAATCGGCTGGACGCTCGCCCGCGCGCACTGGGGCCGCGGCTACGCAACGGAGGGCGCCACAGCCGCACGAGACTGGGCGCTGCACGAGCTCGGCCTGCGGCGCCTGGTCTCGCTGATCCAGCGCGGCAACGACCCGTCGATCGCCGTCGCGCGGAAGCTCGGCGAGACGCTCGAGCGCGAGGATCTCCCGGGCCCCTTCCGGAAGCCGACCGACCTCTACGCGCTGACGATCGAGGCGCCCGCGCGGTAGACCTGGCCCTCGAGCGTGCGGCCGAGCAAGGTCTCGAGCCACACCGAGATCTCGACGAGCGCGTCGAGATCGACGCCGGTCACGATGCCTTCGCCTTCGAGCAGATAGACGAGGTCCTCGGTGGCGATGTTCCCGGTCGCACGCGGCGCGTAGGGGCAGCCGCCGAGCCCGCCGATCGACGCGTCGAGCACGGTAGCACCGGCTTCGAGCGCCGCAAGCGCGTTCGCGTAACCGGTGTTGCGGGTGTTGTGGCCGTGGAAGCCGACGGGCTTGCCAAGGGCTTTGACCCGCTCGACCAGCGACCGCACCGCCGATGGCGCCGCGACCCCGATCGTGTCGGCGAGCACCAGCTCGTCCGCCTCGAGCTTGCCGGCGAGCCCGGCGACCACGCCCGGGTCGACCTCGCCCTCGAACGGGCAGCCGAAGGCGACGCTGATTGTCGCCGTGGTGGGACGGTCGGCCTCGGCAAGGATCCGCTCGACTCGGGCCGTCGCCTCGGCGAGCGAGGCGTTCCCGTTCCGCCGATTGAAGGCGTCCGTCGCACCGAGCGTGACGTTGACGCGGTCGAGGCCGGTCTGGCGAAGGCGCTCGAAGCCCTGCTCGTTGAGGACCAGCCCGGCGTACTCGACGCCGTCACGCCGCTCGATCGCCGCGACCACCTCCTCGGCCCCGGCCATCTGGGGCACGCGGTCGTCGCGGACGAAGCTGACCGCCTCGATCCGCGGCAGGCCAGCCGCCGCGAGCTTGTTGACGAGCTCGGCGCGCACCGCGGGTGCAAGCGTGTCGGGCTCGTTCTGGAGGCCGTCGCGCGGGCCGACGTCGCAGAGCGTTAACGCCATCTAGAAACCGTACGCACTGACATGCTCGGGCCGGACCTGAACCAAGAGCCGCTGCTCGCCCGGCTTCGGCTGCCAGCCCCCGCCCGTGTACTTGCGCGCGAGCCTGTCGATGTGCTCGTCCGCGCCCTCTGCCGTCAGCTCCGCAGTGCCGCGGACGGCGACCCAGCGATAGCCGTCCTCGTGGTCGACGACGAGCACGGTCACGCGCGGGTCGCGCTCGAGGTTGCGCGGCTTCGCGCGGCCGGCCGCGGTGTTGAAGAGGACGTGCTCGCCGTCCCAGTCCACCCAGACGATGGTGAGCTGCGGCGAACCGTCGGGGTTCAGCGTCCCGACCGTGGCGAAGTTCGGTTCGAGTAGCAGGCGCGCCTGCTCGTTTGTCAGCACCGCCACGCGCTACTCGTCGAAGCCGGCCGAGTCGACCTTCTCGGGCGTGATCCGGACCGTGATCCGCGTTTCCTCCGGATTGCGCCACGGGTACTCGTCCTTCCCCAGGTACTTCTTGGCCAGGTGGTCGATCTGCGCGTCCGCGCCCTCCGTCGTCAGCTCGACTGGGCCGCTGACCGAGACCCACTGATAGGCGTTGTCCGGGTGGACGACCATGATCGCCGCACGGGGGTCCCGGCGGAGATACCGCTCCTTCGCCCGCCCGACTGCGGTGTTGAACGTGACGACGCCGTCGTCGGCATCGACCCAGACGATCGTGCTGTGCGGCGAGCCGTCGGGGCGCAGTGTCGTCACGCTCCCGACGTAGGGGTTCTCGGCGATGAACTCGCGCTGCCTGTCTGTGAGCTGGGCCATTGAGTCTCCTTCGTCGTTCGCTCGAGGGAAACGCCTCCGTAGGCCGCCTTCTTCCCCGCTGACCGCATCTTGATCCCTTCCGGGGATCTGCCGACAACAAGGCTGTGCGGTCCCTTGCTTTCGTCCTACTCGCGTTGCTGACTGTGCTGACGGTGTTGCTCCACCGCGGCGCCTCGGCCGCCGCGAAACCCGGCGATCTGCGGCTGAGCGCGATCGCGAGCGAACTGGCCCGCCGGCACCTGACGATTCGCTGCGAGGGCCTTTCGGGCGCGTTGACCGGCGCCCGGGGCGAGTCCGGGCGCACCGGGTTCATCGGGAATCAGCCGGTCTCGGTCTCGTATCTGCAGGAGGGGATCTGCCAGACCCTGCACGCCTACACCCGGTCGCTGAAGGCCGGCGGAAACTGCCTGCTGCCGTGCGGGCAGCCGCTCGAGATTGCGTGGTCGCTGAACACGCTCGCCCACGAGTCCTACCACCTCGCCGGCGTGCGAAACGAAGCCCAGACCGAGTGCTACGCGCTGCAGGCGATCGACTTCGTCGCCCGCCGACTCGGTGCCTCGGCCGAGCAGGGCAGAGCGCTCGCGTTGTACTCGTTCGACCAGCTACCCGGCCGGATGCCGCCTCTCTACAGCTCTCCGGAGTGCCACGACGGCGGGAAGTACGACCTGCATCCCAGCAGCGCGGTCTGGCCCTGACCCTGAGTTACAGCAGCTTCTGCCCGCGCGTTTCGCGGCCGAGCAACGACGCGACGATCCCGCCGCCGGCCATCACGAGCGCGATGAACGTGATCGACCAAGTGGTGCTCCCGGTCGCGTCCTTGAGGTTCCCGAAGATGTACGGGCCGGCGATCGCCGCGCCCTTGCCGACGCCCTCCACCAACCCGAACGCGGTCGAGCGGACGCGCGTCGGGAAAAGCTCGGCGGTGTACGGATAGACCGCGCCCCAGGCGCCGAGGTTGAAGAAGCCGACGAAGAAGAGCGCGATCACATAGACCGTGGCGGAGCCGGCAACCGCGAACGCGTACGCCGAGACCCCGCCGAGCAGCAGGAACATGACCAGCGTCGGTTTGCGGCCGATCCGCTCGACCAGCCAGATCGCGGCCCCGTAGCCCGGGAACTGGGACAGCGCCGCCAGCGTGAGCAGCAGGTAGACGTTGATCTGAAACGACTTCTCGCCCTGGAGCACGAACGGCAGCCAGAGGAAGAGTCCGTAGTACGAGATGTTCAGCGCGATCCAGACCGCGACCATCACGGCCGAGGTGCGCCGAAGGCCCGGCGCGAGCAGTTCGGTGATCGACGAACGTGGCTCTGGCGGCGTCGTGATCGCCTCGGTTCCGACCGGCTCGCCCGTGATCTGTTCCAGCACCGCAGCGGCCTCCTTGGTCCTTCCTTTGCGCGCCAGGTAGAACGGGCTCTCGGGCAGTGAGAGCCGGGCGACGAAGGCCATGAAGGCCGGGAAAGCTGCGGCGAGGAAGAGCCAGCGCCAGCTCCAGGCGCCGCCGACCTGCACGAGAAAGACGTACGAGAGCCCAGTCGCAAACAGGAGGCCGAGCGGCCAGAAGAGGTCGAGCGTCACCAGCAACCGGCCCCGGCGCTGCGGTGGCAGATACTCCGTCAGCAACGAGGGGTCGACGACGAGCATGCCGCCGAGCCCGAGCCCGGCCAGGAAGCGGAAGGTCATCACCGACCAGGGCCCCCACGAGAGCGCCGTGCCGGCGGTGAAGATCGCGTACCAGAGGATCGAGAACTGAAAGATCCGCCTGCGGCCGATGCGGTCGGAAGTGCGCCCGAGGACGAGGCTGCCGACGAGCGAGCCGGCGAGCGCGGCGCTGTTGACGAGGCCCAACATGACGCCGTTCAGATGCCAGAGTCCGGCGAAAACCGGTGCCACAAAGCCGACGAGCAGAATCTCCATTGCCACGAACGTCCACGCCGCGCCCGTGACGAGGATCGCCTTGAGGTGGAAGCTCGAGAGGCCGCGCGCGCGCAGGACCTCCTCCACATCGCGCCCGACAGCGGCCGGCGCCTGAGCCTCGATTACCGTCATTCGACTCCCTCTTCGCTAGAGTTTTCGACTGAGAGGCTAAAACCTGTGCGTCAGTCTACCAACCCGACCCACGTCTCCCTCGCGGCGGTGCTCCAGATCCGCGACGGCGCGCTGCAGGCGCTGCTCTGGCAGCGGGCGCGAGAGCCCTTTCTCGGCGCATGGTCGCTGCCGGGTGGCTACCTCGAGCGCGGCGAGACCCTCGAGCGCTCGATCAGGACACACCTTGCCGCCAAGGTCGACGTGCGCGAGGTCGCCCACCTCGAGCAGCTCGAGACGCTCAGCGAGCCGGCGCGCCATCCGCAGGAATGGCAGGTCGCGACGGCTTACCTCGGCCTCGTCCCGACCGGCGTCGACCCGGAGCTTCCGGCCGACACGGCCTGGCATCCGTTCTCGCGACTGCCGGAGCTCGCGTTCGACCACCGGGAGATCACACTTGCGGGCCGCGAGCGCCTGCGCGCGAAGCTCTCGTATACGAACATCGGCTTCGCACTCGCGCCGGCCGAGTTCACGATCTCGGAGCTGCGGGAGCTCTACGCTGCGGCGCTCGGGCACGACATCTCGGCGACGAACCTGCAGCGCGTACTGCTCCGCCGCGGCGTGATCGAAGCGACCGGCGAGCGCCGTGCTCCAGGCCGCGGCGGCGGCCGCCCGGCCGCGGTGTTTCGCTTCCGCGCGCGGCGCCTCGAGGTGACCGACGAGTTCGCGGTCCTGCGGCCGCCTGCGAACAAGTAACAGTCTGTTACTAAGTCCTCGAAGCGCGGAAGCGCTTGGAATAGATGGATTCGGCGTTACCGGAGCGCTTCCGGGCTCGATATCCAAGTAACAGCCTGTTACAAACTTCCGCCGGGTTGACCGCGACGACCACGTTCCCTACGCTGGGCGGAACCCGCGACCGAGGAGGTGCCTGATGAAAAAAGAGCCGTTCGTCTCCGCCGGTCGCGTGGCGCTCCTCTCGTAGCAGCGCTCAACACCGGCTGACGTCTGCAAGGCGGGCCGCTGCGTGGTCCGCGTCGGCTTGTTCCAGAGAGGAGCATCGAGTTGAGCGAAGCGCTCATGCGGCTCGGGTGGACACCCGAACGCGAAACAGAGTTCGAGCAGTACGGAGCAGAAGGGCTCAGGCCGGCACGCGTCGCGGTCGAGCACCGCAGCGCCTACGTGCTCTACGGCGAGCAGGGGGAGTTCCGCGCCGAGCTGGCGGGGCGGCTTCGCCACGAGGAGATCTGGCCGGCAGTCGGCGACTGGGTCGGCGTCCGCGAGCCAGAAACGATCGCAGCCGTGCTCCCGCGCCGGACGGTCTTCTCCCGCAAGGAGCCGTGGCTCGCTGCGAAGGAGCAGGTGCTCGCCGCGAACGCGGATACGGTCTTCGTGACCACCGCCCTGACGCCCGCAGACTTCAAGCCCCGCCGCCTGGAGCGTTACCTGGCGACGGCCTGGGAGAGCGGCGCCCAGCCCGTGATCGTGCTGACGAAGACCGACCTTTGCGCCGACGTCCAGGCGGCCGTGCTCGAGGTCGAGGCGGTCGCCTTCGGCGTCCCCATCCACGCGGTGAACGGCCTCACCGGCGAAGGCCTCGACGGGCTGTCGCCCTACCTGGCCGGACATCGCACCGTCGCGTTGTTGGGCTCATCCGGCGTCGGCAAGTCGACGATCGTGAACCACCTCGCGGGCGGAACCGTGATGCCGGTCGCCGAAATCGGAAGCGACGGCCGCGGGCGACATACAACGCGTCACCGCGAGCTACTGCCGCTGCCGGGAGGCGGACTCGTGCTCGACACCCCAGGCCTCCGCGAGCTGCAGCTCTGGGACGTCTCGCACGGTCTCGAGCAGACGTTCGAGGACGTGGCCGCGCTGGCGTCGACCTGCCGCTTCGGCGACTGCGCGCACGAGAGCGAGCCCGGCTGCGCCGTCCGCGAGGCGCTTCGCACCGGCACCTTGCCGCGGGATCGCTTCGACAGCTGGCGCAAGCTCCAGCGCGAGCTCGGCCGACTCGAGCGGCGCCTCGACGCCCGCGCCCGCTCCGAGCACGCTCAGCAGATCAGAAAGGAGGCCAGGCAGCGCCGCCGGACGCAGCGGCCGCCACGAGGACGCGCGCGTTAGGCGAGGGAGCCCCGGATCCGTTGTTGGAAGTCGACGATCAGACGCTCGCTCTCTGGCAGCAGGCGCCCGCGCTCGATCAGCCCCGTGGCGACGCCGCGCTGGACATTCTCGACCAGGACTTTGTCCTCGGCTCCGACCTGCTCGTCGAACTCGAGCAACTCGTCGATCCACGCCGCTTCGACCTCGGGCCCGAAGAAGTAGTCGAGGAACCGTTCCGTTCGCGCCGACCCTGCCGGCAGGACCGGGCCAATCGACAAGTTCGTCCGGCCCGGGAAGATGTTGATCATCGTGTTCGGCCAGAGGAAGTGGAACTGGCTGCGCGTCACCTCGCCCTCGGTGTCGAGCCCGCTGCCGTTCTCGCGCACGGGGCCGAACTGGCTGGAGTAGTCATCGCCGGGGGCGAGCTCGTAGGCATCGGGCGGCCTCGACGGTCGACTCTGTGCGAACACTGTGACGCAGTTCGTCGACCACGACTCCGGCCTCTGCCACGAGCCGCGGTAGCTCGCCGAGGACCTCGGCCAACGGTGACGCGTCCGGGTCCGGGTTGACGAAAAGAAGCGGGCCCCAGGCACCCACCGAGGCAGGCCGCAGCGAGATGCCGCCGGAGTCGAATTCCGGCTCGCGGTCCGAGCGAGGGGCCGACCTGAGCGCACCGTCGAGCCCGTACGTCCAGGCGTGGTAGGGACACTGCAGCGTTTCGCGGGCCGCGGCTCCCGCCGCGAGGACGGAGCCGCGATGGCGGCAGACGTTCAGAAACGCCCGCAACGCATGATCACGGTCGCGCGTGACGACGACGGGGATGTCCCCGACGCGGCCGGCGACGTAGCCGGCACCCTGGCCGAGCTCACCGAGGTGGCCGACGTACTGCCAGGCTCGCGCGAAGATCCTCTCGCGCTCAAGCGCCGGCAGCGAGGGATCCCTGTAAGCCGACCACTCGAGCGCAGCGGGCATGTCGGACAGCTTAAGCCGCCAGCGGATGCCGTTTTACATCTCGAAAGTCGAAAACCCCTCGACTGAGGGGCAGAGGCTCAGCCGGCTACGCCGATCCAGTCCGCAACACGCATAGAAAGGAGTTCTGGCGCCCGGCGGCCGGCGTCACCCGCCCATGGCCGCAAAACTCACCCTTCTCTCGGTCGTAACCGCCGCAGTCCTCGCAGTCGCTGTCGCCGCCGCTCCCGCGCAGGCAGTCCCGAACAATCCTCTCGCAGCTCCAACCCCGCTTTCCCCGGCTTCCGGGGCCTCGGTCGACGCAGTCCCGGCCTTTGCCTGGTCGCCGGTCGCCGCCGCGGACCACTACGAGTTCCAGCTTGCCGCAGATGCCGGTTTCAACTCGCCCGTGCTCGGCAGTGGCGCCGACGATTTCACGACTCAGAACACGCGCGCGACCCTGCTGAAGACGATCCCCAACGGGACCTACTACTGGCGTGTGCGCGCGATCGCGTCTGGCGGATCGGTCTCGGCGTGGACGACGGGCCGGTCGTTCCGCAAGGCGTGGACCGGGGCGACCGCGCTGCAGTCGCCTGCCGGGGGCGCCAATCTCTCTTTCGGAACCGACCCCCTCAAGCTTGCCTGGTCGGCGGTGCCGGGAGCCTCGAACTACCTGGTGTCGCTTGCGAGCGATCCGTCGCTCGGCTCGCTCGCCTTCCATCTCGTGGATGACCCGACCGGAATCCCCAAGGTGCAGGCGAACTCCCTCGCGGTCTCGATTGCGCTGGCCACCGGCACGTACTACTGGAACGTGATTCCGCTCGATGCCGAAGGCAACCGCGGTGCCGCTTCGCCGACCGCGTCGTTCAGCTGGACGTGGCCGTCGACGACCAACCTCCTGGTGAGCGACCTGAACACATCCGACGAGGTCTACGACCCGCAATTCTCCTGGGCCCCAGTGGCCGGCGCAGCCCGCTACGAGGTCGAGATCAACTCCTCGTCGGACTTCGCCGCCGGCTCGAAGGTCTGTTGCACGTCGCCGACCATCGCAACTTCCCTCTCGCCGACCACGGTCTTCAAGGACAACACCTACTACTGGCGAGTTCGCGCGATCGATCCGGATGAGAACGCCGGCGTCTGGAACCTCGGCCCGTCGTTCACGAAGACCTTCGACAAGGTTCCGGTCGTGGCAGCTCCCGCGATCAAGAACCTGCACCTTCGTGACAACCTCGCCGACCCGGGAACCGACGCCGATCCCGGCACGCCCGGCTATCAGACCCAAGTCCCGATGCTGACCTGGGACTGGGTCCCCGGCGCCTCGAGCTACGAGGTCGACGTGACCAAGTACAACGGCACGCTTTGCGACTGGAGCTCGACCTCGAATCACTGGCGCGTCAATACCGCCGTCAATGCCTGGACGCCGCTCGGCTCGGGCTTGACGGCAACGAAGCCGTACTCCGACCCGATGAGCGTCGGCACCGATATCCCGACGCTCGTGCCGTCCAAGTACTGCGCTCGCGTGCGCGCCCGCAGCGATCGGGCTGGTTTGGATGACGTCTACGGCGACTACACGTACCTGGATCCGGCAAACCTGGGCTGGGCCTTCGAGTTCACCGGCTATCCGGCCGGCGGGGCCTGTTCCCCTTCGTGCGCTGCGAATTACCTCGGCTCGACCGACTACGTCACAACGGCGACCGGGACGACCACGGGCCGCGTTCCCTATTTCACCTGGAAGCCGCTGTCCGGCAAGCAGAGTTACTTCGTGCTCGTCGCAAAGGACCCGTCCTTCTCGAACCTCGTCGATTACGCCTTCACGCAGATCCCGGCGTACGCCCCGCGGACCGGCTCCGCGCCACGCACGTATCCCGACGAGACGACGCTCTACTACTGGGCCGTGCTCCCAGCCACGAACCTGAACGGAACGGGCGCCGTGGGTGATCCGCTGCTCGCCGCCGCCCAGAGCTTCCAGAAGCAGTCGGCGCCTCCGACTCGCCTGGGTCCGACGGACGGCACGCAGTTCTTCAACCAGCCGACCTTCCGCTGGACGCCGACCGAGGGCGCGCGCCGCTACCGGTTCCAGGTCGCGCAGGATCCGAGCTTCGGCACCCCGATCGACGATCTGACGACCGACTCGACCTCGTACACGAGCAACACGACCTACCCGGCTGACACAGTGCTGTACTGGCGAGTCCGCGCCGACGACGAGAACGGTGTCGGGCTGACCTGGTCGACGACGGGCACGTTCCAACGGAACCTCGCAATGCCAGTTCCGAGCGCGACGAACTCGACCGCCGGCGAGTCACTTCCGGTCTGGTCGTGGAATTCGGTCAACGGCGCGGTTTCCTATGACCTCTCGCTTGACCAACCCGACGGCCAGACGAAGACCTTCACCGGCTTCCGGATGCCGGCCACCTCGTTCCAGGAGCTGACCGGAACGGGCGTCTTCCACTGGCGGGTCCGTGCCGAGTTCCCGAAACAGAGCAGCGGCCAAACCCCAGGCCCATGGTCGGCGTCGATGCCGTTCACGCGCACAATCGGCGAGCCGGGCGGTCTCAAGACAGATTCGGCACCCGATCACGCGCTTCTTTCGTGGAGCCCGAAGCTCGGCGTGAAGCAGTACAAGTTGCAGATCTCGGGCCGGCCCGACTTCGCAACGACCGTCGAGAACGTGACGACCGAGAACACCGCCTACGCACCAAAGCTGTCCGATGTCGCCTACCTGAGCGGCAACCAGCTCTACTGGCGCGTCGCGGGCGTCGACGCCGACAACAACGTCGGCGACTTCTCGCCCGCACAGCCGCTCAGCTTGCTTCCGCGGCTGAAGCTGACCACCAAGGGCAGCTTGCGCAAGCGGCGGCGCTCGACCGTCAGCATCACGGTCAAGAACGCACGCGGAAACTGGATGCAGGGAGTGAAGGTGCGCGTCATCGGCGCCGGCGTCAAGGCTCAGACCCGCAAGACGAGCATTTGGGGCGTCGCGCGGTTCACGCTCCGGCCGACGAAGCGGGGACGGGTCCTCTTCACCGCGAAGAAGTCCGGCTTCCAGTCGGCCGGGATCACCCTGCGCGTGCGGTAGAGGGGGGTGCGGCCGGCGGCCGCACCCCGGCCCTCGCGCGCCAGAGGGCGAAGCCAGCCACCGCGGCGGCCGAGCAGCCGTAGAGGAAGTCCGCCCAGGGGGCGCCGCGGTCGGTTCCCGCGAAGATCCCGTGGACGAGTGCGAGCCCCCAGACGGCGAAGTTCAGATAGTGCGCACGGCGCCAGAACCGGTACGAGAGCGCCTTCCGGTAGCGGTTGGTGATCGCGAGGGCAAGCAGCAGCTCTGCGGCGACGATGCCGAGGGCGGTCGACAGCGGGCGATAGCTCGACGTGCCCGGGGCGACCAGTTGCGTCAGGGAGAAGGGCAGGTACAAGTCGACGAACAGTGTCAGCACGTGCAGCGAGACGAACGTCCCGGTGAGCAGGCCGGCAAACCGGTGGACGTCCTCGAGCGCGAAGCGCGGCCAGCCGGGCAGCGCCGCCCGGCCGGAGAGCGTCAACCCGAGCACGACCGCGATCGTCAGCAGCACGAACGCGACGATTCCGCTCGCGCGGGCCAGGTACCACTCGAAAAGGGTCACGCTGCCTGGGCAGGCTCTGGCTCCAGAGCGCGGCGCCACGACCGGTTCGCGACCTCGACGTTTCCGGCGCGGAAACGACCCGGCAGTTCCCGGTCGTCGAGCCAGTCAGGCCCGTCGTCCGCGAGCAGGAACGCAGCCTTGGCGGCGACGTCGGCCTCGAGGCAGCTGCCGGCGGCGACGGTGACCTCGGACCACGGCGACGTGGACGGCCTGCCGGTGCGCGGGTCGATCAGGTGGTGCTGAGTGAGGCCGCCGCGCAACCAGCGCCGCTGCGTCGTGCCGCTGGTCGCCAGGCCGCCGTCCCGGAGCGTCAGCGAGCCACCTCCGGGGAGGCCGACGACCGCACTGCCGCGGACGGCGACGTCGCCGCCGGCTGCGACGAAGCCGTCCCCGCCGAGCTGCTGCAGGGCGGCGTCGACGGCGAGGCCCTTGACGACGCAGTTGAGATCGAGCTTCGTGCCGGGATAGCGGAAGACGAGCGGCCCGGCGACACGAACGTGGCGCCAACTTCCTGGGAAAGCGGTTCTCGGGGGACGCTCGTCGTCTGTGAGTTCGGCAAAGTCGCGGTCGTAGCCCGCGGCTTCGATCGCCGCACCGAGCGTTGGATCGACGAGCCCGTCCGTCCGCAGCGCCGCATCCAGCGCCAGCGCCAGCACTTGCGCGAACATCGGCGAGGCTGGGACGAACTCGGCCGTTCCTGCATTGACGCGGTTGAGCTCACTGTCGGCACGGAAGCGGCTGAACGTCCGATCGAGCTTCTCGAAGAGGAGCCCAACGGCTTCGAGCTCGGCTTCGGTCGCGCCGCCGACGAGCACGTCGACTCCCATCGCCTCGAACCGGTCAGGAGACATGGGTCTGAACCTGCGACTGGCCCGTGGAGGGTGCGATCGAGAAGTCGTCCGAGTTCGAGCTATCCGACTCCGCGCCCGTCACGGACCGCGACGAGCCGGTAGCCCGGCTCGTCGTCGCGGCGTGACCGGGGTTCGTGGCACGCGCCAGCCCCCCGACGACGACGAGGCCGGCCGCCGCCAGGACCGCGAGCGTGCGCTTGACCGCGCCCGCTCGCCGCTTCGCCGCTTCGATGCGGGACAATTAGAGCCCCGATCCGTCCAAGCCGGGGCCGACCAGCGGGCCTCCACGGACGCCGCCTCCTCGGAAGCCGTTATGGAGCCCGAAACGGGGCGGCGTTCTGTTGACGAAGTCGGTGACGTGCGACTTCAGTCCGGACAGAATCGAGTCGGCCTGCGACTGCGTCAGGCGGCCGGCGGCCACGGCGGCGGCGATCTTCGTCTTGGCGGCGTCGACTATCGCCTGGACGAGTCCGTCGACGGACTTGCCCTGTGCGTCCGCGATGTCGGCGAGCGACTTCCCGCTCCGGAAGTCCGAGCGCACCTGGGCGTCGGTCAGGCCGAGATAGCTCGCCGCGGCGTCGAGGCCCCCAAACAACGCTCCTCTCTCGTGGAAGCCGAAGCCCGGCCCGCCGAACAGCGGCACGTCGCCGGACTCGATCCGTTGCTTGAGCTCGTCGCCCTGGGCCTGCGTCAACCGGCCCGCCACGACGGCCTCGTCGACACGATTCTCGGCCGCCTTCTTCAGCGCGGCGCTGAGCGCGCTCGGCTCGACGCCCAGCTGCTTGGCAGCGTCGTTCAGCACTGCTTGGTTCTCTTGCTGCGGCGAGCCGAATTGCGTCGCCGCGTAGGCGCCGCCCCCGCCGGCTACGGCGAGACCTGCGACGGCTCCCGCGATCACCTTGGGCCTGAGCCTGCTGCTCATCGGATGTTCCTTTCGTTGGGAATTGACACGCCTAACCGAATCACCAGGGCGTGAGAGCGGCCTGAGAGCGCGATAAGAGGGGACTAAGAATCCCTCGGTCAGCCCTCGGCGATCGACCAGCACGGGCTCTGGAAGCAGGCCGGCCGCGAAGGCGCTCGCTTGCGACGCCGACCAAAAAGGCCGAGGCGGCTTTGCCACCGCGGCCGCTAAACCCGAGTGAAGGACCCGCCTCGGCGACAGCGCCTGGAGCCGGGTCCGCGATGCCGAGCCTCCAAATTGCGACATTTTTGTTTCAGGGACCCCTTGTGCCGGGACCCGAGGCCCCCTAGATTCCCTCGCGCGCCGAGCACGGAGCGCAAGTAGGACGAAGCCGAGCCCGAGGGCCGTAGGCGGAAGCCGAAGGTCAACGAGAACGGTGGACGAAAGCGAAATCGACTCGGCGAACGAAACGGCGGCCTTCGGGCCGCCGTTTCGTTTGGTCCAAGCGGGGTCTTCGTCCGGTGCCGGGTTAAAACGGTCGCGGCGGCAAAGCCGCCACGACCTCCAGGCCGGCATCGCAAGCGATGCCTCGGGCCGCCGTTTCGTTTGGTCCGAAGCGGGGTCTTCGTCCGCTGCCGGGTTAAAACGGTCGCGGCGGCAAAAGCCGCCACGACCTCCAGGCCGGCATCGCAAGCGATGCCTCGGGCCGCCGTTTCGTTTGGTCAGAAGCGGGGTCTTCGTCCGCTGCCGGGTTAAAACGAGCAAGGCCGCATTGCGTTCAGAGGTTTCCGCGGACCGTCGGCAGACTCCATCGCGTTAAAGCGGTCCCCGTTTCCTTGTTTTTGTACGGTCCGCTTGTGCCCGGCGACGCGCAGCAGCTCGGGTTGCCGAGCGGAATCCGCGCCTGCCTCTTCGACCTCGACGGCGTCCTCACCCAGACCGCCAAGGTCCACACCGCCGCGTGGAAGGAGATGTTCGACGCGTACCTGCAAGAGCGCGCCAACCGAACCGGCGAGCCCTTTGTCCCCTTCGATCCGGTCGCTGACTACGACAAGTACGTCGACGGCAAGCCGCGCTACGACGGCGTGCGCTCGTTCCTGGCCTCGCGAGGGATCGCGCTGCCGGAGGGGAATCCGAACGACCCGCCCTCGGTGGAGACGGTCCGCGGTCTCGGGAACCGCAAGAACGAGCTCGTGCTCGCGCTCTTGAAGCGCGACGGCGTCGAGGCCTACGCGGGCTCCGTTCGGTACGTGCATGCAGTCCGCGAGGCGGGGCTCCACACTGCGGTCGTGTCCGCCAGCGCGAACTGCAAGGACGTGCTCGACGCCGCCGGGATCGAGGACCTGTTCGAGGTCCGCATCGACGGGGTCGTCGTCGAGCAGAGACGCCTGCAAGGAAAACCCGCGCCCGACACGTTCCTCGCCGCGGCGAAGGAGGTCGGCGTCCGACCGGCCGAAGCGGCGGTCTTCGAGGACGCGCTGGCGGGCGTCGAGGCCGGCCGCGCCGGGCACTTCGGCTTCGTCGTCGGCGTCAACCGGACGGGGCAACGGGAAGCCCTGCTCGAGCACGGAGCCGACGTGGTCGTGGACGACCTGGCCGAGCTGCTGGAGCACGAGTGATCACCCACCCTGCCTTCGCCGTCGAGCCCTGGAGCGTCCGCGAGACGCACCTCGACCTCAACGTACTCGCCCAGACGGAGTCCGTGTTCGCGCTCTCGAACGGGCACATCGGTCTCCGCGCCAACCTCGACGAGGGCGAGCCCTTCGGAATCCCGGGGACCTACCTGAACTCCTTCTACGAGCAGCGGCCTCTCCCCTACGCCGAGGCGGGCTACGGCTTCCCCGAGTCCGGCCAGACGGTTCTGAACGTCACCAACGGCAAGATCATCCGCCTGCTCGCCGACGACGAGCCGTTCGATGTGCGCTACGGGCGCCTGCTGGCCCATGAGCGTGTGCTCGACCTCCGCAACGGAGTTCTGCGACGGCACGTCGAGTGGGAATCCCCGGCCGGAAAGGTCGTCCGGGTCGATTCGACGCGACTCGTCTCCTTCGCCCACCGCTCCGCCGCGGCGATCCTCTACGAGGTCGAGCCGGTCGATTCGCCGCTACGCGTCGCCATCCAATCCGAGCTGATCGCCAACGAGCCGGCGCCGCCGACCTCGAACGACCCGCGGACGGCGGCGATGCTCGAGTCCCCGTTGGAGTCGGAGGACTTCTCGGACCGGGACTCCAGGGTCGTGCTCGTTCACTCGACTAGGCGCAGCAAGCTCATGATGGCGGCTGCGATGGATCACGTCATCGAAGGCCCCGACGGGACAGTCTCGTTCGCCGAGAGCGAGCAAGACATCGGGCGGGTGACGATCGCCGCCGATCTCGCCGTCGGCGAGCGGCTGACGGTGGTCAAGTTCCTGTCCTACGGCTGGTCGAGCCAGCGCTCGTTGGCGGCGATCCGCGACCAGGTGATCGCGGCCGTCGCCAAGGCCAAGTACGCGGGCTGGGACAAACTCCTCGAAGGGCAGCGGGCATACCTCGACGACTTCTGGGCCTGCGCCGACGTCGAGCTCGAGGGGGACACTGAGCTTCAGCAAGCCGTCCGCTTCGCGCTCTTCCACACCGTCCAGGCAGGCGCGCGCGCCGAGCAGCGGGCGATTCCCGCCAAGGGGTTGACCGGACCCGGCTACGACGGCCACACCTTCTGGGACACGGAGCGCTTCGTCCTCCCGGTGCTCACCTACACGGCCCCGGACGCAACGCGTGACGCGCTGCTCTGGCGCCACTCGACGCTCGAGCTGGCCCGCGACCGAGCGCGCCAGCTCGGTCTGAAGGGCGCGGCGTTTCCCTGGCGGACGATCCGCGGCCAGGAGTGCTCCGGCTACTGGCCGGCCGGGACGGCGGCTTTTCACATCAGTGCCAATGTCGCCGACGCCGTCGTCCGCTACCAGGCGGCCGTCGAGGACGAGGTCTTCGAGCTCGAAGCCGGACTGGAGCTGCTCGTCGAAACGGCGCGGCTGTGGCTTTCGCTCGGCCACCACGATCCAGCGGGGCGCTTCCGCATCGACGGGGTCACGGGGCCCGACGAATACAGCGCGATCGCCGACAACAACGTCTTCACGAACCTGCTTGCCCAGCGAAACCTGATCGCAGCCGCCGACGCGGTCGTCCGTCATCCCGACGAAGCGGCCGAGCTCGACGCCGGCCTCGAGGAAGCGGCCGCCTGGCGTGACGCAGCCCGTGACATGGTCGTTCCGTGGGACGAGGCCCTCGGCGTTCACTGTCAATCCGAGGGCTTTACCGACCACCAGGTCTGGGACTTCGCGAACACGAAGCCCGACCAGTACCCGCTGCTCCTGCACTTCCCCTACTTCGACCTCTACCGCAAACAGGTCGTCAAGCAGGCCGACCTCGTGCTTGCGCTGCACTGGCGCGGCGACGCCTTCACCGACGAGGAGAAGGCGAGAAATTTCGCCTACTACGAGCCGCTGACCGTGCGGGACTCCTCGCTCTCGGCCTGCACGCAGGCCATCGTGGCCGCCGAGGTCGGGCACCTCGAGCTGGCCTACGACTACTTCGGCGAGGCCGCGCTGATGGACCTGCACGACCTCGAGCACAACACACGCGACGGCGTCCACATCGCCTCGCTCGCCGGCGCCTGGCTGGCGGCGGTCGCCGGCCTGGGCGGCATGCGCGATCACGACGGCTTCCTCAGCTTCGCCCCGAAACTTCCGGCCCGGCTCGAGCGGCTCGCCTTCGGGCTCCGCTTCCGCGGCCGGCTGCTGAAGGTCGAGGCGACTAAGACCGAGGCGACGTACACGCTCGCCGAGGGCAAGCCCCTCGAGCTCTCACACTACGGCGACCGGATCAGGGTCTCGCAGCAAAAGCCCGTCACTCAGCAGATTAAGCCGACCGTCTCCGACGATCCGGCGCCGACCCAGCCGCCCGGACGAGAGCCGATGGTCCGCCAGCCGGATGCGAAGCGGCGCCGTCGCAGGGCTCGTAGGGGCGGGACGCGCCCCGCCGCGAACTGAAGTCGGTCAACCAAGGCGCGCCTCGAGAAAGAGGGCCAGCTCCGCGAGCACCTGGTCAAGCCGAGAGCTGTCGCCCCAGGCGCCGAGCAGCTCGAGCTTCCGCGTCTTGCGGTCGAACCGCGGCTCGGCGCGGCCGACGAGCCGGTCGCCGACGAGCAGTGGCAGGACGTAGTAGCCGTACTCGCGCTTTGCCGGCGGGACGTACATCTCCAGGCGGTAGCGGAAACCAAAGAGTGCCTCGGCGCGATCGCGATCGTGGACGAGGCGGTCGAAGGGCGAGAGCAGCGTCGCCCGGTCTGGCACGGGCGCGTCGCTCGCGTCCGGGTGGGCGTGCCACTCCCCCTGCTCGAGGCGGACGCCGAGGGACCGGAAGCGCTGCTCGGCAAGGATCCGCTCGGCCTCGCGCAGCGGCGCCACCTCGGTCTCCGGGTACCAGCGGGCGGCGAGGTCCCAGAGCCGCTGGCCGCTTCGGCGTCCGACCACGGCGAGCTCGCCGCGGCGGTGGAGCAGCTCGAGCATCTGCGCGACCTGGCGGCTGCCGTGCCAGCTGTGCCTTCCGCGGCGCGGGGTCGAGCGATCCTCCAACTCGCGCGAGAGGACCGGCCCGCGCTCTTCGAGCTGGCGGAGCACGTAGCGGCGGAAACTCACGTTTCGCTGCAGGAACTCGCGCCGCCAGCGGTCGCGGGCCGATGTGTTGGCGCGGCGGATCCTCCGCATCTCCGCACGGATCAGCGGCAACGACTCGATCGGCCAGATGAAGGCGTTCCACTCGAAGAGCTTCCGCTCCACCCAGAGCAGGCGGTCGAGCTCTGTCCGGTCGAACGGGCCCAGCCGGCTCCAGAGGACGAGCTGCTGCGGCGGCGCCACGGTCGAGACGGGATCGAGCTGGAGGAACCCGAGCTGGCGCACGGTCGAGAGCACACCGCGAGCGGAGCCGTCCAGCAGCTGAGCCCGAACGGCAATCCGCCGCGCCTGCTCCAGCGTCACTCTCCGAGTCACGGCCGGCACCCGGCCGCGACGTTATCGAGCAGGCGGTCTGTACTGACGTGGGTTGACTCGCGAACGCCGACCTGCGAGAGTTGGACTGCCAAGTCCCTGCGGGCCCTCGGGTTCGTAGGGACTAGGCATTTCTGGGGGAAAATTTTCTGCTCAGGCGCGTGGCAGGACGAAGAAGGCAATCGCCGCGTACTGGCAGCCGACGGCCGCGAGGGTGAGCACGTGAAAGAGCTCGTGGTACCCGAACACCTGCGGGTATGGATCGGGGCGCCGATAGGCATAGACGATTGCGCCGAGGGTGTAGAGGAGGCCTCCCGCTACCACCAGCGCCAGCCCTGGAGCCGGCACCTTGAGCAGTTGCGAAAACGCGGCCGCGCTCACCCAGCCGAGCGCGACGCCGATCGCGGCCGAGAGCCACTTCGGCGCCCGGTACCAGAAGAGCTTCAACAGCGTCGCGCCGACAGCTCCGGTCCAGACGATCGTCAGGACGGGCAGCGCCCAGTCTTCGGACATCACGAGCAACCCGAACGGCGTATACGTCCCGGCGATCATCAGAAAGACGCCGGCGTGGTCGAGACGCGCGAGCCACGCCCGGACCGGCGGCCTCCAGGTCGGTCGGTGATAGAGCGCGCTCGCGCCGAAACAGAAGGCGACCGAGCCCGCGAAGACTGCCGCGGCGATGCGCGCCCGACCCTCGTGGGCCGTGACGACGAGGGCCACGCCGAGCCCGAGCGCTGCGTAGAAGCCAAGCTCGTGGAAGACACCGCGCAGTTTCGGCTTCACACGCTCAGCGGTCGCCGCCACGGCTTATGAGTTTAAGAGGGTAAGAGCCAAGCCGTAGCAGTAGGAGAAGCTAGTGCTGCCGGCAGAGCCGGTCGCGGTACGAGTCGAGAATCGCGTTCTCGGCCTGCTCGTAGGCGACATCGGCGGGATCCTTCGGGCTGTAGGCATGCAACCCGGGGCCCTCCCAGCTGATGTCCGGGGTGACACCGGGTCCCGCCACGGTCAGGCGGTAGCGCTTGCCGACCCCGGGGCCGCGGGGGTGGGGGCGCGGCCAGCGCGGCGGTGCGGCGTAGCCACCGCTCGTCGGGTTATGGCGGTAGAAGCCGTAGCAGAAGACGCCGGTGCCTTTGTGGCTGACGAACGAGTTCTCACGCCGCCAGCCGCGTCCGTAGGCCGGCGCATCCAGGGTGTCGAGGTAGAGCAGTCGGCCGAACCGATCTGTCGGCGCTCCCACCCGCGTCGTTCGGTAGCCGTACACCGGACGGCCGAGATAGGTGAGCCGACCGAAGACTTGCTGGAAACGGCCCCCGTACACCCAGTCCGTGTGAACCTCGAGTTCAGCGGTTTCGCCCCGCCAGTGCGAGAGCGTCAGCCACGGCACTTTCTGGTCCGGCAGCCAGGGCAGGAACCCGAGATCGGGCAGCCCGACCTTCCAGCCCTGCAGCGCCCAGTAGGTGCCGTCTCCTGCCGTACAGCTCGCGACGACGTGCGTCAGGACGGGCCCGTCGTAACGCCGGCAAGTGTCGGGGAACGCCTGCCAGAGCCGCCGGTGATAGGTACCCCAGCCGCCCGAGTAGTCGAGCCGAAACGAGACCTGCTTGCCTCCACTCGCGGATGGCCGCGCGTTGATCGCGCCCCAGCCGAGCACGCGCCGGATCCGGCGGCCCACCCGGTAGGTGATCAACGCCTGTCCCTTGGCGTTGACCTCCAGGTGGACGTTGGTCGCGTTCCGGTCGACGAGCTGAGAAGCCCACGCCGGCCCGCCGACCGCGAGGGCCGCGACGAAGGAGACGGACAGGGCCAACACGGCGAGGGGGATGTTCTTGGAGGGAACCGAGCGGGCCCTGCCCATGTCGTCGTCTCCTCAGCGTTGCAGCGTCGGGAGGTACGGAGCCGGAGCGGCGAAAAACTTGCGGCCGGTGTTATAGCGAGTCCGAGAAGGGATGTCTTGATCTACCTGGGAGCCGTGGCGACCTGGTGCGCGGAGCGACGGTCAAGATCCAAGCGGCGCATCCTCGGCAAACGGCTGGTGATGGTCACGGTCGCGCGGACTCCGACCGCGAAGGCGGCGAAGACGACCTCGATCCGCCTCGCGAAGGCCCGCACCGCCAAGAAGCGCTAAGCGGTCTCCTCGAACCGGCAGCCGCGGATGCCGCAGCGGGGCGGCATCCGCGGCCGGGGCCGGCCGGCCCGAGCCTCACGTGAACGGCACTGCTCGCCGACAACTAGTGCAAGCCAGCCAACGGTCGGACGATGCTTGCAAGCTTCAAGCACAAACTCGCGCTCTATTTCCTCCTCCTCGCAGTCGCGCCGCTGACGGCGGCCTTCTGGGGTTTCGGCACGGTCGCCAAGCGCGCCGAGGAGCGGCGCGTCGATGCCCGCCTCGGAGCCGAGCTGCGCGCCGTTTTCGCGTCGTACGAACGACGGGCGGACCACGTCAAGGCCCTCGCACGCAACCTCGCCCGTCGTCGCGACATTCAACAGGGCTTGCGTGTCGGCCGTTTCAGCCCGCTCCTGGGCGATGTTGCGCTCGTCGGCCCGCACCGGCTCGCGGTCGGGCGGCGCGGGACGATCGAGGCGACCCAGACGGTGCGCGTCAAGGCGGGCCGGCGGGTGATTGGCTCGATCCTCGCCGTGCTGCCGCTCGACCGCTCGCTGCTACGGCAACTGCGCCTCGAGAGCGGGCTCTCGCACGGCGACCGGATTGTCTTCGTCCCACGCTCGAGGTCCGCTCGTCGCCCGCTCGCTTCCGGCCGCTCGCTGGCGATCTCTGTGGCCGGTTCCCGATATCGAGCCCTCGCAACCGGCCCGCTGTCCGAGCAACCGAACGTCCAGATCGCGGTGCTCGCGCCGGCGCAGCCGATCGCGGCACAGGCGGCCACGACGCGGAGGCATCTGCTCTATGTCCTGCTCGGAGCATTGCTCGTCCTGGCGGCGATAGCCGCGGCCGAGGCAAGGTCGGTCATGCGCTCCCTGCGCGAGCTTTCCCAGGCCGCACTGGAGATCGGCCGCGGCGGGCTCGACCGCCGCGTCCCCGTCCGCGGCCGCGACGAGTTCGCCGACCTGGCCGGCTCGTTCAACTCGATGGCGGACCAGCTGCGGGCGCGGCTGCTGGAGCTGGAGCTGCAGCGGACACGGCTCCGAGAATCGCTCAGCCGCACCGGCGAGCTGCTGACGGCGACCCACGACATCGACCAGCTCCTGGCGCTGATCGCCTCGGCCGCCGTCGAGGCTGCCGATGCCGAGGGGGCGGCCCTGCTCGGCGAGAACGGAGCGGTAATCGAGGTCGGAACGCTCGCGGACGACGCCAAGACCTTCGAGCTCCCGATCGCGAGCCGCGAGTCCCGTTTCGGGATTCTCATCCTGTACACCGCCGATCTCGACGAGGACAACCTGCTGGCGACGAGGGCTCTCGTCGCACAAGGCGCGAACGCGCTCGAAAACGCCTGCCTGCACGAAGCGGCCGCGCGACAGGCGAGGTCCGACGGCCTGACGGGGCTCGCCAACCGGCGCCACTGCGAGGAGCGGCTGGTGGCTGAGATCTCCAGGAGCGAGCGCTACGAGACACCGCTCGCGGTCATCCTCTGCGACATCGACGAGTTCAAGGCCGCGAACGACTCGCACGGCCATGCCTTCGGCGATCTCGTCCTGCAGCGCTTCGCCGACGTGCTTCGCGGGACGCTCAGGGACATCGACCTCAGCAGCCGCTGGGGCGGCGAGGAGTTCCTGATCGTCTTGCCCGGAACGACTCTCGAGGGGGCGGTCGAGGCGGCCGAGCGGATCCGCACGGCGTTGGCCGAGCTGGAGCTCGTGGCCGGAGCTGTCACAACGGTGATGACGGCGAGCTTCGGGATCGCGAAGCTCGCGGAGGGGATGGATGCGTTCGATCTCGTCCGGGCCGCTGACGAAGCTCTCTACGAGGCGAAGAGCCGCGGGAAGAACTGCGTCAGCGCGGCCGCCGAAACCGGTGCGCCGGGCGCAAAGTCGGCTCCCCAGTCTGAGAAGAATTCCCTCGAACGAGGGAGTTGACGGCTGACAAGCAGATGACGGGGTTCGGCAAGAAAAGGTGCTCTAACCTGGTAAAAATTTGTAAACAGCCTCTACTCGAAGGGGTGATGCCGGCACGCCGACGATCGGGCTAGCTGCGAGTAGGCATGACGCCGCGCGGCCCGCATCCCGCAACCGTCTCCCGACTGGACCTCCCCCAGGCGCGCCTCGTCCTCGGCGCGGCCGCCGCCGCGCTCGGGCTCTTCCTCGCGCTGCACTGGATCGTCCTGCCGGGAGACCACGTCTCGCTCGATCAGAAGAACCGCCGTACGGAAGCGATCGCAGCGCTCGAGTCGGCCACACCCGCCGGATCACACCGGCGGACTGCCACCACTCGCCCCACCGGAGGACGTCCTGCACGCCGAAGCGGAGCTGTCAAAGCGCCGAGACGGCAGGAGTCCAAGACTGCCCCCCGCAGGACCGGCAAGCCGATCGGGAGTGCGCCTGGAACGAAGAGCCCAGGCCCGCCGGCTGCGGGCGATCCGTCCGCAGTCGGCAGCGACGGACCGGCAGCGAGTGAAACGCCGCCCGCCGACAAGGGCTCCCCTTCGCCGCCGCCCCCGCTGTCTCCCCCGCCCCCGCCCTCGCCGCCGCCTCCGCCAATCGGTCTGCCGCAGCTTCCCCAGGTTCCACAGGTCCCGGTGCCGGGGGTCCCGGACCTGCCCAAACCAGAGGTACCGACCCTCCCGACCCCTCAGGTGCCGGCGCTGCCGTGAAACGGGCTTTCCGGAGCAGCGCAAGTTTGTCGCTTCCGCTGCCCCACACCCATGCCGACACGAGTCCCGAGGAGGCGAGGGTGGGCACGCAAGTCGTTCCAGCGTCAGCAGGTCAGCTCACTTCGTCGACCCGTCGTGAGCGGAGTCGCGCATGAGCACGTTGCTCGGCCACGTTCCGGTCGCTCGGCCTACCGAGCCCGCCGAGCTGACCCAATACTTGTACGAAAAGTACGGCCAGCGCATCTTCACGTTCTGCTACAGCCGCCTGCGCAACCGCGAGGAGGCGCAGGATGCTACGCAGACGACCTTCATCTACGTGCTGCGGTCGTTACAGCGCGGCGTCGAGCCGGAGTTCGAGCTCGCGTGGCTGCTCAAGATCGCGTTCAACGTCTGCCGCGGCACCCGGCGGTCGAGCGGCCGCCAGACCGCCGTCACCCAGGTCGTCGAAGACATGGACGAGCTCGCCGCGCCCCAGGCGGCCGGCTACGAAGGAAGCGAACGGCTCGCGGCGCTTCGAGATGGGCTCGCACATCTTCCCGAGCGCCAGCGCCGGGGCATCCTCCTGCGCGAGTGGCAGGGCCTCTCGTACGCGGAGATCGCCGACGAGCTGGGTATGAGCCTCGGAGCAGTCGAGACGCTCCTCTTCCGCGCGCGCCGCAACCTGGCATCGCGGCTCCAGCACGTTCGCAGCGGCGCCGCCGCGATCAACGCGGCCACGCTGGCTCCGCTCTTCCGCTCGCTCGCCAGGGGCGGCCTCGGCAAGCTCGGACTGATCGGCGCGAGTGCGACCGTGGCGTTGATCCCGGTCGTCGCCACCGAGATCGGGCCTGCCCTCGCGCACGACGAGCCCGCTGTGACGCTTCACTCCGCTGCTCCGGCCGAACCCGCGGGGGCACCGCAGCTCACGCGCACTCCCCACCACGCCACCGCGCCGGGTTCGCAAGCGGTGCGGCCGGCCGCCCGGCAAGAGCAGTCACGGCAGCGGCCGGCCGCCGCCGCATCGGCAGCCGCTGAATCCACCCCCGCCCCCGGTCCCGCCGCACCAGCTATCCCCTCCCAACAGCCGGCAGCGACGGTTCCCAGCGCGCCTGCGCTCCCACCGCCGCCCCTCGCGGCGCCGTCCCCCGATTCCGCCGGCCTGCCCGTTCCGGCGGTGCAGGCACCCGCCGCGCTGCCCCCGGCAGCCGCGGAACCGCTCGACGCGCTCACGGGCGTGCTCAACGGCGCGACGGCCGCCCTCCACGTGGGGAGGTAGCTCCCTCTAGCGGTGCCAGGCCGCGACGAGCGGCAGGGCAACCAGCGCGACTCCGACGCCGCTGAGCAGCGACACCGCAACGGCTCGCCGGCGCAACCGGCGGCCGACCGCCTCCCCCCTCGCGCGCAGCCAGTCGGCGACCGCGAGCTTCGGAAGGTGCGGCAGGTACGCGAGCACGTGGATGCCGATGGCCCCGAGCCAGATGATGAAGCTGCCCTTGTGGATCGTGAAGATGAGCGAGTTTGGATGCTGGAGCACCATCAGCGCGACGCCGCTACCGAACAGCCCGATCGTCGACGCGACCAGGGCCGGCGCGACCAGGATCCGCATGACGAGTTGCGGCGGTCCCTTCTCCCGGAAGATCGCGCTGCCCGTGTAGTAGCGGAAGAACCGATAGAAGGTGCTGCCCAGCTTGAGCGCGACCGGCGGGATCAAGGCGACCCCGACGAGCATGTGCAAAGACAGAAACGAGTGCAGCGAGAGAAGCGTCAAGCCCTCGATCGGCAGCAGGACCAGCAGGATCAGCCCGGTCGTTGCCGTTAGACGAGCGTTCCCGTCGGCGCCCGTGAA
The DNA here is from genome assembly GCA_005883955.1 of Actinomycetota bacterium. Lineage (GTDB taxonomy): Bacteria > Actinomycetota > Thermoleophilia > Gaiellales > Gaiellaceae > 13-2-20CM-68-14. The sequence continues at coordinate 2,434 of VAXH01000072.1, read as the reverse complement.
TACGGACCGGCGTCTTGTCGGCTGAGGCGCGGGACGTGGGCGAGCGAGCGTTTCCACGTAGGAAGTCGAGCAAGGCCAGATGAGAAAAGCGTGAAGGCCTCATCGCCTTCTCATCCGCGGTCGCGAGAATGAGGCGATGCGTGTGCTGGTGGTCGAAGACGAGCCGAAGATGGCAACCCTCGTCGCGCGCGGCTTGCGCGAAGAAGGCCACGCAGCGGACATTGCTTCGCGCGGCGAGGACGCCCTCTGGATGGCCGGCGCGGCCCCGTACGACGCGATCGTGCTCGACGTGATGCTGCCCGGCCTCGACGGTTTCGCGACCTGCCGGCGGCTGCGAGAGCAGGGGGTTTGGGCGCCGGTGCTGATGCTGACGGCTCGCGACGCCGTCGGCGATCGCGTCGACGGGCTCGACGCGGGCGCGGACGACTACCTCCTGAAACCGTTCTCGTTCGCCGAGCTGCTGGCCCGCCTGCGGGCCCTGGTCCGGAGGGCGCCGGGGGAACGCCCGACGCTGCTCGAGGCAGGCGATCTGCGCCTGGACCCGGCGGCCCGGCGCGCCTGGCGAGGCGAGGCCGAGCTCGACCTGTCGATGAAGGAGTTCGCCCTGCTCGAGCTGCTCTTGCGGCGGCGCGGCGAGGCTCTTTCGCGCGGGCAACTGCTCGAGGGCGCCTGGGAGCTCGGCTTCGAGAGCTGCTCGAATCTTGTCGATGTCTATGTCCGCTACCTGCGCGACAAAATCGACCGGCCGTTCGGCCGGCGCTCGATCGAGACGGTGCGCGGGATCGGCTACCGCCTCCGCAGGGACGGGGGAGTTTGAGCCGCCTTCCGATCCGCCTCCGCCTAACGCTTCCGTTCGCTGTCGGGATGGCGATCGTGCTCGCGGCGGTCGGCTTCTTCATCGATGCACGGGTGGGCAATGCGCTGCTCGGCTCGGTCGATCAGAGCCTTCGTGTCCAGGCGGAGGAGGTCGCCACGCATGCCGACCGGCCGCAGGCTCCGGACCGAGACCGCGCCGACGCGCCGCAGGTCGCACAGATCTTGCACGCCAACGGCACTGTTGCGGAGTCCACGCCGCGCGGGCTGCCGCCGATCTTGTCCCGCGCCCAGATCGGCACGGTCGCGGCCGGGGCACGCCGTTGGCAGAGTGGCTCGATTGGCGGACTCGACGGCAACTGGCGAACGCTCGCGGTGCCCGCCAAGGTGAGCGGACACCCCGGAGTTGTGGTGATCGGGCGCTCACTCGAGCAGCGCGACGAGGCGCTCGACCGCCTCTTGAACGAATTCCTGATCGGAGGCCCCGCTGCGCTCTTGCTCGCGGTTCTCGCCGGCTACGGGGTCGCCGCCGCCGCTCTCCGCCCAGTCGAGGCGATGCGCCGCCGGGCCGCGGCGATCACGGCGTCGACGCCGGGCCAGCGGCTGCCCGTTCCGCCGAGCAGGGACGAGCTGGCCCGCCTTGCCGAGACGTTGAACGACATGCTCACGCGCCTCGAGGCTGCGCTCGAGCACGAGCGCCGGTTCGTCGACGATGCGAGCCACGAGCTGCGGACGCCGCTGGCGCTGCTGAAGACGGAGCTCGAGCTCGCCCTCCGTCACCCGCGCTCGCGCCAGGAGCTGGAGCAGACGCTGCAGTCGGCGGCGGAGGACACCGACCGTCTCGTCCGGCTCGCGGAGGACCTCCTCCTCGTCGCGCGGTTCGATCAGGGGCAGCTGCCGATTCGACCGGAGCGCCTGTCGGCGCGGTCGGTGCTCGAGCAGGCAGTGGAGCGGTTCGCAGCGCGTGCGTCCGAGCACGGGCGGTCGCTGACGTTTCGCGGCGGGCCGGATGCGTTCGTCGACGCCGATCCGGCGAGGCTCGACCAAGCAACCGGCAACCTCGTCGACAACGCGCTCGTGCACGGAGCCGGCCCGGTCGTGCTCGAGGTCCGGTCGCAGGACGGCGAGGTGGCGCTGCACGTGCTCGATTCGGGCCCGGGCCTGCCGGCTGATTTTTCGGCGCGCGCGCTCGACCGTTTCAGCCGCGCCGCCGAGGCGCGAAGCGCCCGCGGTGCCGGACTGGGGCTGGCGATCGTCGATCTGATCGCCCGCGGGCACGGCGGCCGGGTCGAGCTGCGAAACCGCACGGGCGGCGGCACCGATGTCGCGATCGTCCTGCCGCGAAGCCAGGAAGCGGTTTCCTCGGTCCTTGTGGAGCCGAGACAGCTCTCAGAACGAACTTAAGAAGCTCTCAGTCGCGCCTCATCGTCTTCTCATCTACGTCTGGTCAGCTTCGACGTGGATGAGTCCCGCTCGCAAGCCGAAGCCCCTCCCCGTAGCACAGCGGCGCGCGGTCCTCGATCGCGATGCAGCGATCGCCCGGGTCCGCCGCGCCACCACGGCGACCCTCGCCGTGGCCGGCGCGCTCGTTGCAGCCTTCGCCGGACTGGCGGCGACGTCG
>VAXH01000045.1 GCA_005883955.1 Actinomycetota bacterium | reverse complement strand
CGTGCTCTCGCAGCTGATCTGGAGCACGCGCGAGTCGGTCGTGATCGCGTTCGCGGTCGGCGGTCTCGCGACCGCGATCGCCGTGCTGGTGGGCGTCTCGGCCGCCTACCTCGGCGGCGTTGCGGACGGTGTGCTGTCGCTGATCACCGACGTGATCCTCGTGATCCCGATCTTCCCGCTCGTGATCGTGATCGCGGCGTACGAGAAGAACTCGGGCCTGCCGACGCTCGTCCTCGTGTTGGGCGCCTTGGGGTGGTCGTACGGCGCGCGGCAGCTGCGTTCGCAGACGCTCTCGCTCCGGAACCGCGAGTTCCTCGAGGCGGCGCGCGTGCGCGGCGAGCGGCGCCTGTACGTGATCCTCTTCGAGATCCTGCCGACGATGACCTCGCTGATCGTGGCGAGCTTCCTCGGCGCCGCGGTCTACGCCGTCCTCTTCGCCGCCGGGCTCCAGTTCGTCGGCCTCGGCGACCCGAACAGCCAGAGCTGGGGGACGATGCTCTACTGGGCCGAGAACAACGAGGCGCTCGGGGCCGGAATGGTGTACTGGGCGATCATGCCGGGCGTCTGCGTGGCGCTCCTCGGGGCCGGGTTCGCGCTCCTCAACTACGCGTTCGACGAGATCAGCAACCCGGCGCTGCGGCTGCGCAAGCTCGAGCGCAAGAGCGAGGCGAACCTGCATCGCTCGGGCACGCCCGTTGTGCGGCCCGCCGATCCGAAGAAGATCCTCGAGGTACGCGACCTGTCCGTTGCGTACGCCTCGGACAACGGGCCGGTCGTCGCCGTCGACCGCGTCAGCTTCGACCTCGCTCCGGGGGAGTTCCTCGGGATCGTGGGCGAATCGGGCTGCGGGAAGTCGACTTTGGTTTACGCGATCGCGCGGCTGCTCGGTGCGCCGCTGGCCGGCGAGATCACCGGCGGCCAGGTGCTGTTCCAGGGGCGCGACATGGTGACGCTCTCCGACAAGCAGCTCCGCCACATCCGCTGGCGCGACTACTCGGTCGTGATGCAGAGCGCGATGAACGCGCTCAACCCGGTGCTGACCGTGGCCGCGCAGATGCGAGACGCGTGCGAGGCCCACTCGAACATGTCGAAGCGCGAGATCGAGGCGCGCTCGAGCGAGGTGCTGCGGCTGGTCTCGATCGACCCGGTGCACCTACACAGCTACCCGCACCAGCTCTCGGGCGGGATGCGGCAGCGGGCGATGATCGCGATGGCGCTCCTCTTCACGCCCGACCTGATCCTCATGGACGAGCCGACCTCCGCGCTCGACGTCGTCGGCCAGCGCTCGCTGATGGTGCAGATCAAGGAGCTCCAGGAGCGGCTCGGCTTCGCGGTCGTGTTCGTGACTCACGACATGTCCCTCGTCAGCCACTTCTCCGACCGCCTGCTCGTGATGTACGCGGCGCAGATCGCCGAGCTCGGCAAGACGCGGCAGGTCTTCGACAAGCCGCTCCATCCGTACACGCGCGGCCTGCTCGAGGCGTTCCCGTCGATCCGCGGCCAGAAGCTGCACCTGCTCGGCATCCCGGGCTCGCCGCCCGACCTGCTGCGGCCGCCGGCGGGCTGTAGGTTCGCGCCCCGCTGTCCGCATGTGATGGCCCGCTGCGTCCAGGCGGAACCGCCCCTCTACGACGTCGACGGTGAGCTCGTCCGCTGCGTCCTCTACGACCGCGCGGCCGACCTCGAGCAGGCGGCCGCGCCGGAGGGAGTAGCGTGAGCGAGCCTTTGCTCCGCACCGAGGGCCTGACCCGGCACTTCCGGGTCGGCAAGCTGCTCTCGGGTCAGACGCTGCACGCGGTCGACGACGTCGGCTTCGAGATCGGAAAGGGCGAGATCGTCGCGCTCGTCGGCGAGAGCGGCAGCGGCAAGAGCACGATGGCGCGGCTGCTCGCGCGCGTCTACAGACCGACCCGCGGCGAGATCTACTTCGAGGGCCGGCCGGTCACCCGCCTGCTCCGGCGGCGGCAGCGGCTCGCGTACTCGAGCGACGTGCCCATGGTCTTCCAGGACCCGTACAGCTCGATCAACCCGGCGTACCGGATCTCGCACGCGATCCGGCGAGGGATCAGGCTGCACCGGCGCGACCTCGACAGGGCCAAGCGCCGGGAGGAGACTGAGCGCGTGCTCGGCGCGGTCGGGCTCGTGCCGCCGCGGACGATGGCCGGCAAGTTCCCGCATGAGCTGAGCGGCGGCCAGCGCCAGCGCGTCGGCTTCGCTCAGGCGCTCGCTTTCCGGCCGAAGCTGATCATCGCCGACGAGCCGGTCTCGATGCTCGACGTCTCGATCCGGATCGGCGTCCTCAACCTGATGAGCGAGCTGCGCGAGCGGGAGGGGGTCTCCTTCCTCTACATCACCCACGACGTCGCCAGCGCTCGCTACATCGCCGACCGAGTGCTCGTCATGTACGCCGGGCACCTCGTCGAGGAGGGGCCGACCGAGGACGTGATCCAGCGGCCCAAGCACCCGTACACGCAGCTGCTCGTCTCGGCCGTGCCGGATCCTCGTGCGCCGCTCGGCGTCGCCGACGCGGCGGACGTCGGCGAGCCGCCGAAGGTGAT
>VAXH01000044.1 GCA_005883955.1 Actinomycetota bacterium | reverse complement strand
GAGCTTCTCGGAGATTTGCTGGCCGCGGAGCACCGAGCCGCAGACCGCGAGGTCCGCGTACGACGAGTTGACCGAGGAGCCGATGCAGACCTGCGTCAACTCGGTGCCGACGAGCTCTTCGACCGGGACGACGTTGCCGGGGCTCGACGGCTTCGCGACGAGGGGCACCAGGGCCGCGAGGTCGATGTGCTCCTCTTCGTCGAAGTCTCCGGTGTCGCCGGCCTCGAGCGCGGTGAAGTCGCCTTCGCGCTGCTGCTCGGTGAGCCAGGCGCGCGTCTCGTCGTCCGCCGGGAAGACCGCGCCGGTCGCGCCGAGCTCCGCGATCATGTTCGCGATCGTCCCGCGCTCGGTGTAGCTGAGCGTCGAGACGCCCGGGCCCGTGAACTCGAAGATCGCGCCGCGGCCGCCGCGAACGCCGCGACGACGCAGGAGCTCGAGGATCACGTCCTTGGCCTGGATCCAAGGGCGCTGCAGCTCGTTCTCGAGGAAGACGCCGACGATCTTCGGGCACGGCAGCTCGAACGCGTGCCCGGCCATGCAGACGGCGACGTCTAGGCCGCCTGCGCCGATAGCGATCATCGCGCAGGAGCCGGACTGAGTCGTGTGGCTGTCCGCGCCGATGAGCGTCTCGCCCGGGGTGGCGAAGCGCTCGCAGTGGACGTAATGGCAGATCCCGTTGCCCGGCCGCGAGAACCATAGGCCGTAGCGCCCGGCCATCCCCTGCAGGAAGCGGTGATCGTCGGGGTTCTTGAAGTCGATCTGGAGGATGTTGTGATCGACGTAGACAACCGCGGTTTCGACCTGTACGCGATCGACCTCGAAGAGCTCGAACTGCATGCAGGCCATCGTTCCGGTCGCGTCCTGCGCGAGGGTCTGGTCGACGCGGAGCGCGATCTCCTGGCCGGGAACGAGGTCGCCGCGCTCGAGGTGCTCTTCGAGGATCGTGCGCGCGAGTGAGGCCATCGCTTCAAGACTATTCAAACCGGACCTGCGAACGCAGCAGGTCTAGAAATGCGCGAAGGCGTCACGCCTTTGTCGCGAAACTCGCACTTCGTGTTCGCAAATTCCGACTAACCGGTGGCAGCCACCGTGACGGATCAGTAACGCAGGACGGCGCCGATGCCTTCGACCGGGTCGAGGTCCTGGCGCTGGCGCAGCGCCCAGACCGTTCCACCGTGGGCGAGCGTCTGGTGCACCGCGAGGTCGAGCCCGTCGCGGCTCTCCTCCATCTGCGTCCCGTCCAGCGGGCAGTTCCCAGACTCGGCGGCGACACGACCGCAGGCTGGGCACTGCCAGGCCCGGTGGTCGGCCCCGTCGTGGAAGAGCAGCAGCTCGACGCGCCCGTCCGAAGCCGCCTCGAGCGTCTGCGCCCAGCCGGAAGCCGCGCGGCCGTTGCGCCCCGCCGCCTCACGCCACCGCTCGACCGCGGTCGTCTCCTGCTCGGCCCGCCAGCGCTCGAGCAGCGGCTCGACGGTCCGCAGCAGCTGCGCTGGATTCGCGTGCGCCTCTGCGGAAGCCCAGCCGATGATCGCCTCCTTGACCTCGCTCGAGAGCTCCTCCTCGAGCTCCGCGCGCGTCTCC